>JBJTMG010000104.1:0-16336 GCA_046063415.1 Micrococcales bacterium
AGATTCGAGAAATCGGCTACACATCCTCGCAAATTGGCTTCGATGGCGACAGCTGCGGAGTCTCGGTTTCTATTGGTCAGCAATCTCCCGATATTGCTCAGGGCGTTGATTCCGGACTCGAGATCAGAGAGAGCGGCTCCATGGATCCGCTTGACTCCCAAGGCGCTGGTGATCAGGGGCTAATGTTCGGTTACGCAACCAACGAGACCCCCAGCCTCATGCCTGTCGCAATCCACACAGCTCACCGTCTTGCAGAACGTCTTGCTTATGTTCGCAAATCTGGTGAGGTCGATTTTCTTCGCCCCGATGGCAAGACTCAGGTAACCATTGGTTACGAAAAGGCAGTAGCTAAGTCGGTGGCAGCAGTTGTTCTGTCTACCCAGCACAATCCCGGAATTGAGCTCGAAGACCTTCGCGAGGTAATGCGTAGCACTGTAATAAACCCAATTTTGCAGGAAACGGGTCTCGACTTATCCGAGACCAAGTTCTTCATCAACCCAACTGGCCGATTCGAAATTGGCGGACCCATGGGTGATGCGGGCCTAACCGGACGCAAGATCATCGTTGATACCTACGGCGGGGCAAGTCGTCACGGCGGAGGAGCGTTCAGCGGCAAGGATCCTTCCAAAGTGGATCGTTCTGCGGCTTATGCCATGCGTTGGGTGGCAAAGAATGTAGTCGCGGCAGGCTTAGCCGATCGAGCCGAAGTTCAGGTGGCGTATGCAATCGGTGTTGCTAAACCAGTTGCTGTATACGTGGAGACATTTGACACCAACAAGGTGCCAGTTGCGGCAATTGAACGAGCCATCAACAGCGTTTTTGATCTGAGGCCCAAGGCCATAATCGATGAACTCAATTTGCTGCGACCAATCTATGCAAAAACAGCGGCGTACGGCCACTTCGGGCGCGAGTTACCTGAATTCACTTGGGAGCTCACCAACCGAGTCAGCGAACTGCAGAACGCCCTCTAAAACTCATGGACCACTCGGCAGTTGCCTCGGTCGCAATTGAAAGTCCGGTTCCACAGCTCGACAGGCTTTTCGACTACTCCGTTCCAAGCCATTTGAAGGATCAAGTCGCTGTTGGAGTCAGGGTCATGGTTCCATTTGGCAGGGCAGCAAAATTAGTCTCGGGTTTAGTGGTCAGCTGCTCCGCTAGTTCGGACTTCAGTTCCAAACTGAGTGACATAGATTCATGCGTCTCCACTGTGCCTGTATTACAGCCTCAGATTTACGAGTTGGCAAGGGCAGTCGCGGACCGGCAGTGTTCATCCTTGTTCGAGGTTCTAAAGCTGGCTATCCCAAAGCGCTCTGTTCGGGTCGAAACAAAATGGTTAGAGCAACAAGTGGAATCAGATTTCCACAGCCGTTTCCATGACTTGGACCTTCCCGAGATTAGTTTTCGCGGGAAGCTGTCTACCTATCACGGAAAGATTGCGGTCTTGGCAGAGCCTCGGCGGTTGAGTCTCCGGAGTCTGACTGAGGCTAAAGATCAAGAGGTCAGTGCGCCTTTCTGGTCTTTACATTTCGTGGCAGCCGCCATCGAGCAACTTGCCCTGGGAAAGTCGAGCATCCTCGTAGTTCCCGATTACCGAGACATCGATGACCTCTTGAAAACGGTCGACGCGTTTGGTTTATCCGACAGAGTTGCCAACTTCTCTAGCGAGCAGACTCCGTCTATGCGTTACAGCGCCTTCCTGAAGACACTATCTGGGGAACCTGTAGTAGTTGTGGGGTCACGCGCTGCGATCTGGGCTCCTGTTAGGAATTTGGGAAGCATTATGCTCTGGGATGACCTGGATCAGAATCTGCATGAGACAGCGGCGCCCTACATCCACACCCGAGAAGTGGCGCTGATGAGACAGCGGCTTCAAGACTGCAACCTGCTCTTTGCTGGGCACAGCCGAAGTGCCGAGATACAGCGACTTGTGCAAATTGGCTATCTCAATGAGTCTGAGAGCTCATTTGCGCCACCACGGATCATTGCCACCAAGACGCAGGCACGCATCGACTCGACAACCTATGGTTTGGCTAGAAAGGCTTTTGAGAGTGGTGGCTCGGTACTGGTACAGGTTTCCGCCACGGGTCACACGCAATCCCTTTACTGCAACGGCTGCCAATCTCGAGCCATTTGCGGCTCTTGCCACGGCCCACTCTTTACCGCGTCAGACGGAGCTACAAAATGCCGATGGTGCTCGGCACTAGCGCTCTCTTATAACTGTCTCGATTGCGGATCCTCTGAACTTCGCATGGGTTCTGCAGGTAGTAGTCGGACCGCAAGCGAACTCGGCAAAAGTTTTCCAGGCGTGCAAGTCATAGAAAGCACACATGACAAAAGGGTCATGGACGTTTCACCCGGCAAAAAACTGGTGGTCGCAACTGCCGGATGTGAACCCCGAGTTGCAGGCGGTTACGCACTCGTGGTCTTGCTCGATGCCAATCGTGCTTTGGCCAAGGACACTCTAAGGGCCTCTGAATACGCTGTTAGGAATTGGGCTAATGCTTGCTCAATGGTTTCCGTTGAAGGGCAGATTATTGCCGTGGGTTTCCCGGATTCGCTCGCTCGGGACTTTGCCGTTTGGAAGCAAATCCAGCTCGCCCAACGTGAGCTGAACACCAGACGTGAACTTGGTTTTCCACCGGCCATTCGTTTTGCCTCAGTAACAGGCCCACTCGAGCTTCTGAACTCTATGATTCACGGCTTGGCTGACGCCATCGATGCGGGTCGCGGGAAATTTGAGGTACTAGGCCCATTCTCACTCGGTCAGGACCAAGACCGCTACTTGATTAGATTCGATTACGCCGTTGGGAACGTTTTGGCAAAGGAGCTACGGGCTCGAAGCTTGAAAATCAGTGCAGGAAACGTAGGTACCAGCGCTAAGACCGGTCGTACCACCCGCCTGGTCAAGATCAAAATGGACGACCCCGAGGTAGTCTAGACGCGGAAAGGCGCGCCACAACTTTGAAAATCTTATTCGCGGGGACTCCTGCCAACGCCGCCAAAACGCTTGAACTGCTGTCAACACTCCCTTATCAAATAGTTGGAGTACTGACCAGACCAGACGCAGCAGTCGGACGCAAGCGGGTTATCACGCCGTCTCCGGTGGCAATTGAAGCGGAAAAACTCGGATTTCCGATAATCAAAGCGTCAAGAGTCACACGCAGCGTCCTAGACGAAGTTCTTTTGCTAAAACCTGATTTGGCTGTCGTGGTTGCCTATGGTGCGATCCTTTCCAAAGAAGCACTCGGGGCGCTGCCCAAGGGATGGATAAATCTTCACTACAGCGTCCTTCCCGATTGGCGAGGAGCAGCTCCGGTACAGCATGCAATCATGGCCGGCGATTCGGAAACCGGGGTCTCGTTATTTCAAATCGACGAGGGTTTGGATACGGGTCCGGTCTATGGAAATGTGAGAACGACCATTAGCCCAGATGAAAACTCGGGCGAGCTACTCCAACGCCTTACCGTTTTGGGTGCCTCTTTGCTCTCGGAACAACTGCCGCGTATTGCAGCCGAGATCGGCGCCCCCGTGCCACAAGGACAAGGCAGGGCAAGAGCTGCCGGGAAGATATCGAGAGAGTCGGCTCGTGTGGATTGGCGTCAATCCGCAGTAGCCATCCAAAACCTAGTGAGAGCTCTAAACCCTGAGCCCGTGGCTTTTACATTGCTAGGCGGTTTGCCGATCCGTATCTTGGCTGCTCGCGCCCTATCGCACGTCGGGCCTGTCCTTACCCAAGTAGACGTTACGCATCCGTCTGTAGGCACTGTTCTCTTCTTCGACAGAAAAGTTTTGGTTGCCTGCGGAGGCACTGACCTCATTGAGCTAATTCAGGTACAACCGTCAGGTAAGAACGTAATGGCCGCCGCCGATTGGTATCGCGGCTTGTCAAACAAGTCAACGCAATTTGATCTGGAGGCCGACAATGGCTGAAACGCCTAAGACTGCCAGAGGAGTTGCCTACGACCTAATGTTGGCGGTTGAGGAGGAGGGCGCCTACGCTAATCTGCTGCTTCCTCGGCTTCTAGACAAAGCGAACCTCGATGGCAGAGACAGCGGCTTCGCGCAGGAACTTGCTTTTGGCACTCTCCGAAATGCCCTGTTTTACGACCGCATCATCGCAAAATGCGCCGGCCGAGACATCGGTGCTATTGACGACAGGGCCAGGCTTGTCTTGGAACTTGGATGTCACCAGCTACTTGGTATGCGAGTCCCAAGCCATGCGGCTCTGAGTGAAACGGTGGACCTTGCCAAAAGGGTCTTGCGTGCGAGTCTCACCGGTTTTATAAATGGCGTACTGAGAAGGGTTTCCGAAAAGTCACGCGACGAGTGGCTGGCGATTGTGCTCAAAACTGCCGGATCTGATGTTGAGCGATTGTCGGTGACCTATTCGCATCCGGAATGGGTAGTTCGCGCTTTAGTTGAGTCACTTCGACAAGACGGGCGCCAGAACGAGATCGAAGCGTACCTAGCCGCGGATAATCAGGCTCCACTTGTGAACCTGGTTGCCTTGCCTGGGCTCGCCGAGGTCGAGGATTTGTACCGCGAAGGTGCTGTTATCGGTGGAGTTAGCCCTATTGGCGGCGAACTTCCAGATGGCGACCCGGCCTCTTTGAGGTCTGTGCGTGATGGACTTGTTAGAGTCCAGGATCAGGGCTCTCAGCTGGCAGCGCTTGCCCTGGTTGCTGCTCCCGCCAAAACATCGGGCCCACAGGAGGAGTGGTTGGACTTATGTGCCGGTCCTGGCGGCAAGGCCGCACTGCTGGCTGCCATTGCGCGCAAGCAAGGGGCTAATTTGGTTTGCAACGAATTGCTTCCGCACCGCGCAAAACTGGTAAAACAGGCGCTACGAAATGTTAACCCGCAGGTTTACGTTCGCACCGGCGACGGTAGAGACCTTGGCGAAGACGCGCCTGAAGCGTTTGACAGAATCTTGCTCGACGCACCGTGCACGGGTCTCGGTGCGCTGAGAAGGCGTCCAGAAGCCAGATATCGCAAGCAGCAGTCCGATGTTCCGCAGCTTGCGAAACTTCAAGAAGAACTGTTCGCGAGCGCTTGGGCTGGACTCAAACCCGGTGGCGTTCTCGGGTACGTAACCTGTTCTCCTCACCCTGCCGAAACAACGGCTCTTGTCTCTTGGGCGCAAAGGAAATTCGGAGACAAGCTTGAACTTCTCAATGCCAGTGAAATTCTCGGCGAGATTAGTAAACCGCTCGCGCAGGATGAACGTCTTAGGCTGAGCCAGGCAAGAAGAACCGTTCAACTCTGGCCACATGTTCACGGAACAGACGCCATGTTCATAGCTCTCATTCGCAAGAATAGGATTTAGACATGTCAGCACGAGTAAATCCCAGCATTCTCTCTGCCGACTTTGTCAATTTTGAGCGTGATTTCAACCTTATTTCCGCCGCCGACCTCATCCACATCGATGTCATGGACAACCACTTTGTTCCAAATCTCACCTTTGGACAGCCCATGGTTGCAAGAATGCAAGAGATTACGCCGAGGCCGCTGGATATTCATCTCATGATCACAGATGCCGACAAGTGGGCACCGTCCTATGCAGAAACAGGTGCCTACTCGGTTACTTTCCATGCTGAAGCCGCTACTGATCCAGTAAAACTCGCTCGTACTCTTCGAGCCATTGGAGCTAGGGCCGGTATCGCAATAAAGCCGAACACTCAGGTTGAACCGTACCTGGAAATCCTTGCTGAGTTTGACCAGCTATTGATCATGACGGTCGAACCGGGTTTTGGCGGTCAACGCCTTATTGAGAGCACACTTTCAAAGGTCAAAGCCGCTCGAAGGCGAATTGACAGCGAAAAGCTAGATGTTTGGTTGCAGGTAGACGGCGGAATCGACGAATCTAACATCGAGCGTGTAGCGGAACACGGTGCCGACACATTTGTCGCTGGAAGCGCAGTTTTTAAAGCTACGGATAAGAACCTGCAGATCGATCTTCTGAGGAATCTAGCGAGCAGAGGTCTCGCTCACTCTCACTAGCAGCACGTCGATGCCTAGTGGTAGGCGGTAACCTATAACCATGAAGTCCTTCGAACAACTTTTTGCCGAAATCGGCGAAAAGGCAACCAACCGACCAGCTGAATCTCAGACCGTAAAGTGGCTGGACGCCGGGGTGCACACCATCGGCAAGAAAATCGTCGAAGAGGCGGCAGAAGTGTGGATGGCTGCCGAGTACGAAGGAAATGAACGCACGGCTGAGGAAATTTCTCAATTGATTTACCACTTGCAGGTGCTTATGACCGCCAAGGGCATTTCTATTGCCGATCTCGAGAAGAATTTCTAAGGCAGCGAGCGAAAATTATGTTGAGAGTTGCAGTACCAAACAAAGGTATTTTGTCGGATTCAGCCATCGCGATGCTCAAAGAGGCAGGTTATGCGGTTCGTAGGGACCCAAAGGACCTTCACATTGTTGATGCCGAGAACGACATTGAATTTTTCTATCTACGACCCCGAGACATTGCCACGTACGTGGGTTCGGGCTCTCTCGATGCCGGATTTACCGGACTCGATCTACTTCTAGACAGCAGATCGCAAGCTGAAACAGTCGAAGATCTTGGTTTTGGAGCCAGTACCTTTCGTTTTGCAGGCCCTGTCGGAGCCTTTGCCAAGCTTTCCGACCTGAATGGGAAAAGGGTCGCGACTGCCTATCCTCACTTGGTAGAAGACTTTCTCAGGCAGCACGGCATCACCTGCACGTTGGTGCAACTTGATGGCGCCGTAGAAGTTTCTGTGAGACTCGGTGTTGCCGACGCAGTTGCCGACGTGGTCTCCACTGGAAACACACTTCGTCAGGCCGGGCTTGAGATTTTTGGTCCTGTGATTCTGCAGAGCTCGGCCCATCTCATTTCGGCGCCCGGTAAGGCATCTGCGAGCTCTACGATGCTCCGACGCATGCAGGGCGTTCTGGTTGCCCGCGAGTATGTCATTTTTGACTACGACTGCCCGACGGCGCTAGTGGAAAAGGCTTCCGCGATCACTCCGGGTATTGAGTCTCCAACAATCTCTCCGCTTCGTGAGCAGGATTGGGTTGCCGTTAGAGCACTCGTGAAAACCAATGAAACCAACAGCAAGATGGACGCACTCTACGAGCTAGGTGCAAGAGCGATCTTGGTAAGCGCAATTCACGCTGCGCGCATCTAGACCATGTCTGTCTCTATTCGCGTCATACCCTGCCTAGATGTTGCCGACGGGCGCGTGGTTAAGGGTGTCAACTTTCTTAACCTGCGCGACGCCGGTGATCCAATCGAACTCGCGCGTCGCTATTACAACGATGGTGCAGACGAACTCACCTTCCTAGATGTTCACGCAACAGTCGAGAATCGCTCCACCATGTACAACCTGGTCACCAAGTGTGCTGAACAGGTCTTCATTCCACTGACCGTGGGAGGGGGGATTCGAAGCCCCGAAGACGTCGCCAAGTTACTCGGCGCTGGCGCGGATAAGGTAAGCGTTGGTTCTGCCGGTATCTCGGACCCCGAATTGCTAAGCCGCATTTCAACGCGTTTCGGTTCGCAGGTACTCGTTATCTCATTGGACTTGAAGCGGTCCAGTCAGACCCCCTCGGGTTTCGTAGTCACCACCCACGGAGGTAGACAGGATACAGATTTGGATGCCTTGGATTGGGTAAAGAAGGTCATAGAGCTTGGTGCCGGTGAACTACTTGTCAACAGCATCGATGCCGATGGCACGAGAGCTGGTTTTGATGTTGAAATGCTTAGCGCAGTAAGAGCGATCTCACCTATTCCAGTAATCGCATCGGGTGGGGCTGGTAAGGCAGGAGATTTCCCCGTTGCAGCCAAGGCAGGAGCCGATGCCATCCTGGCCGCTTCCATTTTCCACGAAGGGTCTGTCTCAATAGCTGACGCCAAGGGCGAGCTAGCGCAGGCGGGATTTGAGATTCGATGAATACGTTTGACATGTCACGGGTCAAATTCGATCAGAACGGCTTGGTTCCAGCAATTGTGCAGAGTGCCAAATCCGGCAGGGTTCTGATGCTTGCATACATGAATCAAGAGTCACTCAGCACGAGTCTTGCAACAGAACAAACAGTCTTTTTTTCCCGAAGTCGGCAGTCGCTCTGGCACAAGGGTGCCACGTCGGGCAACGTTCAGGTCATCCAAAGCATTGAACTAGATTGCGATGGTGACACTCTGCTTATCAAGGTTTCGGAAGCAGGGCCGGCTTGTCACAACGGAACAGACTCATGCTTTGACACCGAGACCATATTTAAAAACGGGGATCCAGAATGACCATAAACATTTCCCTTGCCCAAGCCAAGGATCTTTCGACTCGCCACAGGGTTGTCCCCGTTATCCAAACGCTTTTTGCTGGAAACGAAACCCCCTTGTCGATTTTTGAGAAACTCGCCGCTGATAAGAAAGGGAATTTCCTTCTTGAATCGGCTGAGCAAGGTGTTTGGGCTCGCTACAGTTTCGTCGGTGTCAACAATCGGGGAATGATCCTTCACAACGATTCGGGCACTCGATGGATCTCGAGTTCTGGCGAGACGGCGTTGCCTAACCCTGCGCATGAACTTTCACAGGACCCGCTTGAAGCGCTCGCCCAACTCCAGCAAGCTTGGACCTCGGAGCCTATTGCAGGGGTACCCCCATTGGTTAATGGCCTAGTTGGCTCGATTGGCTGGGACATGATTCGCCTCATTGAGCATCTGCCGAATCCACCTAAGAAAGATTTTGAAGCCCCAGTTTTGGCAATGGTGATGTTCCGAGATCTTGTCATCCTAGATCACTACACGTCGAGTGTACTTTTGGTTTCGAACATCTTCATCACCGAAGGCTTAGACATCAGCTTGGAGTATGAATCTGCGATTTCGAGAATCGCAGAGATGCGTCAAGGATTGCTCGAGCCGAGCCCAAGCAGACTTGCCGAAGTAGACTCCTCGGTTCTTGTCGAACCGTCGTATCGTGTTCCCAAGCAGAACTTTCTTGATGCAGTTGAGATTGCCAAGAATTACGTTCGAATTGGAGATGTATTTCAGGTAGTGCTGTCTCAAAGATTCGACCTTGAGTGCCACTCGTCTCCTCTGGACGTCTATCGCGTTTTGCGCGCACTGAACCCAAGTCCGTACATGTACCTATTGAATTTCGAAGACGAAAGCGGTCCGTTTTCAGTCGTTGGTAGCTCACCCGAGGCTCTCGTCAGCGTGCAGAATGGCAAGGCCACTACACACCCAATTGCTGGGTCGCGTCCTCGTGGAGGCAATCTTGAACTCGATTTAGCGCTTGCCGAGGAGCTTGTTGGGGACGCCAAAGAACGAGCTGAGCACCTAATGCTTGTTGACCTTGCGCGCAACGATTTATCCAAGGTATGTGAACCAACCTCGGTCTCCGTAACAGAGTTCATGCAGGTTCATCGCTACAGCCACATCATGCATCTCGTGTCAACGGTGGAGGGCATCATTCTGCCCAACAAATCTGCGGTTGATGTCTTCAAGGCAACTTTTCCCGCGGGTACCCTTTCGGGTGCACCCAAGCCTCGAGCGCTAGAAATCATCGATGAACTCGAGGTTGCTAGCAGAGGCATCTACGGTGGCGTCGTTGGCTATTTCGATTTCGCTGGGAACGCCGATCTTGCTATCGCAATCCGAACCGCTTTCATTCGCAACGGTGTTGCTTCAGTGCAGGCTGGTGCTGGCTTGGTTCTGGATTCCATACCTGAGAGTGAATTTCAAGAAACGGTGAATAAAGCCGGAGCTCCGCTCAGGGCCGTTGCGACGGCAAACACGCTGAGACTGGTAGGAGATGAATAAATGAGAGGTCACTTGAAGTTCTTTGTCATCTGGTCGGCTCTGGCTTTATTCGGTTTCTACGTTGCTGGTCAAATCTGGTACGAAGCTGCGGTTGAGGTTGGTGAGCACCGAAACAAATTGGTTACCACTGGGCTTGATTCCTGGCCTTTTGTGAACTCAATTATGTGGTTGTCGGTCGCGGGTATTTTGGCGGTTGCTTTTACCTCAGGCCTAACCCGAACGATTCTGCTCTGGGCGCTTACTCTAGTGAACTCGGGGCAGGTCGTCCTGTTCTTGTTGCAAGGCTCGTTCTCCAAGACGCCTCCAGGGCTGAATGACGAAATTGAGCACCACACCGGTATTCACATCGATGGAACGGGTCTCATGCACGACGGCATGGTCGATACGCAAGTATCTATCTGGCCCGTGTTGTTTTTCGGTGCATTGATAATCATGCTTGGAGTCACGTTATGGGCCGCGATAGCTTCTAGAAAATGGTCTAAGCAGGACAAACAGCGCAGGTTCGAACCAGGTGCCGGCAAGAGAAATGCAGCCAATGGTGAATCAAGTGACCCCGTGGAACTCTGGGACGCACAGCGCTAGCAATGTTGCTTGGTAAGATTTTTAGGATTCTTTAGGAAGGCGACTATGTCGGACAACACTGACCCTGGTCACGGTAACTCTGTTGCATCTTGGACCACGGTAATCATTATCATCATTGCATTTGCCGCAGGTACCTTGTTCTACTGGTTGAACATTCCAACCCTGGTGTACGCTTCCGCAGGGCTTGCAGTAGCTGGGTTGCTGGTTGGATTGGTGCTAAGGCTTGCTGGCTTTGGCGTCGGTGGTTCAAAGACTAAGAGTCACTAGTGCTCGAGGAACTCTATGCGGGTTCCCTTCAGGACGCTGATGCCAGAGAGGCGCTGGTCTCCGCTGCACAGCTGGAGCGAATCGCTCTCGAGATGCCACCTGCACTCGATGCCTTGAAGTTTCTCAGTCCTGGTAGCTCAGTCAAAATACTGGCCGAAGTCAAGAGAGCTAGTCCTTCAAAGGGCGAGCTCGCAACAATTCCTGACCCAGCTACCCTGGCCGAAACCTACGCCAATCATGGAGCCTCCGCAATCAGTGTCCTCACCGAGGAGCGACGTTTCAAGGGTTCGCTGTTGGATTTCGATGCAGTGCGAGCTAGGGTCTCAATTCCCCTTCTCCGCAAGGATTTCCTTGCAACTGAGTATCAGATTCTCGAAGCACGGGCCCATGGTGCCGACATTGTGCTTCTCATAGTTGCGGGACTCGATTACAAGACGCTGACTCGACTAAAGAGATTTGCAGAAGAGTTGGGCATGACTGCATTTATTGAGACCCATTCGGCGGACGAAGTAAAGATGGCGTTGGATGCAGGATCTCTTTTGGTCGGCGTAAATGCCAGAGACCTGTCAACCTTTGAAACGAACCGAGATCTATTCGGCGAACTGGTCCACCTGTTCCCAAGCGATGTCATTAAAGTAGCTGAGTCAGCCGTGAGAACTGCTGAAGATGTGGCTCACTACCGTCAAGCCGGAGCAGATGTTGTGCTTGTGGGTGAGGCGCTAGTGACCAACGACCCAGCGGCGATGCTTGAGTCATTTTTGTACTCAGAAAGCGTTTAAGGTTAACGAATGACTACTAGCAAGTTGCGAGACCAGGTTGGTCCATATTTTGGTGAGTTTGGTGGAAGATTTGTTCCAGAATCTCTCATTGCTGCGCTCGACCAACTTGATGCTACGTACTTGGAGGCCCGTCAGGATCCAAATTTCGCACTTGAACTTGCCGAGCTTCACAGAAGCTACACCGGTCGGCCCTCTCTTATCACCGAAGTTAAGCGTTTCGCCTCTTTAGGGAACCAGGACGTCCGTATTTTCCTAAAGCGTGAGGACCTGAACCACACGGGTTCGCACAAGATAAACAACGTTCTTGGCCAAGCACTCATCACAAAGCGAATGGGTAAGACCCGGATTATTGCCGAAACTGGAGCCGGGCAACACGGTGTGGCGAGTGCCACAGCTGCTGCGCTGTTCGGTCTTGAGTGCGTGGTCTACATGGGCGAGGTCGATACCGAGCGCCAGGCTCTCAACGTGGCGAGAATGAAACTACTAGGCGCAGAGGTAGTCCCGGTCAAGACCGGAAGCAGAACTCTGAAGGACGCCATTAACGAGGCGCTACGCGATTGGGTAGCGAACGTAGACACCACTCATTATCTTTTGGGCACGGTAGCGGGGCCGCACCCGTTCCCAACCATGGTTCGGGATTTCCACAGCGTAATCGGCACCGAGGCGCGCCAACAGATGCTTGACGAGTACGGTTTCCTTCCGACTGCGGTTGCCGCCTGCGTTGGCGGAGGGTCAAATGCCATTGGCATTTTCCACGCGTTCTTGGACGACGCCGAGGTTGATTTGTACGGTTTCGAAGCAGCGGGAGATGGCTTGGACACTCCGAGACATGCCGCGACGCTCACGCACGGTCGAACCGGTGTTCTTCATGGCGCAAAGAGTTACATGTTGCAAGATGAAGACGGTCAAACCATGGAGAGCCACTCGATTTCTGCCGGGTTAGATTACCCCGGTGTTGGTCCAGAGCATTCCTGGTTAAAAGACCTTGGCCGCGCCCAATACCGAGGTATCTCAGACGCTGAGGCCATGACTGCCATGAAGGATCTATCTCGAACCGAGGGCATCATTCCCGCTATCGAAACCGCTCACGCTCTCGCCGGCGCACTAAAACTGTCACACGAGTTACCCGCTGGTTCATCGATTCTGGTGAATTTGAGCGGGCGTGGCGATAAGGACATGGAAACTGCCGCTCGTTATTTCGGCTTCATCGGCGGTGAGAACTAATGTCCAAGACTGCTGAGGTTCTCAACCAGCGAAAGATAGCCGGCAAAGGGTCCCTGATTGGATATTTTCCAGCCGGGTATCCCACGCTTCAAGATTCCGTAGAGGCGGCCGTGGCAATGTGCAAGAGCGGCGTAAACGTTCTAGAGCTTGGGGTTCCTTACAGCGACCCTGTAATGGATGGCCCAGTTATCCAAGAGGCCACAGAGGTCGCTATCGCCAATGGTTTCAAGCTCGCTCAAGTTTTTGATGCGGTCAGGCAGATTACTAGTCGAGTCGATACCCCAGTCTTGGTAATGACTTACTGGAATCCTGTAATCCAGTACGGCGTGGAGCGATTTGCAGCGGACCTGGCAGCGGCTGGGGGAGCGGGGCTAATCACCCCGGATCTAATCCCCGATGAAGCCAGCGATTGGTTAGAAGTCAGTGACAAGTTCGACCTAGATCGTGTTTTTCTTTCTGCGCCTACATCTTCTGAATCTCGAGTGCAAAACGCCACCGACCTTAGCCGGGGGTTTGTCTATGCGGTTTCAACCATGGGGATAACGGGAGCAAGAGAAGAGCTGGACAATCTTGCGCGTAAAGTCGTAGCGGGAGTTCGGAAAGCCGATGCCACTCAAAACACATGCGTTGGAATCGGTATTTCAACCGCAGAGCAAGTTGCTGAGGTGAACCAATATGCCGATGGAGCTATCGTCGGTAGCGCGTTCGTCAAGGCATACGCAAGCGGTGGAATAAAGAATCTTGAGGCCAAAGTCTCAGAGCTAGCATCAAAAGTTGACAGGTAACACAGGAGAATAATGGGTCAGTTCCTAAACAGCATTCCAAGTCCAGCCATCAACACCATTAATGCTGGCCCGTTTCAGATTCGGTTCTATGCCCTGTTCATCATCGTTGGCATAGTTGTCGCAATATGGATCTCCGCGGCCAGATTGAAAGCTCGCGGTGGGTCCTCCGGCGCTGCGGTAGACATTGCAATTTGGGCAGTGCCGTTCGGAATTGTGGGCGGCAGAATCTTTCATGTGCTCACGCACTTCACAGATTACTTTGGCGCGGGTAAAAACCCACTAGAGGCCCTTTACATATGGCAAGGTGGCCTAGCCATCTACGGTGCTCTAATCCTGGGGGCCGTAGGTGCGTATATCGGATGTCGTCAAGCTGGAATCCGTTTCATGTCCTATCTCGATGCCTTGGCTCCTGGACTTCTGTTGGCTCAGGCTATTGGTCGCTGGGGCAACTATTTCAACAATGAACTTTTTGGTGTTCCCACAGATCTTCCATGGGGGCTCGAAATCAGCGCTGACAACCCCGCATATCCGGTTGGATTGCCAGCTGGCGAAAGTTTTCACCCAGCTTTTCTATACGAATCGCTATGGAGCGTCTTGGGAGTGTTCCTGATTCTCTGGGTAGACAGAAAGTTCCAGCCACGATGGGGACGACTCTTCGGTATGTACCTTGTGTACTACTCTTTCGGCCGAATCTTCATTGAGTCGATTCGTATCGATCCCTCGGCAATTATTCTTGGCCTCCGAACCAACGTCTGGTCTGCGATCCTCGGCGTAGTTCTTGGCCTGGTAATCCTTTGGGTTCAGGCTCGCAAGCACCCAGGGCTGGAGAGTTCTGTATACCTATCGGGAAGAGAACCAGAGATTGTTCCTGAGCCCCGAGAAGATGCAGATGAAGTAAAATCGGAAGGCTAGATAGCGTCCATTACGTGGTAATCGTCTAGGCTGAAACTTCTAAGCAAGTCGATAGTTACCAGTATTGGTTTCTCTACGTCATCCTTGGGCCAATGATGTCCCAATCTTTCCCCTAATTGATTGGACTTTTTGGCATGTCTTTGTTGTCACCATTCGAACGTTTCAGCACCGCACCTGCGGCTGAAGGGCTCTACAACCCAGCGTTCGAAAAAGATGCCTGTGGGCTGGCTATGGTTGCCACCCTTCGCGGTACCCCCGGGCACGACATCATTGATACGGCACTTGGTGCCCTCACCAACCTTGAGCACCGTGGGGCAGTGGGTTCCGACGCGGGTACCGGAGACGGTGCGGGTATTCTCACGCAAATTCCTGATGATTTTTTCCGCGCCGTTGTGAGCTTCAAACTCCCTGAGCAGGGTCACTATGCGGCCGGATTAGTCTTTCTCCCTACCGAAAGCAATGAAAGAGCCAATGATGAGGCCGCTTTTGAGAATCTTGCCGTAGAAGAGGGGCTCACGGTTCTTGGGTGGCGAGATGTACCCACAAACCCAGACGTGCTAGGTGATCTTGCTCGGGCAGCTATGCCAGCCATTCGCCAGGTATTTGTTGCCGCCACCGATGGTTGTAGCGGCATTGACCTTGAGCGTCGGACCTTCCGTCTGCGCAAGCGATCCGAGCGCAGCCTCGGAATCTATCACCCTTCTCTTTCTTCTCGAACCATCGTTTACAAGGGAATGGTGACCACGCTTCAACTTGAGCCGTTCTATCCTGATCTCAGTGACGAAAGGTTTGCCTCGACGCTAGCGTTGGTTCACTCGCGCTTCAGCACCAATACCTTCCCGTCTTGGCCACTCGCGCACCCTTTCCGAATGATCGCTCACAATGGTGAAATCAACACAGTAAAGGGAAATCGAAACTGGATGCGGGCGCGTGAAGCTCAACTGTCGAGTCCAGTACTTGGTGACCTTACTCAGATCAGCCCCATCATTGACCCATCGGGTTCCGACTCGGCGTCATTCGATGAAGTCGTTGAACTTCTATACCTTGCTGGTCGAAGCCTGCCTCATGCAATGATGATGATGATTCCAGAGGCTTGGGAGAAGCAGTCCGACATCGATGCGGAACGGAAGAACTTCTACGATTACCACTCCATGCTCATGGAGCCTTGGGACGGTCCAGCTGCCGTTGTATTCACCGATGGTTCCCTTGTGGGTGCAACTCTAGACCGTAATGGTCTTCGTCCCGGACGCTACGTAATCACCGACGATGGGCTAGTAGTTCTTGCTTCTGAAATTGGTGTCGTGAACATAGATCCCGCAAAGATTGTTCGCAAGGGCCGACTCCAGCCAGGACGAATGTTCCTGGCAGACACCGTCAACGGTCGCCTTATTGACGACGAGGAGATTAAGGCCGAGATTGCTGCCCTTGAGCCTTGGGGTGAGTGGCTCGAGGCAAACCGTATAAAGCTCGAAGAGCTTCCTGAGCGAGAACACATCGCCTACACGCAGTCTTCTGTGAATCGCAGGCAGCGAACCTTTGGTTACACCGAGGAGGAACTGCGAGTTCTTCTAGCACCAATGGCGAGGACGGGCGCAGAGCCACTTGGCGCAATGGGTTCCGACACTCCAATTGCGGCAATTTCCTCACGCCCACGACTAATTTTTGACTACTTCGTGCAACAGTTCGCACAGGTAACCAATCCACCGCTAGACAGCATCCGCGAAGAGATTGTCACCTCATTGGGGACCGGACTTGGTCCAGAGCGAAACCTGCTCGCAGCCACCCCTGAGCACGCACAGCAAATTTCTCTTTCGTTCCCGGTTCTCAACAACGATGAACTCGCGAAAATCGCTCACATCGACGAGAAACCTGGAATCGGAAAAGCGTTCACCGTTAGTGGCCTCTACCGTGTCGATGGTGGCGCAGAGGCACTGGCTGGTCGCATTAGGGAGATTTTCACCGAGGTTGATCAGGCGATCGACGAGGGAAGCACCTAT
>JBJTMG010000105.1:0-4921 GCA_046063415.1 Micrococcales bacterium
TGGCTCACCAGCTAGAAGAGGGGTTCCAACGGGAACATCTGAGCATGCAGGTTCGAAAGCAGTTCGGTATCCATTTTCATGTTCTATCGCGACGACTGGTTTGCCCCCTACTTGACCAGAAAATGCCAAGGTTCCGTTGGCAGGTGCTGAGATTACTGTGTTTGTCTGGACTGAGTAGTCGATGCCTCGATGACCAGTGGAGTACGGGGTCAACGACTGTTCGTATTGCCGCACTTCTAACGCCGGTATTGGAATAGGGACTAGCCACACTTCCCCCGGGTCGGCGGCAAGCCTTACAGTTGCTGATTTTTGAGTTATCGAAGGGGTTGCTGCAAGCGCTGTTCGGTCTGGGTACTCGATCAACCAAAGCGTTGCACATAGCAAAAAGAGGAACGGTAGAAACCTTGGAGAAAGTAACTTAGGAGTCATAAGACAAGGTTCAGTCATTGACCCTTGATGCCTGAAAAGAATGACCAAATCAGTGGATAACTGGGTTTTTCCCTTGCTAGACTGGTCAGAGCGTCATGAACGCAGAAATCCAATCAAATGAGCTTTCTAAAGTCATGCCGACTACGCGTGTCGAATAACGTACACAACCTTCAGTCCAGAACTTGTTCCGGCGGCTGTGGCGCGACACCAGGAGCCTTGGCAACCTGCCTTGGCTATCAACTGACAGGCGCCTTAACGCGCCGAAAGGAGTACGGCTATGCCAGTCGTAACCATTCGCCAGCTGCTGGACAGCGGTGTGCACTTCGGTCACCAGACCCGTCGTTGGAACCCAAAGATGAAGCGATTCATTCTTACCGACCGTTCGGGCATCTACATCATTGACCTTCAGAAGTCTCTCACTCACATTGACAAGGCTTACGAGTTCGTCAAGGACACCGTGGCACACGGCGGCAGCATCCTATTCGTAGGAACCAAGAAGCAGGCTCAGGAAGCAATTGCCGAGCAGGCACTGCGCGTTGGCCAGCCATTCATCAATCAGCGTTGGTTGGGTGGTCTGCTGACCAACTTCCAAACTGTACAGAAGCGCTTGGCTCGCCTAAAAGAACTTGAAGTAATGGACTTCGAAGACTCGTCGAAGAGCGGCCTGACTAAGAAGGAACTGCTTATCCTCCGTCGCGAGAAGGACAAGCTTGAGAAAACCCTGGGCGGTATCCGTACCATCACCAAGACCCCTTCGGCTATCTGGGTTGTTGACACCAACAAAGAGCACCTTGCAATCACCGAGGCAAAGAAACTTGGCATTCCGGTAATCGGTATCTTGGACACCAACTGTGACCCAGACGAGGTCACCATTGGTATTCCAGGTAATGACGATGCAATCCGATCAGTAGGACTTCTTACCCGTGTGATTGCAGATGCAGTTGCCGAGGGTCTTATTGCCCGTCACTCCAAGCCAGAAGAGGCCGCAGAGCCTTTGGCCGAGTGGGAACGCGAATTGCTAGAAACCCCAGCTGTTGCTGAATCCGTTGCAGTTGAGGCTGCACCAGCAGTAGAGACCCCAGCAACCGAAGAAGCTCCAGCAGCTGCAGACAAGGAAGCAAAGTAATGGCTAACTACACCGCCGCAGATGTAAAGGCCCTGCGCGACCGCAGTGGCGCAGGCATGATGGACTGCAAGAACGCACTCGATGAGGCCGAAGGCAACATCGAAAAGGCCATTGAGGTTCTTCGCCTCAAGGGCTTGAAGGGTGTTACCAAGCGCGAAGGTCGCTCGACTTCAAACGGTCTGGTTGTCGCTCGTGTATCAGGTGGAACTGGAACTCTAATTGAGTTAGCGTGCGAGACCGACTTTGTCGCTAAGGCAGACAAGTTTGTTGCTCTTGCTGAGCAGATCGCCGACGCAGTCGTGGCTGCCGGGGCAGAAACCCTCGAGCAGGCTCTGGCTGCCAGCCTGAACGGCAAGACCGTTGAGGCTGCGATTAACGACGAGGCCGCAATCATCGGTGAAAAGGTTGAACTGCGACGCATTGCCGTAGTCAAGGACGCCGCCGTTGACGCCTATTTGCACCGCACCAGCAAGGACCTGCCACCGCAGGTTGGTGTTCTGGTCGCCTACTCGGGTAGCGATGCTGAAACCGCACACGATGTGGCTGTCCACATCGCAGCGTTCTCGCCAAGCTACCTGACCCGCGACGAGGTTCCAGCTGAGACCGTGGAAAACGAGCGCCGCATTGTTGCAGAGACCGCCCGCAATGAAGGAAAGCCTGAGGCTGCCCTTCCAAAGATCGTTGAGGGACGTGTAAACGGCTTCTTCAAGGAGAACGTGTTGGTTGAACAGGACTTTGCTAAGGACAACAAACTGTCTGTGCAGAAAGTCCTAGACAACAGCGGACTAACTGTTTCGGCATTCGTTCGATTCCGTGTCGGCGCCTAGTTTCAAGCACTAATAAAGGAAGGCTCGGCCCATTTAGGTCGGGCCTTTCTTCATGCTCCGCCTAGGATAGATGAGGGAAAAGATGGCCAAAGAGGAGGCTCGGATGTCACAAAAGCGCAGGGTTTTGCTAAAACTCTCGGGTGAGGCATTTGGTGGCGGAACCGTTGGGGTCAACCCCGATGTTGTGATGCAGATTGCCAAAGCGATTGCCGAGGGGACTAAGTTTGCCGAGGTCGCAATTGTTGTTGGAGGCGGCAACTTCTTTAGAGGTGCAGAGCTCTCTCAGCGCGGCATGGATCGGGCTCGAGCCGACTACATGGGCATGCTTGGGACTGTCATGAACTCTCTTGCCCTTCAAGATTTTCTGGAGCAGGCTGGGGTGTCTGTTCGAGTGCAGTCGGCGATCACAATGTCTCAGGTAACAGAGCCGTACGTGCCCCTTCGAGCTATCCGACACCTTGAAAAGGGTCGCGTGGTTATATTTGGTGCTGGCGCCGGCCTCCCATACTTTTCAACCGATACCGTCGCTGCGCAGCGTGCCCTTGAGATAAAAGCAGACGAGGTGTTGGTGGCCAAAAACGGTGTCGACGGTGTCTACACAGCGGATCCTCGCAAGGACCCAAGCGCACAGCGCCTAGACACCATCACTTATCAAGATGCTCTAGTTCAGGGACTAAAGGTCGTGGACGCAACCGCCTTCAGTCTCTGCATGGACAACAGGATGCCAATGCGAGTGTTTGGCATGGAGGGCGACAACATTACCGAAGCAATCAGGGGTGCCAAGATTGGCACTCTTGTGACCGCATAAACTTCAAACCAGGAGACATCGATGATTAGTGAAATTTTGGCAACTGCCACCGACAAGATGACCAAGGCCGTAGAGGCGACCAAAGAAGACTTTGCTACCGTACGAACCGGCCGCGCCAACCCGGCCATGTTCCAGAAGATTAGCGTTGACTACTACGGCACGCCCACGCCTCTGGCCCAGCTTGGAAGCATTCAGAACCCTGAAGCTCGCACGATCATTGTTACTCCGTACGACAAGAGTGCCTTGGGTGCCATTGAGAAGGCTATTCGTGATGTTCCAAACCTTGGCGCAAACCCTAACAGCGACGGAAACATGATTCGCATAAGCCTTCCAGAACTTACCGAAGAACGTCGCAAGGAATACGTAAAACTCGTTAAGACCAAGGCTGAGGACCACCGCGTTGCTGTGCGCAACATTCGTCGCAAGGCCAAGGACGAGTTAGACGCGCTCAAGAAAGACGGCCTGGCAGGTGACGATGACCTGGCACGCGCCGAAAAGGAACTGGAAGCGCTGACCAAGACTCACATCGATGGCATCGACGAGACCTTGAAGCGCAAGGAAGCCGAACTCCTCGAGGTCTAGGCTTCCAATGTCGCAGCCGCAAATCACGCAGAAACCAGAGGTTGGTCGCAGCCTAAGCAAATCAATCATTATCGGGTTACTTCTTGGTGGATTGTTCCTGGCAAGCATTCTGATTTGGCCTGAAGCGTTTGTGGTTCTTGCTGCGGCCGCGGCTGGAGCTGGGGCTTGGGAGTTGTCGACTGCTCTCCGGACAAAGTCCTGGTATGTACCTCGCGTACCGGCAACGGTTGGTTCGGTGTTGCTCATGCCCGTAACCTACATTTGGGGAGCGGAGGGGCAGTGGCTAGCGGCCCTAACCATTGTTGCAGCGCTTATCTTGTGGCGCACTGGCATGCTATTTTTTGGGCAGCCCGGTAACGAGAGAAGTTTGAGCTCGGCAATAAAGGATTTTGCTGCTGCAGCTTTTTTGGTTATTTATGTCCCGCTCATGACAAGTTTTACGGTTCTAATACTTCACGCTTTGCCTCTTGGGCAGTGGTGGGTGGTCACAACCATCACAACGGTTTCGTTCATAGATACATTTGGTTATCTGGTTGGCAGGAAATTAGGAAAGCACAAACTAGCACCAGGTGTCAGCCCAAAAAAGACTTGGGAGGGGTTACTAGCTTCCGTCTCGGCGGGTAGCCTAGTAGCCATTTCAGGTTCGATTCTTCTAGGAAAACCCTGGTGGTTTGCTGTTCTCTTTGCCGGCGCTATGTTGCTGGCAGCCGTTTTTGGGGACCTTGCCGAATCGCTCATCAAGCGTGACCTGGGTATCAAGGACATGAGCAGCTGGCTTCCGGGTCATGGCGGAATCATGGATCGTTTGGATTCAATTCTTCCTGCGAGTTTGATTGCCTATCTGCTCATTTCTTTACCAATCTAGGAACCTATGACCGCACACTTTCCAAAAGCTAAAGGCAAGACCCTCGGTTATCGACCCGATCAGGTTGACGAGCTTATCTCAAAGGCGCGTGAGCAATTTGCGGATCCGGCTAAGCACCTCTTAGAACACGGTAAGTTAAGGCACAGCGCCTTCGATTTGGCTCCCGGCGGGTATTTGATTTCGGCCGTAGATGCTGCGCTCGAGAGATTAGACGATGCGTTCGCGGTTCAAGAAGTAAAACGCACACTCTTGGAGTCTGGTCATCACGAACTCGATTTGCAGGT
>JBJTMG010000016.1:0-7434 GCA_046063415.1 Micrococcales bacterium
GCGCTGGCGACCCGCGCCGTTCGCCGACCACCGGTATCGAGCGGAATGTCAAGCGCCGCGCCGAACAGCCAGGGCGATGGGTCCGACGAGGCCTTGGCATATTCGGTCGCCAGCGTGAGCGTCGCTCCTGCTGACGTGCGCGCGGCCGCTGCTGCGGCTTCGACGCTACGCAGATGGGCGCGTGCCGATGAAACGTCGGGATTTTTGTCGACCAGCATCGCGAAAAGCATGAGCCGGTCGGGTTTGCCCGGATCGCAGGATGCCGTTGGCGCGAGCCGCTGGCAGGTCTGCACCACAGTCGACAAGGAAGCGCTTCGTGCAGAGAACCGCTCAGCGGTTTGGCTTAGTGGTTTGGGTGCAGGCGCATAGCTGACGCAGCCGGCAAGGCTCACCGCCAGCAGGATGCTGCACAACAGGCAGGGGAGATCGTTGCGCACGCGCGATCTAGTGAACTTCTGCGGCGCGGCGCCCGAGCTGCCGCGCACCGCTAACGAGGGCGCCATTGCGTGAATTCCTCAGATTGAACAAAGACCGGTGACGGCATCGTTCAACCCTGAGGCGGTCGGAACAGTTCTGACAGAATAAGGTTCGGCGGGAGAACGAAATGGGCTACGGCCCAGGTGTTCACAGCGACGACAAAGACCATCGCCTCGGCCTTCGCGCAGCACGGGAGACCAATGATGACCTGCTGTTGCGCTACGGGCGAATGATCGCGGTCAGCGGTGTGATCGAGCGTGTCGTCGAGCACATCGAAAGCCGCTACAGCACGCAAGACCAGGCTGTTGTTGCCCGCCTCTAGGGCTTCTGCCGCCACATGTCCCAGCGAGTCGAGTGGCTGATAGGAAAGCAGCGTGATCGCCGCCAGAGCGAGCATCCACAACCCCAATCGGTCGAACAGGCCGGAACGGCGGAGAGTACTGCGCGCGTTGAACACGCACTTGGCATAGAAGGAACCGAAAGCGATTGAAATCCATTTGCGTGGGATGGCATGGTGACGTGATGAAGTTTTCCGAGAAATCAGCTGCAAACGTCGCAATTCCGCGAACCGTTATGGCACTCGGATTCGTCAGCCTATTCATGGACCTCTCGTCAGAGATTATTCATGCGTTACTGCCGCTATTTCTGACGACAACGCTGGGCGCAAGCGTTGTCATCGTTGGCATAATTGACGGCATCGCTGAAGCGACGGCATCGATTTCCAAGGTATTCTCAGGCTATATCTCGGACCGCATTGGCCGCCGCAAACCCCTTATAGTGATGGGTTATGGCATGGCCGCGATCACCAAACCGCTGTTCGCGATTGCGCAAAGTTCAGGTTTGGTGCTGGGCGCACGCTTCGCTGACCGGATTGGCAAGGGCCTCCGCGGTGCTCCACGCGACGCGTTGGTGGCTGATGTAACGCCCGAGGTAATCCGGGGCCGTGCCTTTGGCTTGAGGCAATCGATGGATACCATCGGCGCGTTTCTGGGGCCACTCCTCGCTATTGCCTTGATGATGCTTTTTTCCAACGACATGCGGGCGGTGTTCTGGATTGCCGTTATCCCTGCAGTGATTTCAGCGGTGATCGCGTTGGTCTGGGTCCGCGAACCTGTCGATCATAGAGTTCAAGCTGTGAGCCCTCCACTGAAGCTGAGAGAGGCAAAGCAGCTCGATTGGGGTTTCTGGGGCATAGTCGGGATTGGGGTTGTTTTCACACTGGCTCGGTTCAGTGAAGCGTTTCTCATCCTCAAAGCGAACGAGGCCGGGCTGCCAATAGCGATGGCGCCTCTGGTTCTGGTGGCGATGAATGTGGTTTACGCAATCGGTGCGTATCCGGCGGGCATCCTTTCGGACCGGGTGGCTCCGAAATCCTTGCTGCACTGGGGTCTCTTCGCCCTGATCCTTGCTGACGCATTTCTGGCGCTTGGGCAGAGTGTTTTCTCGACGTTCGTCGGCATAGCGCTCTGGGGCATGCATATGGCTCTAACACAAGGCTTGTTGGCGAAACTAGTGGCCGACCGGTCTCCCAAAGCACTAAGGGGTACCGCATTCGGTCTCTTCAATCTCGCGACCGGCCTTGCAATGCTTGCCGCAAGCCTGTTGGCCGGTCTGCTCTGGAGTCAGTTCGGATCGTCAGCCACATTCGGCGCCGGTGGTGCATTTGCGCTACTTGCATTGGCACTGTCTGTGCTGAAGTTTATGGGGACGGGAACCAATCCACCGAGCACGATATCCGACAATTCATCCGGACAATAACAGCTGAATATACCCAGTTCTAACCTCTATTCACGTATGAAACTCATCCAATGTCGCGAGCGAATTCGCACGGTGATTGCCGGATTTTTGCGCGATCGCCTAGAGGTCGTTGATTAGTAAAATAACTGATAACAGACTATACAACCTGTCCCACAAATTTATCGACCAGTTCTTTTGACAACCGCACAGGCATGCGTGTTTCTGCGTCGATACAACACCATCTTGATTTGACCTCGGCCAGAACAGTGCCACCTCGCTTGATCAGAACGTCGTAAAATGCGCTCTCTCGTTGCACACGATCAAGCTGGACATAGACCGTCAAACTATCGCTCAAAAAAGCGGGCTTCCGGTATGTGATTTCATGCTTAACCGCCACCCAAACAAATGCATCTACAGATTCTTTAGGCGCGAAAGTCCGCCAATGATCCAAAGTCGCCTCTTGGACCCAGTTCAGATAGACCGCATTGTTTGCGTGCCCCATGAAGTCTATGTCGTTCGTTTCGACAACGATGTCGAAGAGATGAAAATCTGAAGCCACGCGGCACCATTTGTCGTTCGGGCGATAAGGTTCAAGTTTTAATGGCAAAGGTCGCAGCGCCTCAACAAAAATCCTTAAGCGCCAGGTACACCTCCATGGAGGAGTGTAGTTGGTAGGCTTGTTCGGCTGACGAAGAAGGTCGGGTTGCAAAGCGCGCCTCCCCGACCTTCATTATCGCTTCAATCAGAGCAGCCCAGCAGTCCAGCCTGCGGTTTGGACCAGTACCCAAACACCGATCAGCAGGAACAGGCCCGCTGCGATTATCCGAACGATGTTGAGCGGCACGTACTTCAGCAGCTCATGACCAACAAACACGGCTGGGACGTTGGCAATCATCATACCGAGGGTCGTACCCATGGTCACAGACAAAACGTCGTGGAACCGCGCGCCCAGTGCCACAGTCGCGATCTGCGTCTTGTCTCCCATCTCAACGAGGAAGAAGGCAATCAGCGTGGTTATGAAAGCTCCGAAGCGGGCTGGCTTGTGCTCATCTTCATCAAGCTTGTCGGGGATCAATGTCCAGGCCGCCATCGCGATGAACGACGCGGCAATGGCGTAGCGGAACCATTGCCCATCGAGGATGGAGGCGACCTGCGATCCGACGAGCGCGGCCAGGAAGTGATTGGCAACTGTAGCGGCAAAAATGCCTGCGACGATCGGCACGGGTTTCTGGAACCGGGTAGCGAGTACAATAGCAAGCAGCTGGGTCTTGTCGCCGATCTCGGCGAGCGCAACCACGGCAGTCGATGTTAACAGGGCTTCCATGGGCAGTCTCCGGGTCGGGCGGCGTTAAAGATCCAACGGACACCGATCTCGCCGCCCAACCCTGAGCGGAGATTCGGTGCCATTGGTCTCGCCCAAGCGGTGTTCCGCTTCCCTCGCGCCACGGTCTCTCGACCGAGTATGTTGACGCGGGGGCTCGTCCTCGCGGACGACTGGCTACTCCCCAGATGACGAGCGCGCATTAGCGGGCAATCGCGTACAATGCAATCCGGGCGATTCAAGAGGATACCTTGTCGCTATCGGAGGCTCTTCAGTCGAAGAGTTTTGCGGCCGTACGCGCGACCCTGCCGCCAAGATAGCGGGCGCCGGCAAGCTCATCTTCGCCAGGCTGACGGCTGCCATCTCCTCCAGCAATGGTGGTCGCACCATAGGGCGCGCCGCCACGCACCTGATCATGACCTGACTGGCCGCCAAATCCGTAATCGAGACCGACGATGGTCATCCCGAAGTGGAGCATGTTGGTGATGATCGAGAACAGGGTCGTTTCCTGTCCGCCATGCTGGGTGGCCGTCGAAGTGAAGGCCGCACCGACTTTGCCATTGAGGGCGCCGCGCGCCCACAGCCCGCCAGCCTGATCAAGGAACGCGGCCATCTGAGACGAAATTCGACCAAATCGCGTGCCTGTGCCGATCACGATGGCATCATAATTTTCGAGCTCGCCGACGGTCGCAACCGGAGCTTCCTGGTCAAGCTTGAAGTGGTTGGCGCGGGCCACATCCTCGGGAACGGTCTCGGGCACGCGCATGATGTCGACGGTTGCGCCCGCTTCGCGAGCACCTTCAGCAACGGCTTGCGCCATCGTTTCCATGTGCCCGTAGGTCGAGTAGTAGAGCACCAGAACTTTGCTCATCTTCGTTTCCTTTCTGTCTCAAACAATATTTCAATCGCCGAAAGCGTAGGCATCCATCCGCAGGACGCCGTAAGTGTTGCTCGCGTGGAGGCGGCGGACATGAGCATTCGGTCCAGCCGCACCCAAGGCAACGTACAAGGGAAGCAAGTGCTCCTCCGTCGGGTGGTTTCGAACCGCATGCGGCGCGAGATTGCGATAGGACAACAAGTCGCAGGTTCGTCCCTCGACCAAAGCTGCATCGAACCAGTCGGCGAATTCCGTCACCCAGCTCGGTTCGTCCATTCCCGCCTGTTTGCGCCAACTGGAGAGGTCATGCGTGAAGCTGCCGCTCCCGAGGATCAGGACATCTTCCTTCGCCAGTGAGGCCAGAGCCCGGCCAACTTCCAGATGGTGGCCTGGCCCCAGCTGGCTCTGCACCGAGAGTTGCACAACCGGGATATCCGCGTCAGGCCAGGCAAGCATCAGCGGAACCCACGCGCCATGGTCGAGCCCGCGCTTTGTGTCGATGGCTGCCGACAACCCGGCGTCGCCAAGAAGGTCCCCGACGCGCGCTGCCAGTTCAGGTGCGCCAGGAGCGGGATAGGCCAAGTCATAAAGCTCTGCCGGAAAGCCCGAAAAGTCGTGGATTGTGCTGTTCAGAGAGACCGCAATGGTGGTCGGAATGCGGGTCTCCCAGTGCGCGGACACAGCGAGGATGGCTCGTGGGCGAGGCATCTCGCTTGCCAGCCCCCTCAGAAAACTACGAGCAGCAACATCTTCAAAGGGCAGCGTCGGCGCCCCATGAGAGAGAAAGATGGACCGCATCAGACTTACTCCGTGGTCTTGAATGGGTTTCCAACCGCGAAGGAACCACCGCCAAGCATCACTTGTGCCGCGAGCGCGATCGTCCAGAAGACCGGGAATTCCCATCCGCCACCCGGGTTGGAAAAGGTGAAGCCATTGGCGGCATGGGGGACAGTTGCGCCGATCATGATTGGCAGAGCAGCGAGTGCGGCCCAGCGGGTCATGAAGCCCAGGAACAGCGCCAACCCCAAGCCAATTTCGCCAGCGATCACGGGGTAGGCGAGGAAGCCGGGAAAACCGATGCTTTCGAAGAACCCTGCGGTTCCCGCAGGCGTGAAGAGCAGTAACTTGATCAACCCGTGAGTCAGCAAGAGGCCTCCGCTCGTCACGCGAAGGAGTGCGATGGCATTCGCGTTGGTCGGTGCATGTGTCATGTTCGTAATCCCTGTCTGTGTATGAACGTCAAATACGCGCATCCAAGACTGCATAAAATCCACGACATTTGACTACTGGCTATGCGGTTCCGTATAATGATGCATGGACTGGGATGATCTTCGCACCTTTCTTGCCATTGCCCGGCACGGCACGCTCTCTGCCGCAGCTCGTGCACTCGGCGTAACGCAGCCAACCATGGGGCGTCGGCTTGCCGCGATGGAAGCCCGGACCGGAGCGAGGCTTTTGCAGCGCCTGCCGGGCAGATACGCCCTGACCCCGCTGGGCGAAAGCGTACTTGGCAATGCTGAACGTATCGAGGCCGAAGCACTCGCGGCGGAACGCGTCATCACCGGCAGAGATGTTGCTCTTGAAGGGCTGGTCCGTTTAACCACTGTTGATACGCTAGCCGCACGCATCGTAGCGCCGGCGCTGGCAGAGTTGCAGACGCGCAACCCCGGCATTGTTGTCGAGCTGGTTCCTGACACACGCACACTCAGCCTCTCCAGACGGGAGGCGGATATTGCCCTGCGCATGTCGCGGTTCGAGGGGCATGAAGTGACGGCGCGCCGGGTCGGAGCGCTCGCCATGGGCTTATATGCGTCACCAGAGTGGTACGAGCGCATTCAGAATGGCGAAGTGCGTCTGGTCACCGTTCTGGACGATCAGGCGCACCTACCGGAAGCCAAATGGCTGCGGGAAATGTTTCCGAACGCGCCGACCGGCTTTTCATCGAACAGCAGGGAAGTTCAGCTCTGGGCGGCGAAGTCCGGGGCGGGTGTTGCTGCGCTGGCGCGCTACCGCGCTGATACTGAACCAGGCCTCGTCAGGATTGGTGTGGACCGACCCGACCTCATCCGCGATATATGGCTGGGCGTGCATGTCGATATGCGGCACATGCCCCGAGTGCGTGCGGTGATGGAGGCTGTAACTGCGGCACTCAAGAAAAGTGCTTCTGTTTTAGTGCCTTGATGCCCGGCTTGGCAGACCCATGCGGCCAACTGCGCACGGCGAGGATCAAATCCGGTGCTCAACGGTAAGGTGGGCGATCTCATGCACCTCGTGAAGGCGCGACCGCACGATATCCCCATCAATACCTTTGACCGCGACAATGGCCGCATGGGCACCGGGCCCTACGCGCCACACGTGCAGGTCGGTAATGCGCGCATCCCCAGGCCCTTCGACAAATTCGCGTATCTCTTCTTCGAGATGGCTTTCGTGGGCATCGAGCAGAACGCTCGCTGTGTCGCGCATCAGCGACCAGGACCAGACTGCGATGACAGTCGCACCAACCAGGCCCATGACCGGGTCGAGCCAGACCCAGCCGAGGTATCGCCCTCCAAGCAGGGCAACGATCGCCAGAACAGAAGTCAGCGCGTCGGCGAGAACATGGACGTAGGCAGACCGCAAATTGTTATCGTGGTGATGGTGGTCGTGACCGTGCGCATGGTCGTGGTGGTGGTGATGTCCGTGTCCGTGATCGTGCCCGTGGTGATGGTCTGCGCCTAGCAGCCAAGCGCTGGCGAGATTTACCAGCAGTCCGACAACCGCAATGACCGTAGCCTCACCGAAGGCTACCGATTGCGGACTGAGAAGACGCTGCGCCGATTCCACAGCGATGCCTAGAGCGACCAAGCCAAGGGCCATCGCAGAGGCAAAGCCGGCCAGATCGCCCACTTTGCCAGTGCCAAAGCTGTAACGCCGGCTATTGGCGTGCTTTTTGGCGTAGGCATAGGCGATAGCTGCGACCCCGAGTGCACCGGCATGGGTGGCCATGTGGAAGCCATCCGCGAGCAGAGCCATCGAGTTGAAC
>JBJTMG010000017.1:0-6028 GCA_046063415.1 Micrococcales bacterium
GGCGTCACGGCTTTTGCGTTTCCCGACAACGAAGGTCGTTGGTTCGCAGTCACAGGCAACTAGCCCATGGGCATGCAAACAAGCTCCGAAACCATCAAATGGCTACTAGACAGCGACCCCAGCATTAGGTGGCAGGTAGAACGCGATCTGCTTGAGCTGCCCCAAGACCAGTGGCAGGCTACGCGCGCCACAACCGCCACCGATGGCTTCGGGGCCAAGGTCCTGAGCGTGCAGGACCCAGACGGCCAGTGGGCTGGCGGGGCGTACTTTCCCACCAGGCATGATGACCGCGCTATTTTCCACTCGGATGATGCCGAGGGACAGCCCTACACGGCTACCACTTGGGCGCTCAACTCTCTGCGCCGATGGGGTGTTGACGCCCGCCACCTGGGCGACACCGCAGAGCGACTGGCAGCGAATTCGCGCTGGGAATACGACGACCTTCCTTACTGGGGTGGCGAGGTTGATTGCTGCATCAACGCATTCACGCTCTCAAATGGTCTATGGCTTGGGCTGGACATGTCCAAAAACGGTCACTGGTTCACCGAGCATCAGGCGGCTGACGGTGGCTGGAACTGCGAGTGGGTCGAGGGCTCAACCAGAGGATCATTTCACTCAACGCTCAACTCGCTCTTTGGCCTTCTTGACTATGAGATGCAGACTGGGCGCGATCCAGAAATCACCCAGGCACGCAAGCGGGCTGAAGAGTATCTGCTGCAGCGGAACCTCATGTTCAAGCTCTCGACAAACGAGCAAGTTGCCAGATGGGCTACCGAGTTCATTGCCCCCGAGCGCTGGCGCTACTCGACCCTGCGCGCGCTTGAGTATTTCAGACAAGCCTGCGATTTCGACAAGTCCGCTCCCGATTCTCGTCTAGCGCTCGCTGTGGAAACCGTTCGAAGCAAAATGAACGAGCGCGGCCGCTGGATCAACGACTGGGTCGAAAAGGGCAGCGTCTGGGTAGAAGAGGACTCGGCCATTGGGCAGGACTCAAAGCTGGTAACACTGTCTGCGCTGCGCGTACTCAAATGGTGGGATGCCGCAACCGCCTAAACCCCTGACAGCAGGTTGGCCATGCTCAGGTAGAGCGGAATTCCTACAATCAGGTTGAACGGAAAAGTAACACCTAGGCTCGCCGAAAGCGCAACCGAGAGATTCGCCTTGGGTAGCGCGAGACTTACGGCGGCCGGAGCCGCAATGTAGGAAGCACTTGCCGTGAGCACCGCGAGCATGGTTGCACCACCGGCGCTCATTCCGGCAAAGTGCCCGGCTACTACTCCAAGCGACCCACCAATAACTGGCATAAGGATTCCAAAAACCGGCAGCGCTATGCCAGCCTCCCTGAGGCTCGAAAGCCTTGAACCCACAACGAATCCAAGGTGCAGCAGAAAAAGCACCAGAATTCCAGGCTGCAGATCAACAAACATGGGCTTGACCTTGCCAAATGAGTCCTCGGTGGTTGCAAACCCGGCTACCAATCCGCCAATGAGCAGCAATACAGTGCGCCCTAAAAAGACTTCGCGCAGGGTTTCGCCAATTGCCACTTTTTCACTGCTACCCCGCTGAAGTCGCAAACCAAGAAAAATACCAACGATGATTCCGGGGATTTCCATGATGGCAAGCAGGGTTGCAACGTAGGGCTCCACGAACACCCGCATTGATTCGAGCATGACCAAACCCGCAGAAAAGGTAACCAGAGAAGTTGAGCCGTAGTGAGCGGCGATGCTGCCGCGGTCATCGATGCTTATTTTTTTGAATCTTGAAATGATCAGGTAGGCCAGTAGCGGAATGATGATTCCCAGGGCCAGGGCTGCAACTGCAGGAAGTAGGAACTCGTTGCCACCCGTGGTTTTGAGAGCGTGCCCACCCTTGAGCCCAATGCCAATCAGCAGGAATATCGTGATTCCTTGGTAGATCGAATCGGGTAGCTTGACTTCGGTTTTGAGACGAGCCGCTAAAACCGCCAGCAGGAACACAAGTACCGGGACCGACAGGAAGTTTGAAACTGCTAGCGCTAAGTTGCCCATTGATTTCCTCACAAGTTCGAGCTCTGTTTTCTGAACAATAATACAGGAACTATTGTTCTTGAATAGAAAAACAGGTTTTGCTCTAAACTTTTTTTATGAGTGAATCCGAAAAGTCTGGTTGGACCTTCTTGTCTAACCACGCGCACGTGCTCATTTACATTGCCAAATTCCCGGAAGCCCGAATCCGCGATGTCGCCGAGGCAGTTGGCGTTACCGAGCGCTTCGCCCAACGTCTACTAACCGATCTTGCTGCTTCCGGATACGTTTCGGTAGCCCGCGATGGCCGACGAAACACCTATTCGGTCAATGCGAATATGAACTTTAGACACCCGCTTGAAGACGGACAGAAAATAAGCCGCCTCTTGGAGATTTTCCTAACGGCGGGCTCGGCAAAGAACTAGCTCTGGCTATTTCTTGCGGCGGAAGATTGCCTTCGCTTTGTTTAAAAGTTTTTCGAGCCCCTGAACGCCCTGTCGGTTCATTTCTCTAGCCCACTCAAGTTCTAGGGCCAGCACCGAGATACCCAAAAAGAGAAAAACGATTCCAGGACCCGGGGTAACCAGCATGATTAGCCCAAGAATCAACAGCACCGCGCCCAGAACCATGGTGACCGCCCAGCGAATGGGGTGTGGCAGGTTGGCAAGGATTTTCTTAAGCCGTTCCATGGTTGTGCCTACCCTTCGTTGCATCTCAAAACACTCGGACGCCATTGTTTCATTCCCAAATTACGTCATTGGGAAAAGACATGTCAGCCTAAGGTTGAGTCATGATCAACTCGATTTTTGTGAACCTACCCATTGAGAAACTAACCAGATCGGTAGATTTCTTCTCCGGTCTAGGGTTCAAGTTCAATGCCCAATTCACCGATGAATCGTCAACCTGCATGCTCGTGAGCGATCAGGTTTTTGTCATGCTGGTTGAGAAGGCGAAGTTTGCAAACTTTATCGACAAGCCAATTGCCGACCCTAAGACCACAGAGGCAATCCTGTCGCTTTCATGCGACTCGGTTGAGACCGTAAAGAGCCTCGCGGAAAAGGCATTCGCACTTGGCGCTCGCAAGGTAAACGAACCCGAGGACCACGGCTTCATGTTCAGCTGGGGTTTCGAAGACCTCGATGGCCACCTCTGGGACCTGTTCTACATGAACCCGGAGCACGTGCAGTAACGCACCGGCGCGGAATACTTCATGGGCTAGTCGGCTTGCATAGGGCGTAAGCCCTCTAGAAGGACGATTGGAAAATCCATGGCCGCTGCATCCAACAGTTTCGATCTGAAGAAGATTATTGAAGAGATCGTAAGCTTTACTAAGAACCGCACCGAAAACTTTGGGACTGTGCGGCAGGCCAAGGCTCCGAGCGCAGAGCAGCTTGCAACTGCAACCTTGGCGGCACTGGAAACCGGCCCCAAGAACGCAAAGCAGTTGAGCGAGGCAATCGCGGTGGCATCGGGCGGAACCATGACACCAACATCGGCTCAGATTCGCCTGACCCTTGAAGCGCTGATTGAACAAGGCTTTGTGCTGGTTTCAACCAAAAAAGACCGCAAGGTTTACTTGCTGAGCGAGGCGGGAGCGCAGGAACTTTCCGGCGCCGCCGCCAGGTTTGCCAAGACTCAAAAGAACACCGATGAAACCTCGGGCACGGGTTCATCGTGGCTGGCATGTGACCCAAAGTTCTTGGTTGCCGCCTCCAAGTTGGGCCCCGTGATGCTTGATCTTGCGCAAACCGGAACTCGGGAGCAGCAACAACAGGCCACCGAACTTCTGGACGAACTGCGCCACGAGCTGCACAGAATCTTGGCGGATTAGTCGCTTCATGCCGCAAAACGAAGCTGCTCTGAAAACTCGGTATCGCCGCATTCTGCGCTTTGCCAGTCTGGCGCTAGCCGAAACCTGGTGGTACGAGCTAGCCCTACCAAAGTTTGGGCTAACCAGAGTCACCGAGGGCACGCGTTTGCGCCGAATGAGACGCCAGGCCAAGAAGTTTCACGACCTAGCTGCTGAGCTTGGTGGCCTCATGGTTAAGGTTGGGCAGTTTCTGTCGGCTCGACTTGACGTTCTGCCAGAGGAGATTACTCGCGAGCTCGCCGGCCTGCGCGACGAAGTTGCGCCTGAACCTTTTGAGCTCATTCAGAAAACGCTCGAGGCTGAGCTGGACCTGCCGGTTTCAGTGGCCTTTGCCCAGATTGAACCTGAACCCATTGCCGCGGCATCGCTGGGTCAGGCTTACCGGGCAAAGCTGTCAGCCGGATTAGCCCAAGAACTCGGCTTTGAGAAAGTTGTCGTCAAGGTCCTGCGACCGGGAATCGAAGAGATTGTCGACGTAGACCTTAGAGCGCTACGGCGCATTGGCGGTTGGCTAGCCAAGGTGAAGCTGGTGTCTCGGCGCACCGATGCCCCCGCGCTGGTTGAAGAGTTCGCCCGAGTCACGCTAGAAGAAGTGAACTACCTGGTTGAGGCCCAAAATCTTGAGCGATTCGCGGTCGATTTTGAAAACGATGATCGAGTCTCCACTCCTCTGGTGGTTTGGGAGCGCAGTGCTCGTCGGGTGCTGACCCTCAGCGATGTGAGCGCCATTAAGATTGCGGACATCGATGCGTTGGTGGCAGCAGGAATCAACCCGAATGCGGTGGCTGCTGAGTTGGCGCGCATCACTTTTGAGCAGTTTTTTGTCACGGGTTTCTTTCACGCGGATCCGCACCCGGGCAACATTTTTGTCACGCCAAAACCCGTTGGGAGCGACGTTGATTTTGCGCTGACGCTCATTGACTTTGGCATGATGGGGCAGATAAACGACCAGATGCGCTACGACCTGCAGCAGTTTTTGTTTGCGGTTGCCTCGCGCGACGCGAGAGCGTGGGTGGCAGCCTGCGAGCGCCTTGGTGTGCTTTTACCCACGGCCGATACGGTTGTGCTCGAGGATGCAGTCACCAAACTATTTGATCGGTTTGGCGGAGTTAGGGTTGGCGAACTTATTCAAACCGATCCAAAAGAGCTTAGGGACTTTGCCCTTCAGTTCACCGAAATCATTCGAACTCTGCCGTTCCAACTTCCCAACGATTTCCTGTTCCTGATTCGGGCTCTATCGCTTCTTTCCGGTGTGACAAGCGAGCTCAACCGAGACTTCAACATTTGGGACGCCATAGACCCATTCGCCCGAAGCCTCGTTAGTGGATCGGGAGCTAGAGCTGGTCGCCAGCTGGGGGCCGACGCCTTGGCCACCCTGGGGACACTGGCCCAGCTGCCCCGTCGCATCGATGGCCTGTTGACTCGCGCCGAGCGCGGAGAACTTGTGATTCGCAACCCGCAGCTTGAGAGCCGCGCTCGGTCGCTCGACTCGAGCGTTCGCAGAGCTACCTCGGGGTTAGTTTTTGCCGCGCTTCTGCTTGCGGGGGTTCTGGTCTTGGACCGCCACGAAACCCTCGGGTACATCTTTTTAGGCACCTCGGTCTTGCCATTGCTGCACGCCTTGGGCGTGGGACGCATTTCGCGCTAAACCCCAATGGAGCCGGCTCAACCTTAGACTTATCCCATGAGCGAAGAAAACGGCGAGGCCAAAGACAGCAAGTCGGCTAAGTACCAGTACAAATACAAAAACAAAAACAAAAACTATGACTACCGCGGACGCATTGGCGATGGCGGGCTGGGCTGGCTTGGTTTCTGTGCCTACATTGGCGCGGCGGTGTACTTTGTCTCGCAGTCGCCCAGCTTTTGGGAAGGCGCATTCGGCCTGGTGAAGGCACTAGTTTGGCCTGCATTCCTTGTGTTTCAGGGGCTCTCGAGCGCTCACGTGTAGCTAAACGCCGGCCAGGTTCAAGATCGGATTTAGTGTTGCACTTTTGAGCAAAGTGTTACACTTTGGTTATGCCAACCTCTCGCAACAGACACATGATCACCGAAAGCGACGATTTGGCTCATGCCCTAAATGAAGCCGCTTTGCTTTGGCCCGAGCTCAAAGATGAGAGAGCTGAGCTTCTTCGCCAAATCATTCAAAAGGGTATGG
>JBJTMG010000106.1:0-2163 GCA_046063415.1 Micrococcales bacterium
CCCTGCTGGAAACCTCGGTGTGCCAGCTGAAGTCCAGGAACGATGTCTCCGGCGGCATAGACGCCAGCGACGTTGGTCTGAAGGCGATCGTTGGTTAGAACGTAACCCCGGTCCATGGCAATGCCCTGCTCTTCGTAGCCAAAGCCCGCGGTGTTTGGGCCACGACCAACTGCAACCAAAAGGAGTTCAGCCTCGAGAACTGTTCCGTCTTCAAGGTTGACCACAACTCCGTTTTCGTGCTGGGTAACGCCAGAGAAACGGACGCCTACCTTGAAGTCGATGCCGCGCTTGCGGAAGGCTCGCTCTAGACCCTTTGAGACGGCTTCGTCCTCGTTAGGAACCAGGTGTGGGAGTCCTTCAACAATGGTGACTTCGGTTCCGAATGAGCGCCAGATTGATGCGAACTCAACGCCGATTACTCCGCCACCCAGGACGATTACCTTGTTTGGCACAAAGCTCAACTGCAGTGCGTGCTCCGAAGTGATTACGCGACCGCCGATTTCTAGGCCAGGAAGTGAGCGGCTGTAAGAGCCAGTGGCCAAAACGATGTTGGTTCCGGTGTAGGTGTCTGCACCGACGGCGATGGTCTTTGGTGCGACCAAGCGACCCTCACCAGAAACCACGGTTATGTTCTTGGAACCGACGAGACCCGAAAGTCCCTTGAAGAGTCGGTCAACGATGCCATCGCGGTATTTGTTGACGGCTGGCATGTCAATGCCGTTCAAGGAGGCGCTAACACCAAAGTTTCCAGCCTCACGAGTGACGTCGGCTACCTCGGCTGCGTGCAACAGAGCCTTGGTGGGGATACAGCCACGGTGCAAACAGGTGCCACCCAACTTGTCTTTTTCAATCAGGGCAACAGATTTACCCAACTGAGCCGATCGCAATGCGGCTGCGTAGCCACCGCTTCCGCCACCGAGGATTACTACATCGAAGTTGTGGTCAGCCACAGAATTCTCCTATTTGCAAATAGACACTCAAGTTCCAACTTTACTACCGACAGTCGTCAGGTCAGACCGAATACGACTCCGCAAGGCTCACCAAAGTTCGCAAAATCGTGCCGGTTGAGCCCTTTGGGATGTATCCGTAAGGGGCGCCGTCGTTATTGGCCGGACCTGCAATGTCCAAGTGAGCCCAGGGGATCGGCTGACCGGTTTTATCAGTGCCAATGAAGTCCTGCAAGAAGAGCCCACCCAGCAACATTCCACCCGCGCGATTTCCGATCTTGGCATTGGCGATGTCGGCAATGGGGGATTCGAGTAGAACTCTAAGTTCTGCAGGCAGCGGCATGTGCCAGACGAGTTCACCAGCATCAAAGGCGGCCGCTTCGACAGTCGAGACCGCGTCATTGGAGCCCATGAGTCCGGCGTAGCGATTGCCCAGCGCAATGGTTGCCGCCCCGGTAAGAGTCGCCACATCAACAATCAGATCCGGTTGTTCTAGGCTTGCTGCGCTGAGCCCATCGGCCAGAACCAATCGCCCCTCGGCATCGGTGTTTAGAACCTCAATGGTCTTACCGTTCTTTGCAGTGATTACGTCACTAGGTCGAGTCGCCGAACCCGAGGGCAGATTCTCGGCTAGGCACAGCCAGGCGGTTACCTTAATCGGAAGTTTCAAAGCAGCGATGGCCACGAGCGCTTGGTAAACCGTGGCTGCTCCAGTCATGTCGTACTTCATGCCAACCATGGAATCTGCAGGCTTAAGGGACAATCCTCCCGAATCAAAGGTGATGCCCTTGCCGACTAGTGCAATGTGCTTTTTGGCAGACTTGCCGGAATACTCAAGGCGAACCAGCCGTGGCGGGCGAACGCTTCCCGATCCCACCGCTACCAGGCCACCAAAACCCTGTTTGGCGAGCTGTTTTTCGTCCCAAACCTGAATCTTAAGATTCTTGGCTTTGGCGGTCTGCACCGCATCGTCGGCAAAAGCGGCTGGGTAAAGGTCAATTGCGGGTTGGTTCACCAAATCGCGGATCGCGTGAACACTCTCGGCAAGAATGCTGGCTCGGCTGAGCGATGAGGCGGGTACCGAGACCTCAGTGATTAGTGTCGCCTGCTTCAGTGCGGAAGCCTTGGCATTCGACTTGTATTTGTTGTAGGCGTAGTTGCCGATAGCAATTCCCTCGAGCAGCGCAACAGCATGCTCAGCCGTTTCTACCGGGAT
>JBJTMG010000107.1:0-2256 GCA_046063415.1 Micrococcales bacterium
TTTTACATCATTGCCAAAGTGGTTGAATGCCCAGCCATGGCTAAGGAGCCAAGGGTCGCGTACACAAAGTTCCGTGTTGTCCCAAGGCGATAACGTTAGCGGTTCGTTGCGACGGGGCTGTTCGTGTGAGTCGAATACCTATAAACTTTCTAAATAAGTAGTTTTTGGCTTGCATCTGTGAGGCTCAGCTACAAACTTCACCGAATCGGGGATCAAGTCATGTTCAAATCAAGCTTCAAGTTAGCTGCAGCAGCAACACTCACACTGGGCATGATCGTTACCCCGCTAGTGGCTCAGGCGTACCCCGCAGGCCACACCATGGCAGTCACTGTCAACTCTTCAACAGTGGCCAAGGGCAACCGAGCTCAGGCCAAGGCAATCAACGTTGCCCCGTACTGCTTTGTGAAGTTCTACCAGAACAAGACCAACTCGCTCAGCGGCGCCACCTATCTGAGCCAGCAGCAAGCAAACCTGCAGGGCGTTACAGGTTTGGCTCAAGTCAAGACATCGCAGGTGGGTACCTTCTACATAATCGGTAAGGTCACCGGCACCTGCACGAAAATGAAGAACGAACCCACCCAGGCCTCAACCACAATCACAGTCGTTAGAAAGTAACTAGGGCCGCCCTAACCAATCTGCCTAACCAATCTGTTAGTGGAATCCAGAATTCGCCAGCCAATGAGAAAAAAGTGGCTTTGGATTCTGGCAGCCGCCGCTGTTCTACTGCTTTACCCCATGATTCGAGTGGGCATCGCCGCAACTTCGCTTCAATCCGCCACCGCCAAACTGTCGAATATTCAACAACTTTTCTCGCAACCTGAGCTGGAGCAAACCCAGTTTGAGACTGCTCTAGCCGCATTTTCCGCAGACCTGCTAACGGCGAACAACTCTGCGAATGACCCGCTGCTAACGCCCTACAAGTGGCTGCCGGTCATCGGTGCTGATTTTGACGCCTTGGGAAAGGTGACCAGCACTGGCTCAGAACTGGTGGTTGCGGCGCAGGCATTAGCCACCGATGGCTACGCTCTCAAGTCGCAGCAAGAGGGTGCGGGCATTCAACCGCAGACCATAAATCTGCTTCGGGATCACTTCAACGAGTTTGGCAACGCTTCGGCGAGCGCGCAGGTGACGCTGGATTCCATTGACCCCGGAAGCCTGCACTTTGGGCTGGCAGAAAAAATCGATCGGGTTCAGCAGGCAATAGACCGGGTCAACCCCGCGATTCAAGAAATGACGCCGCTGGTGAACATTATGAGCGGCATGCTGGGTAACTCCGAACCGCAACGGTGGTTCATTGCAACGCAGAACCTTGCCGAAGCCCGAGGCACGGGCGGAATCATTGGAAGCTACGCTATTGTCTCCACTTCTGGCGGTAAGGCGAAACTTGTAGACAGCGGCTCAGACGTGAAACTGGCCAAGTTGGGTCCGGTTAGCTCGCCCCTAATGACCAGCGATTACGCGGCTTTCTGGGGAACCGATCCCAAGATCTGGCAGGACCTGAACGCTGGAGGCCAAGTACCGACCGCCGGCCAAATAGTGGTGGACAGTTGGAAAGCCGCCACTGGCGAGGACCTCTCCGGAACTGTGTTTCTTGGCCAGGGAACCATGGCGCACCTGCTCGCACTTACCGGGCCGGTCACGGTACAGGGGCGCACACTTGACTGGACAACCGCACCAACCTACCTGGCCAAGGGCATCTACGCCGACCACAGCGATGTCTCGGCCAAAAACAAATTCGTGAGCGACTTTGCCAAGGTGACCTTCAAAAAACTGCTGACCGCAAAACTTGACCTGCGCGGGTTACTAGCAAGCGCCGCCAAGCCGGCCACCGGAGATAAACCTTGGATCTACAGCACCAATGCTGACCAGCAGCGCAAGTTTGTGGAACTCGGGGTAGCCGGCGCTATTGGGCAGAACGCGGGCTCGCGAATCTGGCTGACGCTAAACAACGCCGCCGGCAACAAACTCGAGGCGTTCCAGCACGTGACCGCGGTCTATCAACTGGGCGCTTGCGGCACCGAGAACATCAACGGTTTGCCCAGTCGCGATGCAAGCTTGACCGTAAAGGTGACCAACCGGGCTCCCGCCTCTGGGTTGCCGCCCTACACCTCAACCCGCCTGGACAATGCCGCTGGCCCCGATTACATTCGCGGTTCTAATCGAGAACTGGTCAGTGTCTACGCGCCAACCGGGGCAACCGACACCGGAATCTTTGTCAACGGCAAACAGGAGTTCGCTCACTTTGGCATGGATGGC
>JBJTMG010000018.1:0-3739 GCA_046063415.1 Micrococcales bacterium
CCACGGCTTCATCGGTGGTCATGATGGTGGCAAACTCGCCATCCAGATTCACCGCGGTGACTCGACTTAGCTCCTCGGCGCTAACGGTCTGGCCGCCAACGGTCTTTGCAAACGTGTGGGTTGCATCCAGCACGAACCAGACATCGTAACCAAGATTTCCGCCCATTCGAGCGGTAGTTTCGCAGCACATGTTCGTTTGGATTCCGCAAACCGCAAACGAATCGATTTGATTTTCATCGAGCCATGCCTTGAGGTCTGGCGCTCCGTAAAAGGCGGAATTCACGGTCTTAGTTACAAGCAAGTCTGGCTCGCCAGTAATGACGTCTTTGAAGTCATTACCGGGTTGCCCTGGTCGCAAGACCGACTCGGATAGCACCGAGTCGTGGCGAACAAAAACAACGGGGGCATCAACTTGGCGCCAGGCTTCAATGAGCCTTGCCACATTCGCTTCACAGTCAGGATTGTTCCTCTGCCCCGGGACGTCGTAGGAACTAAAGCCTTTTTGGACATCGATGACCACGAGAGCGGGTTTACTGTTCACGAGCCGACTATGGGACTCGAACCCACAACCCCCGCTTTACAAGAGCGGTGCGCTACCAATTGCGCCAAGTCGGCATTGGCCACCTTCAGGGCGAGCCGTAGGCAACTTTACCATTACGCCCGTGGCGCGCGCGCTAGCCGAAAACTTCTGTCAGAGTCACTGTCTTTAGGTGGCGGGCTTCGATAAGAGCAAGCATCCGTTCGAAATCATCGATGATCTGGGGGTGATTGGCATGACTTATAAGAATGGCCCTGTCATTCATCCACCGCCTGGCGTTTCTGAGGAGTCCGCGCTGGGTGTTTTGCCCAGCATCCGCAAGGGTTCCGTACCACATAACCGTGTTGGTGTAACCGAGATCTGCAGCGACCTCCCTGACGTTGGAGTTATAACTTCCATATGGAGGTCGGTAGAACGGTTCCCCAGTAGTCCCAAAGTGGTCTTCCAAGAATCTTTTGCAAGCGAGCAGCTCTTGCCTGATCTTCTGATTTGAGACCGAGGTGAGATCTTTGTGAGAAAAAGTATGGTTGGCAAGCTGAATCTGCCCGGTTGATAAAAGATCATTCAGCGATGACTCGTGCCTTCGCCAGGTTGCGTATGCGCTGGTAACAAAGAACGTGATTTTTAGGTTTGGGTTTTCTTTAAGAAGTCGGATGTACCCGGCAACTGTTTTCTCGCTGGCGCCGTCGTCCACCGTCCAAGCGAATCGCGGGGTATCAATCTTTGGAAGTGAAAAGATGACCCTGCCAAGTCTTGAGGCCTCTGAAGGCTGATACGGGCCTAGGGCCGAGACTGCCGCGCCCAAAGCCACGGAGCCCAGAAATGTCCGACGGTCCATGGGGTAAACCTACCCCACAGACACAGCGAAACAGGGCCTGCGGAGACTCTCAAAAAGGTAACAACCTCACAGCGCTATTGGCACCCTGTAAAAATGTAGGGTTAGCACGCCCTTCATTTTTGGTATACATTCACAAATACCTAAAATCTTGTTTACGGGTAAAAACGGGGAGAAAGAAAAGCATGAAGGCAATCCAAAAGCAGCTTGCTGCCAAGTCTGACAAGGGATTCACCCTTATCGAACTTCTAGTCGTAGTTTTGATTCTGGGTATCTTGTCGGTGATTGCCGTGGTAGCCGTAAACAATGCACGCGCCACAGCAGTGGTCAAGGCCTGTAAGACCGATGCCGTATCGGTTGTCAAGGCTCTAGACAACTACTACCTCGACAAGGGATCGTACCCAGTTGGTGGCGGAACACTAACCGCTGGTGACATGGAGGTCCTCAAGACCTACCTTCACACCATTCCACACGTAGTTGGCGATGACGCAGGTTTCGAGTACTACCTAAGCGTTTCGACTACTGCTAGCGAAATCTCTTCTGTCTTTGGTACCACCGACCCAGCTGGAAACAACCCGCTTCCGGGCTGTGACGCACTGCAGAACCGCTAAGACAGTCTGAAAGCTTGAATCGGTCGGCATCTTTTGATGTCGACCGATTTTTTTGTTCAAAACCCTGAAGTCTCGTAGGATGCCCTGAGATGGAACTATCCCTGACACTTATACTCGCCGCAGCGTTCGGCCTAGCCTTCGGCTCGTTCGCAACAGTTCTGGAATCAAGAATTCCGAATGGCCCTGCCATCTGGGCGGGTTCATCAGCCTGCCCAAACTGCTCAAAGCCCATCAAATGGCGTCACAACATTCCTGTCCTCAGCTATCTGGTTCTTAGAGGTAGATGCGCACAGTGCAAAAGCAAAATAGCCTTCAAATACCCGCTCATCGAAATTGGCACGGCCAGTCTTTTTGTAGCAATAGTTTTGGTGAGTGGCCTCAGCATTCAAAGCCTTGCAATGGCCGCATTTGCTGTTGTGACTTTTCCCCTGCTGCTCATTGACCTTCGTTTGCAGAGGCTTCCCAACAAACTCACTTATTCGCTCATGGTTGTGGCTGCAGCCATCGGTGTAGTTCAAGCGGTTACAATCGGGAACTGGGGTCATTTTTGGGCAGCTCTCATGAGTGGGCTAATCCCATTTGTTGCGTTTTTTCTGCTAGCTCTGTTATCCCGCGGAGGCATGGGCCTTGGGGACGTTAAGCTTGCGGGCGGCATGGGGTTCACTTTGGGATTAGTGTCCTGGCAAACCAGTTTTGGGGCTTTCGTGATTGCCTTCCTACTTGGAGGATGCGCTGCAATCCTGTTGCTGGTTCTGCGCAAAGCGGGCAGGAAACATATGATTCCGTTTGGCCCATATCTACTCTTGGGCGCTTGGATCTCGTATCTCGGTGGGCCAACACTGCAGAGCGCCCTGCTCTCACTATGGTTGCGCCAGTAGCCTCTCGGCTTTGACGAATACCCCGCTGATAGAGTGTGGCTGTGAATGAGATTCCGGCAATAATCGACGATCTACTGGCAACAACCCTTGACCGCGGGGCATCGGATTTGCACATTGGTGCAGGACACAGCCCAGTCATTCGCATGAATGGACAGCTTGTCCGAATAGAGATGCCGCCTGTCCCCGAGCCTGTCTTGTACGAATGGTTGAGCGCTACCATGACGGCCAGAGCACTCAAGGATTACGAAGAAGACGGAGACGCTGACTTCTCGTTCACCTGGCGCGATGGCGAGCGTTTCCGTGGAACTCTTTACCGCGAGCGCGGAAACATGACCCTGGCGCTTCGCCACCTAAAGGCCCGAATCCCATCCCTCGATGAAATCGGCGTTCCACTTGTGGTTAGGGAGTGGGCCAACCGTGAAACCGGGCTGGTCTTGGTTACCGGGCCAACTGGTTCAGGAAAATCAACCACCATTGCCTCGCTGGTCGAGCAAGCGAATCAGACTCGCAGCGCACACATTGTGACTATCGAAGATCCGGTGGAATACGTGTTTACCCCTGTTAGGGGAACCATTCACCAACGAGAAATCCCCAGCGACTCCCCCAGCTTTGCGCGAGCAGTGCGTGCGGGACTTCGCGAGGATATCGACATCATGGTTGTTGGCGAGCTACGTGATTTAGAGACCATGTCCGCAGCGATAACCGTTGCCGAGACAGGTCACCTGGTCTTCGCAACCCTCCACAACTCGAGCGCTCATCAAGCGGTTGACCGCATGATCGATGCCTTCGACTCATCCGAGCAGCAGTTGGTCCGAACTCGCCTGGCCTCGTGCCTTGTTGGAGTTGTTCACCAGCGTTTGATCAAATCGGAACGGGG
>JBJTMG010000108.1:0-4880 GCA_046063415.1 Micrococcales bacterium
GCCCATCGGGTTGAGGATGCGGCGCAGGACATAGGTCTTGGCCAGCTGATCCTTCGGCGTGATGAGGTCTTCCTTGCGGGTGCCCGACTTGAGCACGTCGATGGCCGGGAAGATGCGCTTGTCGGCGACCTTGCGGTCCAGGACGATTTCCGAGTTACCCGTTCCATTGAACTCTTCGAAGATCACCTCGTCCATGCGCGAGCCGGTGTCGATCAGGGCGGTGGCGATGATGGTCAGCGAGCCGCCTTGCTCCACATTCCGCGCGGCGCCGAAGAAGCGCTTGGGACGTTGCAGGGCGTTGGCGTCGACACCGCCGGTCAGGACCTTGCCCGACGACGGGACGGTGGCGTTGTAGGCGCGGCCCAGACGGGTGACCGAGTCCAGCAGGATGACGACGTCGCGCTTGTGCTCGACCAGGCGCTTGGCCTTTTCGATGACCATCTCGGCGACGGCGACGTGGCGGCTGGCCGGCTCGTCGAAGGTCGAGGCCACGACCTCACCCTTCACGGTGCGCTGCATGTCGGTGACTTCTTCCGGGCGCTCATCCACGAGAACAACCATGAGGTGAACCTCTGGGTTGTTCTTGGCAATCGAGTTAGCAATGGCCTGAAGCACCAGGGTCTTACCCGCCTTTGGAGGCGAGACAATCAGACCGCGCTGGCCCTTACCAATTGGCGATACCAGATCAATGATTCGAGTGCTCAACTTGTTTGGCTCGGTCTCGAGACGCAAACGAGTCTGAGGGTAAAGCGGAGTCAGCTTGCCGAACTCAACCCGGCTGGCAGCCTGCTCCTGAGTGAGTCCATTGATGCTGTCAATCTTTACCAGAGCGTTGAACTTGGAGCGGCCCTGGCCATCGCCCTCGCGTGGCTGGCGGATCGAGCCGACTACTGCGTCACCCTTACGAAGGGCGTACTTCTTTACCTGGCTCAGTGAGACGTAAACGTCATTAGGGCCTGGCAGGTAACCGCTGGTGCGGACGAACGCGTAGTTGTCTAGAACGTCTAGGATTCCGGCAACCGGAACTAGAACATCGTCTGGACCAATCTCTGGTTCGGCTTCCTCGCGGTCGTTTCCATTTCCGCCACGGCGGCGGTCACGGTCACGGTACCGATCGCGGTTGCGATTACGGTTACGGTTATTTCCGCCGCGACGGTCGTCATCAAAGTCCCGGCGCTGCTGGCCATCGTTGTTGCGTTCGCGACGCTCACCATCGTTGCCGTCTCCCTCGGAACCTTCACGGTTCTCGCGGGGTTCGCGCTGCTCGCCACCCTCGCCGCCGCCGTTACGGTTGCGATCGCGGTTGCGGTTGCGGTTACGGTTGTTGCCTTGACGCTGGCTACCGCCTTCGCCTTCGGTTCGTTCTTCGCTCGAGCCTTCGCGGGCTTCACGTGGCTCGCGCTGAGCCTGCTCGCCACTCTCGCGAGTTGCGGACTCGGCGGCAGGGGCTGAACCCTCGCCGGCCTCAGCCTTTGGTTTGCGGGTTCGCTTTGGTGCGGCGTCTGCTGCTGGAGCCTGGGTCTGAGTGTTCTCTGCGGTTGCAGCCGAAGGGTCTGCAACTACGCGGCGGCTTCGACGAGCCGGCTTCTCTTGTTGGATTTCATCCATGTTGGGTTTTTACTCTTTCTCGGAGTTCTAGGGGGCTGCCCGCTTTTTGAGGGGCTTACCGCCGAACGCGAACTTGGTCGCGTGGAAATCGCATTGATTGTTGCGAGGATTTGCACCCAAGGAGCGTTAGGAAACAACTTCTTCTTTGGGGTGCATGACCACTGTAGCACCTTTAAAGTCAACTGCCAGCAAAAGCGGCTTCCAGTCTGGGTACTTCTGCGCCACTAGTTTGGCTGCTTCCAGGCGTTCCGCAGGGTCGCTAGCAAGGACCAACACCGATGGCCCCGCACCAGAGACCACCGCAGCGTGCCCGGCCTCTCGCAGCGCCTGAATCAGTTCATCGGTCTTTGGCATAGCCGAGGCCCGGTAGTTCTGGTGCAGGCGATCCTCGGTGGCGTCAAGTAACAATTCTGGGCTCTGAGTGAGAGCAGCAATCAGTAGAGCCGAACGCGAAACGTTGAACACCGCGTCATCGTGGGGAACCGAGTCTGGCTGCAACGAACGCGCCAATGCGGTTGACATTTGGAAGCTTGGAACCAAAACCAGAGGCGAAACTCCCCGGTGAACAAATAGTTTCTTGTGGCGCGGACCGTTGGCATCCTCCCAGGCAATGGTGAGACCGCCAAAAAGTGCCGGCGCAACGTTGTCCGGGTGACCCTCAAGTTCGGTGGCAATCTGAAGCAGGTCATCGTGAGACATTTCGACTATTCCCTCGAGCAAACCCTTGGCAGCAATGATTCCACTCACCACAGCGGCGCCCGAGGAACCCATGCCACGCCCGTGTGGAATGTTGTTGTGAGCCACAAGACGAAGACCAGGCACCGGTTGCTTGAAGTGTTCAAAGGTGTAGGCGATTGACTTGGCAACCAGGTTTGAGCCGTCGGTGGGCACGTCTCCTGCACCCTCGCCGTGAACTTCGACAACAATCTCGTTGCCGGGTACGGCTTCAACGCTCAGCTCGTCGTAGAAGGAAAGCGCCATTCCCAGAGTGTCAAAACCCGGTCCCAGGTTGGCCGAGGTGGCTGGAACACGAACCTGAACCTTGCGACCCAGAATTTGGTTCATGGTTTACGCCAGACCCAAACGCTCGGCGACCTCGGCGGCAACTTTGCTGACCGATTCTGGTTGAATTTCCTGCCCGGATTCGTCCTTGAGGGCCCACATTGGGTCCTTGAGGCCGTGACCCGTAACGGTTACAACAATGGTCTTGCCCTTGAAGTTTTCGCCCTGCTGCTTGGCCTTGTAAAGTCCCGCGGCTCCGGTAGCCGATGATGGCTCAACAAACACGCCAACCTCTTGGGATAGGAATCGGTGCATCCACAGAATCTCGGCGTCGCTTACGGCACCGAATCGTCCGCCAGACACCTCGCGGGCGTTCTGAGCCAAATCCCAACTGGCGGGGTTACCAATGCGTATCGCGGTGGCAATTGTCTCGGGGCTGGCAACCGGGTGACCCACAGTGAACGGTGCCGAACCCTCGGCCTGGTATCCCCACATCTGGGGAAGCTTCTTAATGGTTCCAGCGGCAAGGTCCTCGGAGTAGCCCTTGAAGTAAGCCGAGTAGTTACCAGCGTTTCCAACTGGGAGGGCGTGAATGTCCGGTGCGAAACCCAGGCTCTCAACCACTTCAAACGCGCCGGTCTTTTGACCTTCAATTCGGTCTGGGTTAACCGAGTTGACCAGGTGAACCGGGTAGTTTTCGGCAAGGTCACGGGCCAAGCGGAGGCAGTCATCGAAGTTTCCCTGAACCTGCAGAATCTTAGCTTTATGAGCAACCGCCTGGCTCAACTTGCCGAGAGCAATTTTTCCCTCGGGCACCAAAACAACCGACTGAATCGCTGCAGCAGCCGCATACGCAGCAGCCGAAGCCGAAGTGTTACCGGTGGAAGCACAAATTACGGCCTTGGCACCGTGACCCACGGCCTTAGAAACGGCCATGGTCATACCGCGGTCCTTGAAGGAGCCGGTTGGGTTCATACCTTCAACCTTTAGCAGGACCCGGTCGGTTCCCAAAAGCATTGCTAAGGCACAGGCCTCAACCAGCGGGGTGCCACCCTCGCCAAGGGTAATGATGGGGGTGTCGCTGGTTACGTCAAGACGATCAAAGTACTCGCGGATTACCCCGCGCCACTGGTGAGCCATGATCAGACTCCTTCTACTCGGATAACTGAAGTGATTTCTTCGACAGCGGGTGTGGCACGCAGGGTGTCAACAACGGCCGAAAGTGCGGCATCGGTGGCGCGGTGGGTGCCAATCTCAAGATTGGCGGTCTTCTTGCCCTCACGAGGACGGGCCATCTGTTCCACGGTCTCAATTGAAACACCGTGTTCAGAGAAGATATTTGCGATATTTGCCAGAACACCCGGTTCATCGGTTACTTCAAGTGTGATCTGGTACTGGGTGAAGATTCGGTCAATGCTCAGCGTTGGCAGGTTGGCGTGCGCCGAGTCTGCGAGACCCGGGCCTCCGGCAACGTGACGCTTGGCTGCCGAGACCAGGTCTCCCAAAACTGCCGAAGCCGTCTGGATGCCACCTGCGCCAGCACCGTAGAACATGAGCTGACCGGCAGCCTCGGCCTCAACGAATACAGCGTTGAAAGCTCCGCGAACCGCAGCCAAGGGGTGCTCGTTTGGAATAAGTGCAGGGTACACGCGAACCGAGATACCCGAGGGGCCGACATCGGTGCTGTCTAGTTTTTCACAAATCGCCAGAAGCTTGATCACGTAGTCATCGCGTCGCGCCGCAGCCATTTGGGCCTTTGTGATTTTGGTGATTCCCTCGCGGTAAACCTTGTCGAGCGGAACCTCGGTGTGGAAAGCCAGAGAGGCCAGGATGGCAGCTTTCTGAGCGGCATCGTACCCCTCAACATCGAGCGTTGGGTCGGCTTCAAGATAGCCCAGCTTGGTGGCCTCATCCATGGCTTCCTCTAGTGAAAGCCCGGCACTGTCCATGCGGTCAAGGATGTAGTTTGTGGAACCGTTTACGATTCCCATGATGCGCTTGACTTTGTCTCCGGCCAGGCTTTCGCGAAGTGGACGGATGATTGGAATTGCGCCAGCAACCGCTGCCTCAAAATACATTTGGGCACCGACCTGCTCGGCAACTTCAAAAATCTCGGGTCCGTGGGTGGCCAACAGCGCCTTGTTTGCGGTTACGACGTCGGCTCCCGAGTTGAGAGCCTGCAGCACGTAACTGCGAGCTGGTTCGATGCCACCCATGACCTCAATGACGATGTCTGCACCCAGAATGAGAGACTCTGCATCTGTGGTTAG
>JBJTMG010000109.1:0-2118 GCA_046063415.1 Micrococcales bacterium
ACTGCTGGTAATTTAGTGACAGTGAAGGGGCCTAAAGGAACTTTGTCACAACAAGTGGATCAAGATATGATCATTACCATCGAAGAGGGTGTTTTAACTGTGGCTCGTCCTACAGAACAAAAACGTCACAAAGCGATGCACGGTTTATATCGTTCTTTGATCAATAACATGGTCGTGGGTGTGAGTGAGGGTTACCAAAAAGATTTGGAAATCATCGGGGTTGGTTACAAGGCCGCAAATCAGGGAAATATTTTAGAATTAAGCTTGGGTTACTCTCACGCGATTTTCATGTCGATTCCTGCTGAAGTATCTGTGGCAACTGCCATGGAAAAAGGAAAGAATCCAATGGTTACATTAAAATCGATTGATAAGCAATTAATCGGTCAAGTAGCTGCGAAAATCAAGTCTCTACGTCCAGTTGAACCATACAAAGGTAAAGGTGTTCGTTTCTTAGGAGAGCAAGTACGTCGTAAAGCTGGTAAAGCAGGCGGTAAGAAATAAATTATAAGCGTGGGCCGGAAATCCACACAAACAAGTTAAGAAATGGCAACAACCAAAAATTTACGCAGAACCCGCATCAAACGTGCGATTCGTGCTAAGATCGCAGGAACAGCGGAGCGTCCGCGTTTAACTGTATATCGTTCTAATACTGCATTATATGCACAGTTAGTAGATGATTTAGCTGGTAAGACTATCATGTCAGCTACATCTTACAAAAAGGATAAAGTGAATAACAATATTGAAGCTGCGAAGTCAGTAGGTTTAGCGATCGCTGCGAAAGCGAAGGCTGCTGGAATTGAGAAAGTAGTTTTTGACCGTAACGGTTATTTGTATCACGGAAGAATTAAATCATTAGCTGAAGGTGCTCGCGAGGGTGGCTTACAATTTTAAGAAATAGATATGTCGCATTTACAAGCAAAACCATTAAAGGTTAACGAAGGTGAGTTGAAGGAGAAGGTAGTAGCCATCAACCGTGTTGCAAAAGTAGTTAAAGGTGGTCGTCGTTTTAGTTTCTCAGCAATCGTTGTCGTAGGTGACGGTGCTGGTATCGTAGGATACGGTTTAGGAAAGGCTAACGAGGTAACAGATGCTATCACGAAAGGTATCGAAGACGCTAAGAAAAACTTATTCCAAATTCCTTTGTTGAAGAACACAGTTCCTCACGAGCAATTAGGTAAATTCTCTGGTGGTTTCGTTTTAATTAAGCCAGCTGCTCCAGGTACAGGATTGATCGCCGGTGGTGCGATGCGTGCTGTGTTAGAATCAGTAGGTGTTCATGATGTCTTAGCTAAGTCTAAAGGTTCATCTAACCAACACAACGTAGTGAAGGCAACCATCGATGCATTAGTGAAGATGAGAGCTCCACACTCAGTAGCTTTCCAACGTGGAATCTCTGTTGCTAAAGTATTTAATGGATAATCAGAGCGCGTAAGCCTCTCTAATAGAACATACAATGTCTAAAGTTAAAATTACTCAAGTTAAAAGTGCAATTAAGCGCCCAGAAGTACAAAAACGTACGATCGCAGCTTTAGGATTAGGTAAAATCCGTAAGAGTGTTGAGGTTGAATTGAATCCAGCGATTGCAGGTATGATTCGTGCCGTAAACCACTTAATTGTAGTTGAAAATATTTAATTAACATGCGAGTTGCTGGAAACAGCAGCGCTAAGCCCCAATTAGAATGAAATTATCGTCATTAAAGCCTGCAGAAGGCTCAGTAAAAGTTAGAAAAAGAGTTGGTCGTGGTCAAGGTTCTGGTTTAGGCGGAACTTCTGCTCGTGGTCACAAAGGTGCTCAATCACGTTCAGGTTATTCTCGTAAGAGAGGTTTTGAAGGTGGTCAGATGCCATTACAACGTCGTGTTCCTAAGTTTGGTTTTAAAAACCACAACCGTGTAGAATACAAAGCGATTAACTTGGATACATTGCAAGCATTAGCAGATGCAATCGGAACTAAGGTGATTACATTTGAAACACTTTATACGAATGGTTTAGTATCTAAGTCTGACTTAGTGAAAATCTTATCTCGTGGATCCGTTTCTTCTGCTTTAGAAGTAACAGTAAAAGGTTTCTCAGGTGCTGCTAAAGCTGCGATTGAAGCGGCTGGCGGTAAAGCAATTG
>JBJTMG010000110.1:0-5299 GCA_046063415.1 Micrococcales bacterium
CATGCCGACCCTCAGGTCAATCAGGGTGGCCGCACCCTCGGCCCAAAGAATCACGGCGAGCGCGGTACCGGCCGGTTCGGCGGCAAGATCAACCCCTGCGGTTAGCATGTGTCCACCCTAAGCCAGGGTTTGATGCCTAGTGTTGGAGCATGACAGTTCAGATCAAAGAAGCTTTTGACGGTGGTCCATACGCACTGACCCTGGTTGTTCGCGACCTTGCGACCAGCGCGGAGTTTTACGGCTCGAAGTTGGGATTAGCCCAGATATTTAGCGATGAGGTGTCCGCAGTGTTCCGTTGCGGAAGGACCATGATCAACTTGCTGCTGGCTTCGGCGGCGACAGAATTGGTTGAACCCGCGTCCTTGAGTAACCCCAACGCTGGGGTTGGGGCCGTCTACACACTTGTGGCTGCCAACATCGATGCCGTGGCAAAAGAGTTGATTGCCGGCGGTATCACGCTACTGAACGGCCCGATTGACCGCCCGTGGGGAGTTCGCACTGTGAGTTTTCAAGACCCCGATGGCCACACCTGGGAGTTTGCCGATCACAGCTAAAGCTGTGGCCGAGCGTGATGGCTGCCGGCGCTAGACGGGTTCAACAACGAACGATAAACTTAAGTCTGGTGCGCTGGGAAGTCGGGTCGGCAAGTTATTTGCCAACCCGAGAGGATTACCGTGCTACCCATTCTGACCGTTTGCGTCTTTCTTATTGCCTACGCCTTTATTGCCACCGAGAAATTTAACCGAGTCGCAATTGTCTGCACCGGAGCGGCGGCCATGATTTTGATTGGCGCCACTAACGGTGAAGCTGCCTTCTACAGCCACGAAACCGGCATCGACTGGAACGTCATTTTCCTACTGCTAGGAATGATGCTTTTGGTTGGAGTGATTCACCAGACCGGGCTATTCGAATACCTTGCGGTGAAGGCGCTGCAGCTGGCAAAAGGCGAACCCCGGACTGCCTTTGTCTACCTATTGCTTTTGGTTGCCGTTGCCTCTGCGCTTCTAGACAACGTGACCACAATCATGCTCGCGGTTCCAATGACTATTACCGCCGCCAAGCTGCTAAAGGTGAACCCGCTGCCGTTTATTTTGGCCGAGGTATACATATCCAACATCGGTGGTGCGGCCACCCTCATTGGCGACCCACCAAACATAATCATTGGCTCTAAGGCCGGCCTCGATTTCAACGAGTTTTTGATTCACATGGCTCCCATGGTTCTGGCTACCCTCGCGGTGATCATTCCGCTTCTTCTTGTCATGTTCAGAAAGAGCCTCAAGAACACCGCGGCAGACAGACAGGCGCTAATGGCACTGGAACCCAAGAGCTACATAAAGGACAAGGCGCTGCTAACCAAGAGCGTTGTTGTGCTTTCGCTGGTGCTTGTGGCCTTCTTGCTGCACTCCACCTTGCACCTGGAGCCCGCGGTGGTTGCCATGCTAGGAGCTGGACTCCTGCTTCTGGTGAGCAAGGTAGAACCGCAAGAAGTGGCCAAAGAGGTTGAGTGGGGAACCCTGGTGTTTTTCGCCGGACTGTTTGTCATGGTTGGGGCGCTCGTGAACGTTGGTGCGCTCAAGACCGCAGCCGACTTTTTGGGGAATGCCGTTGGTGACAACGCGGGACTAGCGGCCGGAACCATCGTGGTGGTTTCCGCAGTGGTTTCTGGAATTGTTGACAACATTCCCTATGTCGCTTCAATGACCCCGGTGATTCAGCAGCTCAACGACACCATTCCTGGCATTGCCAACGATGGCCTCTGGTGGGCGTTGGCCTTTGGGGCGGACTACGGCGGAAACATGACCATTGTGGGAGCCAGCGCCAACGTTGTGGCGCTTGGGCTGGCAAAGGCAAACGGCATCAACATAAGCTTCTGGCAATTCGCAAAGTACGGAATACCGGTGACTCTGGTTTCAACGCTCATGGCCCTGCCCTATGTTTTGATTCGCTACTTCTAACCGGGGTCACCCACCAGACAGGCACGGGTCTGGGCTAGATTTAGAGAATGCTAAGACGCCTGGTAATAATCTCTAGACCCGTGCTTTGGGTAAACACCATTGGCACCACAGTCATGGGAATGTGGCTTGCTGGCTACCTTTGGGATTGGCGGGTTCTGCCCATTCTGGTTTGGGTGACGCTGCCGTTCAACCTTTTGATCTATGGCATCAATGACATCTTTGACCAAGAAACCGACAACATTAACGCTCGCAAGGGTGGCTACGAGGGCGCCCATATTTCGCCTAACGAGGTCAAGCCAATCTGGTGGGGAGTTGCCCTCACCAACCTGCCGTTCCTGGCCTACTTTGCACTTACGCTGCCATGGCCGGCAACTGCATGGATGGTTGCGTACTCGCTGTTCTTCACCTTCTACTCGGCTCCTCCGCTGCGATTCAAGGCCCGCGCCTACCTAGACAGTTTTTCCAACACCGACTACGCGTTTCCGTTGGCCTTTGTTCCGCTTGCGCTTGGTAAAGAGCCGGTTTGGCTGGCGGTAGCGGCACTCATGGCTTGGTCAATTGCCAAACATGCCTACGATGCCATCCAGGACATTCCCCAGGATTCCGACACCGGAATTGTGACCACCGCGGTTCACCTGGGCGTCAAAAAGACACTGATCTGGTCTGGTTTTTGGTGGGCGGTTTCCACCGTTCTGTTTGCGCTTGTGAACATTCCGGTTGCGGTTGTGAACCTGCTGATTGCTGGCTATTTGGTTATAAAGGTTTGGAAGACACCGACCCCCAAAACCGCTCACGATGTGTATAAGTACTCAATTACTTTTCCCTATGTGGCGGGAGCGGTGGCCGGTATTCAGTTAGTGGCATCGATGATCCTGGGCTGGAACTAGTGCCTAACGCCGTAGTTCTGGGGGCCGGTATTTCGGGTCTGGCCAGTGCGGCGCTTCTTGCCCAGGCGGGCTACCGGGTCACGGTTTTAGAACGTAATGACTGGATCGGCGGTAAGAGCCGGCGAATAGTTTTGAACGGTCAGCGCATGGACACCGGTCCGGCGCTGGTTACCTTTCCAGAGGTGTGGCAGCAGTTTTTGGACCGGTTCAATGAGTTGGGTGGCGGGGGTCGTGCTGGCTCGGCAAAATACCAAGATGTGGCACCGGTTGAGTTCACCAAACTGGCCGAGGTTGGGCGCTACTTCTTTAGGGACCGCGAAACGATTTTGCCGGTGCAGCCGGGGCACGAATGGTTTGAACCCTGGACCAGATTCCAGCGCGAACACGACGCCATCACTACTTCTATTTCAACCCTGCTAACCGCGCACTCGCTGGACCCAAAGGCGCTGCCGGCGGTGGGAAAGATCGCCAAGGTTTACGGGAGTCGCCTAACCACGGGAAGTTATATTGATTCGCTCAAATGGATGCCCCAGGGGCTGCGCGAGGTCATTGCCATTCACACCCTAAACGCGGGGGTTTCACCCCAGCAGACCCTGGCCATTTACGCCTCAATCACCGCCGCCATGGCAAGCCAGGGAATTTCCGTTCCGGTTGGCGGGGTCAACGAGATTCCCCAGAAACTTGCCGAACTGGCCCGGCTGGCTGGTGCCCAAATAAGGCTGAGCGAAAAAGTACTGCGCGTTCGCAGGGGCAAGGTAACCACCCAGGCGGGCGAATACCAGGCAGACCTGGTGGTCAGTTCGCTTGACCCAGAGGTGCTTCGAGTTCTGTTGGGTGGCAGGCCAAAGCCCCCGCGCGGAAAGCGTTCCTGTTCTGGAGTGGCAATCTATGCGGTACTCAAGGAGCCCTTGCCAGCAACCACCGTGACCCACTCGGTGATAATGCCCGACCACCCGGCCAAGCTTTACCAAGCACTTGAGGCGGGTGTTCCGCCAGAACAAACCATGGCGTTCGTCAACTACTACCGGGCTGGCGAGGTCTACCCTAACCAGAAACCCACCGTTGCAGTGCTACTTACCGCGCCGGCCGACGGCAAGTCCTACGACCTGAACAGCCCCTGGGTGCGCAGCGAACTTGAGCGAATCTCAAGGGTCATGGGGCTTGACCGAGACATCGATGCCTATTTTGAAGCGCACCAGATTTTGACCGCCGAGTACTTTGGCCAGTGGGGTGCGCCGCTCGGTGCGCTTTACGGCAAGACTCGGCCGCTCTGGCAGTCGGGGCCGTTTCACAGCCCGCGTTATCGCAGCCCGCAGCGCCCGTGGTTGGTTCGGGTGGGCGCATCGGTTCACCCCGGCGGAGGCATTCCGGCGGTGCTAGGTGGCACACTGATTGCGCTTCGCAAGTTGCGGGCGGCTAAATAGTTCGCACACTTACACTTGTGAAATGAGTGAATCCAAGTGCGATGTTGCAATTATTGGTGGCGGTCACAACGGTCTGGTCGCGGCGGCTTATCTGGCTAAAGCCGGCTTATCGGTGGTGGTGCTGGAACAGCATGACGTGCTGGGTGGCGCGGCCATTTCGGCCCAGGCCTTTGACGGCGTTGATGCCCGGCTCTCGCGCTACTCGTATCTGGTGAGTCTGCTTCCGCAGCAAATCATCGATGAACTCGGGCTAGAGGTCACGCTGGCACCAAGGCGTTTTGGCTCGTTCACTCCAGACCCCGCAACCGGCAATGGCTTGCTGATTGATCAGGCAGACGCAAACGCCACCCGAGCATCTTTTGCCGCCGTGAATGCCGAGGCAGATTTTGAACGGTGGAATGAGTTCTACGCCAAGACCGAGCAGATTGCCAAGAAGCTTTTTGGCACGGTCCTGGAACCGCTGCGAACCGAAGCGCAGGTTGCCGAGTTGCTTGGGCCCGAGCTCTGGCATGAGTTTTTTGAGCAACCTATTGGCAAAACCATCGAGGCTTCCTTTGAATCTGATCTGGTGCGCGGGGTGGTCATGACCGACGCCCTGATTGGAACTTTCGCGTCGAACAGTGACGCAAACCTAGATGCCAACCGGTGCTTTTTGTACCACGTGATTGGAAACGAAACCGGCGAGTGGAGCATTCCGGTGGGCGGCATGGGTGCGGTGACTAGGTCTATGGCCAAGCGCGCCGGCGAGTTTGGAGCCGACCTGCTGGCTGGTTGTGCGGTTACTCGGGTTGGAGCCGAGGGTGCCGAAAAGCTGGTCACTTATTCACAGAATGGTGAATCGCAGACCCTGCGCGCCAATTACGTGCTAGCCAACGTTTCGCGTCCGGTCCTGAACGGGTTGCTGGGGCTCAACAGCCAGCACCAAATTCAGGGCGCTCAGGTCAAGGTAAACATGCTGCTCAAGCGGCTTCCGGCGCTAAAGGCTGGCACCGATCCGGTTGCCGCATTTGGTGGAACCATGCACATTAACGAG
>JBJTMG010000111.1:0-7337 GCA_046063415.1 Micrococcales bacterium
GATCTGCTGTGGTTCGCGCGAAGCGCGCGCTCGCCGAGTTCCGCATCCGCGGGGTATCCACCAACATATCGTTCCTGCAGGCGGTCATGGCGGACCCAACCTTTGCCAAGGGAGACCTGAGCACCTCGTTCATAGACGAGCGCCCAGAACTCTTCCTGACTAAGCCGTCACAGGACCGAGGCACCAAGATTCTTCAGTGGCTGGCCGATGTCACTGTGAACCAACCTTATGGTCCGCGTGCTGGGCACGTGAACCCAGAGGTCAAGCTGCCAAAAACTGATCTCGCGCAACCGGCCCCGGCTGGTTCTCGTCAGCGACTGCTAGAACTTGGCCCAAGCGGGTTCGCCGCAGCGCTTCGGGCTCAGACCGCGGTTGCGGTGACGGACACCACCTTCCGCGATGCCCACCAGTCGCTACTTGCGACTCGGGTTCGAGGGCGCGATTTGGTGCAGGTTGGTCCGCACGTGGCTCGCCTAACTCCGCAGCTACTATCGGTTGAAGCCTGGGGCGGTGCAACCTACGACGTCGCGCTCAGGTTCTTGGGCGAGGACCCTTGGGAGCGCCTGGCGGCCCTTAGAACGGCTATGCCAAACCTCTGCATTCAGATGCTGTTGCGCGGGCGAAACACCGTTGGCTACACGCCCTACCCAACCGAGGTCACCGATGCCTTCGTGGCCGAGGCAGCTGCAACTGGTGTAGACATCTTCCGAATCTTTGATGCTCTCAACGATGTTGACCAGATGCGTCCAGCGATTGAGGCAGTTTTGCGCACCAAGACGGCCGTTGCAGAAGTGGCCCTGTGCTACACGGCTGACCTTTTGGATCCCGAAGAAAAGCTTTATACGCTCGACTACTACTTGAATCTGGCCCAGCAGATTGTTGACGCTGGTGCTCACATCATTGCGATTAAGGACATGGCTGGTTTGCTTCGCCCAGCCGCGGCAGCCAAGTTGGTAACCGCGCTACGTGAGCGTTTTGAGTTACCAGTGCACCTTCACACCCACGACACTGCCGGTGGTCAGCTAGCGACCTTGATGGCTGCCATCAATGCTGGCGTAGACGCGGTTGATGTCGCATCTGCCCCGATGGCTGGCACCACCAGTCAACCGTCGGCTTCGGCTCTGGTTGCCGCGCTGGCTCACACCGAGCGCGACACCCAAATCCCGTTGTCCGCTGTCACGGCGCTGGAACCGTACTGGGAGACCGTCCGAAACGTCTACGCTCCTTTCGAATCTGGTCTGCCTGGGCCAACCGGCCGCGTCTACAAACACGAGATTCCGGGCGGCCAGCTGTCAAACCTGCGACAGCAGGCAATTTCGCTTGGGTTGGGTGACCAGTTTGAGCGCGTTGAGGACATGTACGCCGCCGCAAGCGCCATTCTGGGACGCCCAACCAAGGTGACTCCATCATCCAAGGTTGTTGGTGACCTGGCTCTGCACCTGGTTGCGGTTAATGCCGATCCTGCGGATTTTGCGGAAAACCCTCAGAACTACGACATCCCTGATTCTGTGATCGGATTCATGGCTGGCGAGCTTGGCGACTTGCCAGGCGGCTGGCCCGAACCGTTCCGAACCAAGGTCCTACAGGGAAAGCAGCCAAAGTTTGGTGTCACCGCCGTTAGCGAGGCCGATTTGGCAACTCTGAAGGGCCAGGATGCATCACTTAGGCGCGCGACTCTGAACCGCTTGCTGTTCCCGGCGCCTTACGCCGAGTTCCTGAAAGCTCGTGACACCTTCGGCAAACTTGATCAGGTAGACACAGTGGACTACCTATACGGACTCGAGCAGGGCCGAGAGCACGTTATTGAGATTGCTCGCGGCGTGCGCCTGTATGTTGGCCTCGAGGCGATTGGTGGAGCCGACGCGCGTGGTTACCGCACCGTCATGGCGACCCTAAACGGTCAGTTGCGTCCGATCAACGTTCGCGACCGCAAGATTGCTGTGGCAACCAGTCAGGCCGAAAAGGCGGATCCGTCAAACCTTTCGCACGTGGCAGCGCCATTTTCTGGGGTGGTTTCGCTGCAGGTGGTCGAAGGAACTCACGTTGAAGTGGGACAGCCAGTTGCGACCATCGAGGCAATGAAGATGGAAGCCACAATCACCTCAAGCCAGTCTGGAGTCGTCAAGCGTTTGGCAATTTCTAAGACTCAGGCAGTTGAGGGTGGCGACCTGATCCTGGTACTTGAATAACTCTTAGGGTAACCGCCGAGGAATGTCGGCAAACTTTGGGTAAACTTGTGTAGTTATCAGCCGGACGAGTTTTTAGGAGGCCTTCCATGGCATTTGGCAGGAAGAAGTCCGATGCACCAACTCCTGATGTTTTTGCGGAGATTACTCCTAACGACGAACCAAAGACCCACAATCTGGCTGAAGTGGCCATTGACGCTGGCATCGTGGATGTAACCCCATCTACCGCGTCTATCACCATAACCCCAGAGGTTTTTGCCGAGCCTCTAGCTGAAGAAGTACCAGAGGTGGCAGAGGTAAGGGCTAATTACAGCCGTCGTGACAGTCTGCGCGGTGAAATCTTTGACGCCCCAGAACCTGCCGCTATGCTCACTGCCGACCGTTTGCTGGACAACTCGAGCAAGAACCGGCCTGCACCGGAGGCAGGATTTAGAAGATTCCTGTTCTTTGCAAGCCTCAAGAGCATCAACCTGGGTGATTCGCTGGCAGTGCGTGAGCGTAAAGCGCTAGATGCTCGAATTAGTGCACCATTCTCTGGCGGCACCAAATTCGTCCCCGTGCTGACCCGTAAGGGCGGAGTAGGAAAGACCACCGTCACCACCCTTCTTGGCATGGCGCTTTCTCTTACCAGAGAAGACCGAGTTATCGCAATCGATGCCAACCCCGATCGCGGTACTCTCGCAGAGCGTGTCAGCAAATCCACTCGATTCACAGTTCGCGATGTTGTGAATCGTGCTGCCGCTATTGATGGCTTCAGTGACTTTTCGACAATGGTCTCGCGGGACATTACCCGCCTAGACGTACTTGCCTCGGACAACGATCCAATGCTCTCTGAGGCATTCAACGAGGGTGACTACAACGTGGTTGCCGACATGGCGGCGCGCTATTACTCGGTGGTTCTCACCGACTGCGGTACCGGAATTGTGCACTCTGTCATGCGGCCAACCCTTCAGCGTGCCAGCGGGCTGGTTGTGGTCTCGGGTGGATCCGTTGACGAGGCGCGTTTGGCCTCGGAAACCCTAACCTGGCTTGAGGCTAACGATTACGGCGACTTGGTTCGCAACGCTGTTGTGGCGCTTAACACCGCTACGCAGGCCACCGAGCTTGTCAAACTCGACGAAATCGAGCAGCACTTCCGTTCCAGAGTCCGCGCTGTGGTGCGAATCCCATACGACCCAGCCTTGGCCGCCGGTTCGGTGATTAAGTTCTCAGAGCTCAAGAAGGGCACTCGCGAAGCCGCCCGTGAACTCGCTGCACTGGTCGTGGATAGCCTAAACGACCCCTCGTAGTTCATGGCCGTTCGTGAAATTCGCCTGTTTGGCGACCCGGTTCTAAAGACAGTGAGTGACCCTGTCGTCTCGTTTGATGAAAAAATAGCGGCGCTGGTTCAAGACCTGATAGAGACCACAAAAATTCCTGGTCGAGCTGGAGTCGCTGCTCCGCAAATCGGTGTGAACCTTCGTGCCTTCAGCTACAACGTCGAGGGCAAAGTGGGTTGCATTATCAACCCGGTCATAGTTGAACTCAAGGGCGAGACCATCCCGGTAGACGAGGGTTGCCTTTCGGTTCCCGGGCTTTGGCACAAAACGCCCCGTCGCGAATTCGCAAGGGTACAAGGGGTAGACGAGACGGGTGCGCCGGTTGAACTCTCGGGAAGCGGACTCATGGCGCAGATGCTTCAACACGAGTGCGATCACCTAGACGGGTTTTTGTATCTGGACCGTCTCGAACCCGAAGCTAGAAAAACGGCAATGCGTGAACTTAGACAAACCGATTGGTTTTTGAAGAACTAATTCAAAGCGCTCAGAGCCCGCGCTCGGCTCCGTAAATCTTCTCAATTTCATGCGCAAAATCGGAGACCACCACGTTCCTCTTGATCTTTAGAGAAGGTGTCAAGTGGCCGCTTGCTTCACTGAGTTCTTGGTCGACAATGACGAATTTCTTGATCTCTTCGGCCTGTGAAACGGTTCGATTCACCCGATCCACAGCAGCCTGAACCGCTGCGATAACCTGCGGTGACTGAGTTGCCTGCTCAAGCGTGAGGGACTTATCCAGGCCGTGGCTTGCGAGCCAGATTGGCAGCATTTCCGGGTCCAATGAAATGATTGCTGAAACGAATGGCCGGTTGTCTCCAATGACCACAGCTTGGCCAATGAGTGGGTCGGCACGAAGCGGGTCTTCCATTGGAGCCGGTGCAACGTTCTTGCCTCCTGCAGTTACAATCAGCTCTTTCTTGCGACCCGTGATGCTTATGAAGCCATCTTCGTCAATTGCCCCAATGTCTCCCGTGTGGAACCAGCCATCCTGGATAGCCTCTGCGGTTGCGGAAGGGTTTTGCCAGTAACCCCGCATCACGTTGCTTCCTCGGAGCAGAACCTCACCGTCATCGGCAATCTTGATTCCCACGCCTGGAAGTAGACGTCCCACTTTGCCGATTCGTATGGACTCGGGGCGACCGATGCTTGCCGGCGCGGTGGTTTCCGTGAGTCCATAACCCTCGAGCACCACCAGACCAATGGCACGGTAAAAGTGACCCAGGCGAACTCCTAAAGGAGCACCTCCGGATACCGCGTATCGAACCTTGCCACCCATGGCCTCGCGCATCTTGGCAAAAATGAGGCGATCGAAGAGCATGAACTTGAGCCGAAGGGCAACGCCCGGACCGCGCTTGGTGTCCATAGCCTCCGAATAGGCAACAGCAATTGCTGCCGCTTTGCGGAACAGGTCACCTTTACCACCGGCTTCTGCTTTCTGCTCCGCCGTGTTGTAAACCTTTTCGAAGACTCGAGGCACTGCCAAAAGAAAGTCTGGGTGGAAAGTTTGCATGGCCGTTGCTAGGTTCTTGACGTCACCTTGGTGGCCAACTTTGACACCGGCGTGAACGCACAGAACCTCGATGAACCTTGCAAACACGTGCGCCAAAGGCAGGAACAGCAACGTGCTGTTGCCATCCTTGACCACCTCGGGCAGCTCTAGCTTGGCGTTTAAAGATAGGTCAACGAACCCTCGGTGCAGCAGTTCGCAGCCCTTTGGCTTTCCTGTAGTCCCCGATGTATAGATGATGGTCGCCAAATCATCAAGCTTGGCTGCGTGACGACGATCTTCTAGCACCTGATCGCTCACTTCTTTTCCCAGCTTGACTAGGTTGTCCAGAGAGCCATCGTCGAATCTCCACACCTGCCTCAGGAATGCACTCTGATCCCTAATTTCCTCAAGCTTTGGAGACATGCTCGCATCCTCAAGAAGTATGGCGACCGATTGAGAGTCGGTGAGGATCCAAGACATTTGCGCTGGAGAGGAGGTCTCGTAAATTGGCACAGACACTGCGCCAGCGAACCAGAGGGCAAAGTCGGTGAGGGTCCACTGGTAGCTGGTGTGAGACATGATCGCAACGGCCTGTCCCGGTTGGATACCCGCCGCAATAAAGCCCTTGGCCAGCGCTCTAACCTGCTCGAGGAAGTCCTTAGCGCTAACGGGCGACCACGATGAATCGGCACTCTGGCGAGCGTAGAGTGCAAGGTTTGGGGTGGCTGCGGCGCGGTTAACCAGAAGATCGGTGATGTTGGACATTGGGTCGGCCTGGGTTAGCGGGGCTAGGTCGTAGTTCAGCACCGGGCAATCTCCTTTGAGTGTCTTCGATATCAGCTTGCCACTACTTTAGATGCTAGAAAGCCCGCCGTCATTAGACTTTTGTAAGTAGTTCTCCCGTTTCTAGAAATTGAGGCAATCCATGCACGCAGTCGGTATTGACATTGGCGGAACGAAAATCGCCGGCGCACTGGTGGATGAGTCGGGAAAACTGGTCAAGGAGTTGCGGGTACCGACTCCGGCGAATGACACGGATGCGTTGACTGAGGCCGTGGCTGACCTGATCCGCGTGCTGTCGCAGGACGAGCAGGTTCTGGGTGCCGGGGTAGCCGCCGCCGGTTTCATCGATGCCGAACAGGCGAACATTATTTATGCACCTAACCTGAGCTGGCGCAACGAGCCCTTCAAAGCAAGGCTCGAGAGCCTGGTTAATGTCCCAGTTCTGCTTGAGAACGATGCCAACGCAGCGGGCTGGGCCGAGTATCGATACGGCGCGGGTCGCGGCTCGCAGCACATGATCATGTTGACCATTGGCACTGGCGTAGGGGGTGCCGTGGTCGTCAACTCAAAACTGCTTCACGGTGGGTTTGGTATCGCGGGGGAACTGGGGCACATTCGAGTTGTTCCAGAGGGTCGACTCTGCGGATGCGGCCAGTTTGGTTGCCTAGAGCAATACGGTTCCGGAACGGCGTTGCTTCGGGCGGCAAAGGAACTGGCTGCATCGGGCAAACCAGAGGGTCAACGACTAGCCGCGATTCAACACGAGGTTGGGGAACTTTCTGGAATCCAGGTCGCTCAAGCTATCTTGGAGAAAGACCCGGGGTCGGTGGGGTTGATCACCGAACTTGGGTCCTGGCTAGGTCAAGCAGTGGCCACCCTGGTTGCGGTACTAGATCCCGAGGTAGTCGTTATTGGCGGAGGTGTCAGTTCACTCGGCAACGTGCTTTTCGACCCGATACGCGAGGCTTACCTGTCGCACCTGCCAGCTCGTGGGTACCGACCAGAACTTGAAATTAAGGCTGCCGAATTTCTCAATGATGCAGGATTAGTCGGGGCTGCCGACTTGGCGCGTCAGGCGTTCGGTAAACTGTAATAACGCCGAATGGCGGGCAACTGAGCGGGAAAGGCAAGTAGATGGCGTATTTCATCTTCAAAACCTTTTTGCTCGGTCCGCTGCTCAGAGTAATCTTTAGGCCCTGGGTGCGTGGCGCCCAGCACATTCCGGCTTCGGGTGCAGCAATTCTCGCGAGCAACCACCTTTCTTTTTCAGACTCGATCTTTCTGCCGCTTCAGTTGCGGCGACCAGTGACCTTCTTGGCCAAAAGTGACTACTTCACTGGTAAGGGAATCAAGGGTGCTTTGGTTCGCTGGTTTTTCAAATCCACTGGTCAACTTTCCATTGACCGTTCTGGCGGAAAAGCCAGCGAGGCATCGCTAAACACCGGACTCGGAGTCCTAGAGCAGGGTAACCTGTTGGGAATTTATCCGGAGGGGACGCGCTCGCCCGATGGTCGCCTCTATCGCGGACGAACCGGAATAGCTCGCATGGTTCTTGAGGCCAAG
>JBJTMG010000019.1:0-33867 GCA_046063415.1 Micrococcales bacterium
TGGCTACGAAGAGCAGGGCATTGCCATGGACCGGGGTTACGTTCTAACCAACGATCGCCTTCAGACCAACGTCGCTGGCGTCTATGCCGCCGGAGACATCGTTCCTGGACTTCAGCTGGCACACCGAGGTTTCCAGCAGGGCATCTTCATCGCCGAAGAAATCGCCGGATTGAACCCGGTCGCAATCGATGAAACTGGCATTCCAAAGGTTACCTACTGTGAGCCAGAGGTGGCTTCAGTTGGCCTTTCGGAGGCCAAGGCAGCCGAGGTTTACGGTCGCGAAAACATTTCGACCTACGAGTACAACCTGGGCGGAAACGGCAAGAGCCAGATTCTTGGCACCGCTGGATTCATCAAGCTAGTTCGCCGTGTCAACGGCCCGGTTATTGGAGTACACATGCTTGGCTCGCGCGTCGGTGAGCAGATCGGCGAGGCTCAGCTAATCGTGAACTGGGAAGCTTATCCAGAAGAGGTCGCAACTCTGATTCACGCTCACCCAACCATGAATGAGGCCATTGGCGAGGCTCACCTTGCTCTTGCCGGCAAGCCACTACACGCACACGCTTAACTTTCTGAAGGAGCAAAAAAATAATGAGTGAAGTAACTCTTCCGGCCCTTGGCGAAAGCGTCACAGAAGGCACCGTAACCCGCTGGCTCAAAAAGGTTGGCGACAGTGTGGCAATCGATGAGCCACTTGTTGAGGTTTCAACCGACAAGGTTGACACCGAAATCCCTAGCCCCGTGGCGGGCGTTATCCAGCAAATTCTGGTAGCCGAAGATGAGACCGTTGCAGTTGGTGCTGTCTTGGCTGTCATTGGTGATTCCGCCGCTGCGGCTCCTGCCGCTCCGGTGGCCGAAGCCCCTGCTCCTGCTGCCGCACCGGCTACAACTCCGGCAGCTCCAGTCGCCGCCGCCCCGGTGGCACCAGCTGCGCCAGCATACGTTGCTCCAGTTGCCGCACCAGTGGTAGCAGCTCCAGTTGTTGCCGCTCCCGTGGTTACGCCCGCGGCAGCACCTGTCGCAACCCCAGTCGCGCAAGCCACCTCGAGCGATCCTGGCTACGTTACCCCTCTAGTCCGTCGTCTAGCCTCAGAGGCGGGCGTAGACCTGAGCCAGGTTGCTGGAACCGGTGTCGGTGGCAGAATCCGCAAGGATGACGTTTTAGCTGCCACCGCTTCAGTTGCTTCGCCAGCCACCCCATCGGCTGCCGCACCTGTAGTTCAGGCGGCACCTTCGGCTCTGCGCGGAACCACAGAACCAATGTCTCGTTTGCGCAAGGTTCTCGCCGAGCGCGCCGTTGCATCAATGGTTTCCACTGCACAGTTGACCACGGTCGTTGAGGTTGATGTAACCCGGATCGCGCAGTTGCGTTCCAAAGTTCAGGCAGCATTCGTCGCTAAGAACGGAATCAAGCTCAACTTCATGCCGTTCTTTGCGCTAGCCGCTGCCGAGGCCCTCCGCGTTCACCCCAAGTTGAACGCCTCTGTTGAGGGTGAGAACATCGTTTACCACCCCACCGAGAACATCAGCTTTGCTGTTGACACCGAGCGCGGACTTCTCACCCCGGTAATTCGAGATGCCAGCACTCTCAACATCTCAGAGATTGCTCTTCAGATTGCCGACATGGCTGCCCGAACTCGCGAAAACCGACTAAAGCCAGATGAACTTGGTGGCGGCACTTTCACGCTGACCAACACCGGTTCGCGCGGGGCCTTGTTCGACACTCCGGTTGTGTTCCTACCTCAGGTTGCCATTCTTGGAACCGGTGTCGTGTCAAAGCGCCCGGCAGTTGTCACCGATGCCGAAGGCAACGACTCAATCGCCATTAGAAGCTTGGTCTACCTAGCGCTGTCGTACGACCACCGCCTAGTCGATGGAGCCGATGCAAGTCGTTTCTTGGTTGATGTCAAGAAGCGCCTAGAGGACGCAAACTTTGAGGCAAACCTAGGGCTCTAGTAGTTCTTAGAAACGCGGTTCGGTCTACTGTGACCGAACCGCGTTTTCTATTTCCCAGCCATTCGCGGTTAGCCGCAGTTCTACTTTGTAGCGGGTCGACTTCTGGTCGCATTTCAACTGGATTCCTAAGAAGCGTTTGCCGCCAAAATTCAAATCATCTAAGACTGCCATTTCAGGAGAAAGATTGGAAGGCCACTTTTGACCGTTGACCAAGTTGGTGCCGCATGAGCTTCCTGGTGCGGTTTGTTCTAGCCGCGGTGTGGGTGAAGAAACCTCCGCACCTTCAGTGGCCGGCCTTTGTTCAACTGACAGTACTTGTCCGATCCACAATCCCCCGGCCAGGACCAAGATGCCAATCGCGGTCACTACTATTGCTCTGCCTTGGGCAGACCTTCGCGGCCGCGCACCATCGAGTTCTGGATTCTCTTGCCAGCCAACGTCGAAAACAAATATTGGCTCGCCACCTGATTGTTCCCGCGGAGCTAGGTTGTCGGAAACTTCTTGGGCATTCGGGTTGTTTTGGTGTTTTGGAACCAATAACTCATATTCGCTTGCCCCCTTTCTAAGAACCCGAGCCTCAATGTTTCTGGCGCGCAGCTCCGAGAGCATGGAACTTAGGCTTTCGACCCCTCTAACTTGCCGAACTGTGAAGCTTGGGCTTTCCCCTGCAGAATCGGGCTTGGAAACGGTGATGTCCATGGCTGAATCCTTTACTGAGGCAAGCCGATGAAATAGTTCGCAGAGCTTATCTGTTGATAACCACAACACCCTTTGAAAGCTAGAATTACCAAATGCCCCAATTTCAAATCGCAGGACTGGCACCGAATTATGTGCCGTACCTTGAGGGCCTTGAAATTCAGCGAGCGATTCACGCCAAAGTCTCAAGCGAAAAACTCCCAGACACCGTAATACTCCTGGAGCACGAAGCCGTCTACACCGCTGGAAAACGAACAGAAGACGTTGAACTTCCACAGGATGGCACTCCGGTAATCGAAACCGATCGAGGCGGCAAAATAACCTGGCACGGACCGGGGCAACTTGTGGGGTACCCGATAATGCGTCTGCCACGACCCATCGATGTTGTGGGCTATGTTCGTTGGCTGGAACAAGTTTTGATTGACTCAATTGCCGAGTTTGGACTAACCACCGAACGCGTGGAAGGTCGAAGTGGAGTTTGGGCCCCGCAGCCCGACGGCTCGCACCTAAAAGTTGCTGCAATCGGAATTCGTGTAGCTGATCACACCACGATGCACGGCTTTGCGCTCAACTGCAACAACTCGCTCAAGCCATATGAAACCATCATTGCCTGCGGTATCCGGGACGCCGGCACCAGCACCCTGACGGAACTGCTCGGACGAGAGATAACCCCTGCGATGGCTGCTGAGGTAGTTCAACGCCACCTGCACGAGATAACGAAAGTTGCGCTATGACAGAGTCAACCGCTCCTAAGAAACTGCTTCGAATCGAGGCAAGGAACGCTTCGGTTCCCATTGAGCGCAAGCCCTCATGGATCAAGACCACGGCCAAGATGGGTCCCGAGTATCAGGCTCTTCACAAGCTGGTAAAGGGTGAAAATCTACACACTGTCTGCCAGGAGGCTGGCTGCCCAAACATCTTTGAATGTTGGGAAGACCGCGAAGCCACTTTCCTTATTGGCGGTTCGCAGTGCACCCGTAGATGCGATTTTTGCCAGATTGACACTGGAAAGCCGGCAGCCTTTGATTCCGATGAACCGAGGCGTGTTGGTGAATCAGTAGCGACCATGAACTTGCGATACGCAACGGTAACAGGCGTGGCGCGAGACGATCTGCCGGACGAAGGCGCCTGGCTTTACGCGGAGACAATCCGACAGATTCACAAACAGTCAACCGGAACCGGTGTTGAGATTTTGGTTCCAGACTTTTCGGGTAAGCCCGAGCTTCTACAACAAGTATTTGACGCACAACCTCAGGTGTTTGCGCACAACTTGGAAACAGTTCCACGAATCTTCAAGGAAATTCGTCCCGCCTTTAGATACGAGCGCTCGCTTGACGTTATAACTCAGGCCCGCGACGCCGGAATGGTTACCAAGTCAAACCTCATTTTGGGCATGGGCGAGACCGTGAACGAGATTCTCGAGGCGCTACAAGACCTTAGGGATGCTGGCACCGACATCGTTACAATCACCCAGTACCTAAGACCCACTCCCCGTCACCACCCCGTTACTCGCTGGGTCAAGCCGGAGGAATTTGTGGACCTGAAAGAGGCGGCCGAGGAAATGGGTTTCCTTGGGGTTCTATCGGGACCGTTGGTTCGTTCTTCCTACAGGGCAGGCAGACTCTGGGCCCAGTCAATGCAGAGCAAGGGCCTAGCCATTCCGGAAAACCTAAAGCACTTGGCCGAGCAGGCACTGACTCAGGGATTCAGCCAAGCCGTGTAATGGGTAGGCTAGAGACACTATGGCTAAGAACCCGAACAAAGAACCAGGCCGCCTTGCGCAACTCTGGAAGATTTACAAACTCACCGCTAAGCAGGACAAAAAATCCGTTCCAATCGCCCTCGGCGGATTGGTGGGAACCCTTGCCGCATTTGCCGTCGCTGGCGTGGTATTCGGCGGTGGGAACGCAATTGCAATCTTGACTTGGTCCATAACCGGTCTTCTCGCCGCAGTTCTAGTAGCTCTTATCCTCATGTCGCGCCGCGCCGAAGTGGTTGCTTACGCTCAAATCGAGGGGCAACCCGGAGCAGTTGGAGCAGTTCTGAATACGGCCCTCAAGCGCGGCTGGAGTGGAACCGAAACTCCGGTAGCCATTAGCCCCAAAACACGTGACATGGTCTACCGTGTGTCGGGTCCCGGTGGAATTGTGTTGATCGGCGAGGGTCACCGCGCCCGGGTCTCAACGCTTGTCGAAGCCGAAAAGCGCAAACTGAGCAAGGTAACTCAGGGAGTCCCAGTGTCGGTTATTTGGGTATGTGGCGACGAGCACTCTACTCCGCTAGCCAAGATCAGCCGAAGTCTGTTCAAAATGAAAAAAGTCTTGAACCGAAGCGAGATGAGCTCCGTCAACAAGCGCCTACAGACAATGAGCTTGTCGCTTCCGATCCCTAAGGGAATCGACCCGACTCGCGTACGAGCCTCACGAGGCTAAAGCCCCGCAGCAACGAGTTAACGCAGCACCAAGGCGGTTTCTGCGGCTTTATCGTGTAGGCCTCGGTTGTCGGCATCCCAGATAGCCGCTGGCACAACCAGCACAATCAGACCCGCGCGAATGAGAGCGCGCCAAAGGGTAAGAGGCTTTCCGTTGAGGCTGACCACGCGCAGGCCAAGTAAACGGTGACCGATGGATGCGCTGGCAGTGCCAACGAGTAGCCATTGCTCCAGCGCAAAAACCGCAAGTGTGGCCATCGATGCGTTGTTGAAAAACGCGATGGAAATCAAACTTGCCGCGGCCCAATCTACACAGAGCGCAAGCGTACGCCTACCCATTTTTGCAAGCGAGTCTTTGCCCGATTCGGGGAGTCCCAGGCGCTGACCGGCCCAGGCTTGAGGATTGTTAGAAGTCACCCGCCAAGACTAGGCGAAAGTTTTACATTCACGAAACATTCGCGAGGGCGAAGAACTTGCAGGCAGGTCTAAACTTGGTGCTAGGCGTAATGGCTCGCCAACCTCCCCAACCCAAATCGAAGGGATTCCCCTATGTTCAAGACCGCCTCCGAGGTAGTCAAGTACATCAAGGAGAACGACGTCAAGTTCCTTGACGTTCGTTTTACCGACCTGCCAGGTGTACAGCAGCACTTCAACCTACCTGCAAGCATGATCGACGAGGACTTCTTCGTTGACGGTCAGCTTTTCGATGGTTCGTCGATCCGCGGTTTCGCGTCGATCCACGAGTCGGACATGCAGCTGATCCCAGACGTAACCACCGCCTACCTTGACGCCTTCCGTGTTGAGAAGACCCTGGTTATGGTTTTCGATATCTACAACCCACGCAACGGCGAGATCTATGGTCGCGACCCACGCCAGACCGCTCGCAAGGCACAGGCTTACCTAGCCAGCACCGGAATTGCAGACACCGCATTCTTTGCGCCAGAGGCTGAATTCTTCATCTTCGATGACGTTCGTTACGAGTACAAGCAGAACGGTTCGATGCACTTCATCGACTCCGATGAAGCCGCTTGGAACTCGGGTCGTGACGAGCGCGACGGCGAAGGTCGTGGCGGAAACCTGGCAAACAAGACCCCTTACAAGGGTGGTTACTTCCCAGTTTCCCCAACCGACAAGCACGCAGACATGCGCGACCAGATCGTTCTTGAACTTCAGGCAGCTGGTCTTTCGGTAGAGCGAAGCCACCACGAGGTTGGAACCGCGGGACAGGGTGAGATCAACTACAAGTTCGACACTCTGCTACACGCAGCCGATGACATCTTGAAGTTCAAGTACATCGTCAAGAACGTTGCCGACCAGTTCGGCAAGACCGCAACCTTCATGCCAAAGCCACTGTTTGGTGACAACGGCTCGGGTATGCACGTTCACCAATCGCTCTGGAAAGACGGCAAGCCACTGTTCTACGACGAGAACGGTTACGGCGGACTTAGCGACATCGCACGCTGGTACATCGGCGGTATCCTCAAGCACGCTCCAAGCTTGCTCGCCTTCACCAACCCAACCGTAAACAGCTACCACCGTCTAGTCCCTGGCTTCGAGGCTCCAGTTAACCTGGTTTACTCGGCTGGTAACCGTTCGGCTGCAATCCGTATCCCAATGACCGGCACCAACCCGAAGGCAAAGCGCATCGAGTTCCGTGCCCCAGACGCATCGAGCAACCCATACCTGGCGTTCGCTGCTATGCTCATGGCCGGTCTAGACGGTATCCAGAACCGCATCGAGCCACACGAGCCAGTTGACAAGGACCTGTACGAGCTTCCTGCCGAAGAGGCGAAGCTGATTCCGCAGGTACCCGGCAACCTCGAGGACGTTCTAAAGGCTCTGGAGGCCGACCACGAGTACTTGCTCAAGGGCGGCGTATTCACAAAGGACCTCATCGAGACCTGGATCGACTACAAGCGTGAGAAGGAAATCAAGCCTCTGGCCCTTCGTCCTCACCCTTACGAGTTCGAGCTTTACTACGGCGTTTAGTAGTCAAATAAAAATGGCCCTCACTTCGGTGAGGGCCATTTTGCTACAGGGGCCTAGTCGTCCTGAAGGGATTTGGCCTCCCAGCCAAAGAACAATCTCTCAAACACCGCTCTTGAGCGCCGGGTGGCGGCAAGGTAGTCCTGCTCCAGTTGGCTGGCGCTGAAGGCTGGATATTCCAAAATGCGGGCGGCGCCCTCTAGTTGGCGCCGATCCACCGGCAAGACATCGGTGCGTTTATTAGACCAAAGCACGGTTGCGGAACGAACTCGCGAGGCAAGCAACCACGCGTTCTCAAGAACGTTGGCATCGTGTTCGGCGATAAGGTTTTCGGCCACGCAAGCGCGAAGCGCAGGCAAAGTCTGTGGGGTACGAATCGATTCATGAGCATTGCCATGCTGCAGTTGAAGTAGTTGAACCAGCCACTCGACATCGCTCAGCGAGCCTCGACCTAACTTTAGGTGGCGCTTTGGGTCGGCTCCCTGAGGTAGGCGCTCGTTTTCCACACGCGCTTTAATCCTGCGGATCTCAACGAGAGTTTTATTGTCAAACACTGTCGGGTACCGGTGCTCGTTGATAAGTTGAGCAAATTGTTCTTTGAGTTCAGGTGAGCCTGAAATCATTCGGGCCCGTAGCAGTGCCTGAGATTCCCAGTCACTTGACCACCTTGCGTAGTATGCGCGATAGGAATCGAGTGAGCGGACAACGGCACCCTGCCTTCCTTCGGGCCTCAGGTCTAGGTCAAGTTCGAACTCTAGAACCTGATCCTTGGCGGCATCGCGCAATGCATGCACCATAGATTCTGCGGCCTTTTGGGCCACCTCGGGAGGAACCCCCGGCAGAGCCAAATAGACGCACATTACGTCGGCATCTGATCCGAACCCTAACTCTCCCCCACCGAATCGACCCATTGCAACCAGTCCGAAATCGATAGCCGTCCCGATTCGGTAGCCATCGAATCGCTCGGCGCTCAGGACTCTTACAGCGTTGCCCATGCCGCAAAGGTAGGCTTCCGTGAGATCGGTAAGGCCTTGTGCTACCTGCTCGATTGTCAAATCGCCAAGGACCGCACCCATGGCGATTCTGAGGGTTTCGCGGCGGCGCAGACCTCGGAGTGCTGACGCGGCGGACCCGAGATTTTCGTGTCGATCAACAATGGCCTCGGCTTCGGTGTTTAGTTCGTCCAGACTAAGCGGAATGAGATCCTCAGATTTTTCGAACCAGGCTGCAGCTTCGGGAATGCGCTCAAACAGCGAAGTTGCGAGCCGACTATTGGACAGCACCTGAGTCATGCGCTCGGCTGCACCCGAGGCATCGCGGAGCATCCTCAGATACCACGGCGAGTCTCCCAGGTCCTCGGAAAGGCGTCTAAATGCCAATAAAGCGGAGTCTGGATCAGTTCCCCTGGCAAACCACTCGAGCAATACCGGAAGCAACTGCTTCTGAATAGATGCCCTTCTGGACAGTCCACTGGTGAGAGCAGCAATGTGAGCCAACGCACCCTTCGGATCTAGGTATCCAACACCGCTGAGTCGTTCAATAGCCTGTTCATCGGACAGCGCGAGCGAACTGTCATCGAGCCGTGCCACAGCCGATAGAAGTGGCTTGAAGAACATCTTCTGGTGCAGACCGCGAACCTCGGTCTTGACACCCTCCCAGCGGGCTAAGAGGCTTTCTGCGGTGAGTTTCGTGTCAACTGACCGAGCTAGGGCCCGCAGCGCAGCCTCGCTCTCGGGCATTAGGTGGGTGCGCCTGAGTTCACTGAGCTGAATGCGGTGCTCAAGAAAACGCAAGAACCGATAGTGATCTGCGAATAAGGCAGCATCTTGGCGACTAATGAAGCCACCACCAACTAATGCCTCAATCGCCCCGATGGTATCGCGCACGTGCAGCTCGTCGGTTTGACGGCCGTGCACGAGTTGAAGCAACTGTACGGTGAACTCCACGTCGCGGAGTCCTCCCGGACCCAGCTTCAGCTGCCGATCTACCTCGTGAGCGGGAATGTAGTCAGTTACCCGCTGCCGCATCTTTTGAACAGATTCAACAAAGTTTTCGCGCTTGGCAGCCACCCACACCATGGGATTCATGGTCGAGACGTAGGCCTCACCAAGAGTTCGGGTTCCAGCTAGATGCCTCGCTTTGAGCAAAGCCTGAAACTCCCAGGACTCGGCCCAGCGCTCGTAGTAAGACCTGTGCGAGTCGAGCGTGCGAACCAGGGCCCCCGACTTACCCTCAGGTCGAAGATTTGGATCAACCTGCCACAGCATTGGCTCGGTTGCGATGCCATCGATGGCACGCATCATGCGAGTAGCAAGTTTGGTTCCAATCTCTACGGCTCGCTGAGGGTCAATTGCCTCGGAGGCGGGATCGGCAACAAAGATTACGTCTACGTCGCTAATGTAGTTGAGCTCTCGCGCGCCACACTTTCCCATGGCAATCACCGCAAAGCTGGTCGCAGCAACTTCGTTGGGTTCGAAGGTACCGAACTCTCTAGAGTGAGTCAGCTCGGCCCTGGCGATGTCGATGGCAGCTTCGATAACCGCTCCCGCTAGGTCGGCAAGCGCAGCCGCAACCGTCGGAAGTGCCGAGAGCGAATTAGGTGCGGTGAGGTCATAGATTGCAACCCTGAGTAGCTCAGCGCGATAGGCCACTCTGATGGCATCCCAACAGCTGACTGATTCAAAAGGAGAATCTGGGCTCTGGCTCTTAGCTGAAATTGCGGAGGCAAGAACTGGGTTCAAAACACCGCGAATACTTGTGGTAAAACCTTCTTGATCTGGCAGGACTGTAACTGGCTTCTCGAAGTTTGAGATCTGTTCGGGCTGGCGGCGAATAAAGTCCGTCAGCGCTGAGGAAGCACCCAAAACGAGGCAGAGTCTGTCCGCACTCTCGGCTTTTGAGAGCAGCTTTTTGACCCGGTTTTTGTCTGCCTCCGCCAATCCAAGAAGTGCGTTAAGCGCCTGATCCGGATTGGCCGATTTGGCAAGTGATGCCACGGCCGACCGCCCAGCATCACCCACCAATTTGACCAACTGATCGAGTTTGGCAACCGTGCCACTGAGGTCGCTAAAACCAAATCTGGCTAGCTCAGATAGCGACCCACTTCTTGCATTGTCCATGCGTTGACTAGAGGGTGCCCAGGTTTTTCTTCAGTTCGTAAGGAGTCACCTGAGCTCGGTATTCGCTCCACTCGCGTCGCTTGTTGGCAAGCACGTAAGAGAACACCTCTTCACCCAAAGTTTCGGCTACTAGTTCTGACTGCTCGAGCTTGCGAATGGCGTGATCCAAACTCTGAGGCAGCGGTTGAATACCCATTGCCCGTCGCTCGGCATCGGTGAGATCCCACACGTTGTCTTCGGTTTCCGAAGGCAGTTCGTACTCCTCCTCGATTCCCTTTAGGCCGGCCGAGAGAAGCAGCGCATACGCCAGATATGGGTTGGCAGCCGAGTCGATCGCGCGATACTCGATGCGGGTGGACTGCCCCTTGTTGGGCTTGTAGAGCGGAACTCTGATCAGCGCTGAGCGGTTGTTATGTCCCCAGCAAACGAAGCTTGGCGCCTCGCCGCCACCCCAGAGTCGCTTGTAGCTGTTGACGTACTGGTTGGTTACTGCAGTGATCTCCGCCGCGTGGGTAAGTACACCCGCAATGAAGTGCTTGGCTACCTTTGACAGGTGGTACGGATCGGCCGGATCGAAGAAGGCATTGGTGTCTCCTTCGAAAAGCGAAAGGTGCGTGTGCATGCCCGAACCTGGGTGTTCGGTGAATGGCTTGGGCATGAAGGTGGCATAGACGCCCTGCTCAATGGCAACTTCTTTGATGACCGTGCGGAAAGTCATGATGTTATCCGCCATGGTAAGGGCGTCCGCATAACGCAGGTCGATTTCGTTCTGACCGGGACCGCCCTCGTGGTGACTGAACTCCACACTGATGCCCAGCTGTTCCAGCATGGTTACTGCGCGACGACGAAAATCGTGCGCGGTTCCACCCGGAACGTTATCGAAGTAACCAGCGTTGTCCACGGGCACTGGTCCGGTGCCATCGATGTCTGCCGACTTCAGCAGATAAAACTCGATTTCTGGGTGAATGTAGAACGAGAATCCCAGATCTGAGGCTTTGGCTAGGGCCTTCTTTAGAACGTTTCTTGGGTCGGCGGCCGCAGGCTGGCCGTCGGGGGTCAAAATGTCGCAGAACATGCGCGCTGTCGGGTCGATCTCGCCGCGCCAGGGAAGAATCTGAAAGGTAGCGGGATCTGGCATTGCCAGCATATCCGCCTCATAAGTGCGCGCTAGCCCCTCAATTGAAGAGCCATCGAAACCAAGCCCTTCGGCAAATGCACCCTCGGCCTCGGCAGGGGCAATGGCAACAGACTTGAGGGTTCCCGCTACGTCGGTGAACCATAGGCGGATGAACTTGACTCCGCGCTCTTCAATGGTTCGAAGCACAAAATCGCGTTGTTTGTCCATGGGAAAATTCCTCTCATTGCCTGCTACTAGGCTAATGGTTATGCCCAAAGTTCGCTTGGCTCTAGCCCAGACCAATCCCGTGGTTGGAGACCTAAAATCCAACCTCGATGGCTGCCTCCGAGCGGTTACCGAAGCGGCTAGTCTTGGCGCAAATCTCGTGGTTTTTGGTGAAATGGCCATGACGGGTTACCCGGTTGAAGACCTTGCCGCCCGACCCGATTTCCTTGCGGATTGCGAAGCTCAACTTTCCGAGTTTGCTAGGGCACTCGAGGCGGCCGGCTTTGGCGAGATGGCGGTTGTAATTGGGCATCCTGCGGTCTCCCCCGTGGCTGAGGAACACAACTGGGCTATCGCGCAAAACCGTGCCAGTGTTTGCCTCGGCGGAGAAATCACTCACAGCTATGCCAAGCACCACTTACCTAATTATTCAGTTTTCGACGAGTATCGAATTTTTGTTCCCGGTAGCCACCTGACGAGCTTTGACTTTCAAGGCCTGCGTTTTAGCCTCTTAATCTGCGAAGACATCTGGCAACGAGGTGGCCCAACCGCGCAGGTCAAAAACTCAGGTTCGGACGTTGTCTTGGTGCTGAACGGCTCCCCGTTTGAGGTTGATAAGCAGGATCGACGTGACCAACTGGTGCAAAGTCTGGCTACCGAGAATGACTGTGCAGTCGCCTATGTAAATCTGGTTGGCGGGCAAGATGATCTGGTTTTTGACGGGGCAAGTTTGGTTTGCAATGCAGCCGGCCAGGTAGTTGCTCGGGGGGCGGCTTTCAAGGACGACCTTGTAGTCGTTGATATCTTGAACCGTGCTGAACTAGCGCCTGTCAAAACCGAAACCCTAGAACAACAAGACGAACTCAGCGACATTTGGGACTGTTTAGTCTTAGGGCTCGCCGACTACGTGAATAAAAACGGATTTAAGTCGGTGATTTTGGGACTAAGTGGGGGCATCGACTCGGCCGTGTGCGCTGCACTAGCAGTGGACGCGCTAGGACCAGAACGGGTATTTGGTGTGTCACTGCCCAGCAAGTACTCAAGTGACCATTCAAAGTCAGACGCCCAAGACCTGGCCCAGAGGTTGGGCATAAACCTGAGGACAGAGACCATCGAGGCCATGGTTTCGGTTGCGGAAGAACAGCTCGGGTTGACTGGGCTAGCGGCTGAGAACCTTCAGGCTCGAGTTCGCGGTGTGATTCTCATGGGTCTCAGTAACCAAGAAGGACACCTAACCCTTACCACCGGCAACAAGACAGAAATCGCCGTAGGTTACAGCACAATCTATGGAGATTCGGTGGGTGGGTTTGCGCCACTCAAGGATGTGGCCAAAACTTTGGTGTGGGACCTGGCAAAACACAGAAATGCGTTGGCTAAGAGTCGCGGTGAACTAGAGCCGATTCCGGAAAACTCAATCGTCAAGCCACCCTCGGCAGAGCTCAGACCGGGTCAGGTAGACCAAGATTCCCTCCCCGAGTACGAAGAGCTAGACCGCATCTTGTACTTGTTACTTGAAAAACGTCAGAGCAAGCGCCAGATAGTAGATCAGGGCTTTGCTCCGGAGACAGTTGAGCGTGTTGCAACCCTGTTTGCCCGAGCCGAGTGGAAACGCCGTCAAGGGGCAATCGGACCCAAAATAACTGGTTTGGCTTTTGGCCGAGACCATCGAATGCCAATCACCAACAAATATCATTAAGTCGAACCCAAACAAAGGATCATCATGGCAGCAGACAAATTAATTTCAAGCGGCGGACCGTGGGAATCGGTAATCGGTTACTCGCGCGCTACCGTCGCAGGTCCGTATGTGCACGTATCGGGTTCTACGGCTACTGTCGATGGAGTCCTGCAGCACGAGGGTGATGCCTATGGCCAGACCAAGGTGGCTCTCGAGGTTGTCATTGCCGGTGCTCTGGCTCAGGCCGGATACAGCCTGCAGGACGTAGTGCGAACCAGAGTGTACCTTGCGAATGCGGCTGACATGGATGCCGTTGGCAAGGCACACGGAGAGATTTTCGGCCAAATTCGCCCAGCTGCAACCATGCTCGCTGGAATCCAGTTCATTAACCCTGCCATGTTGGTCGAAATTGAAGTGGACGCCTGGAAAGCCATCTAATGCCTCAAACTGAACTTACTCCCCGCAAGGTTCGCACCACCACCCTCACCGATTTCAAGGTAGGTGGGCGCAAGTTCAGTTGCCTCACTAGCTATGACCACCTGACCGCGCAGATCTTTGACGAGGCTGGCATCGATGTCCTGTTGATTGGCGATTCCGCCGCTGACAACGCCCTCGGCCACAGCAGCACGCTGCCCATTACCGTCGATGAAATGATTCCGTTTGGGCGCGCGGTTTCCTCCGCCGCAAAGCGCGCACTAGTGGTGATAGACATGCCGTTTGGTAGTTACGAGCCCTCGCCCGAGCTTGCGCTGGCCAACGGTATTAGATTCCTAAAGGAATCAGGCGCACAGGCGGTAAAACTCGAGGGTGGACAGAGAAGTGTCGAGCAAATCAAGGCATTGGTTACAGCGGGAATCCCGGTAATGGGACATATAGGTTTCACTCCGCAAAGCGTGAACAACCTAGGAGGTTTCAAGGTTCAGGGCCGCGGCGACTCTGCCGAAGAACTGATTCTAGAGGCACGCGCGGTTGAAGCGGCTGGTGCCTTTGCCGTGGTCTTGGAGATGGTTCCTGCTGAGCTCGCCGCAAGAATAACCAAGGAACTCTCCATTCCTACTATTGGGATTGGCGCCGGCGCCGCAACCGATGGCCAGATTCTGGTGTGGACCGACTTTGCTGGCCTTTCTGGGCAAAAGACCCGAAAGTTTGTGAAGCGATACGCCGATATCCGCACCCAATTGCTTGAGGCTGCAAAGGCTTATAGAAACGAGGTTGAGGACGGTATTTTTCCGGCTCGCGAAAACGAGTTTGACTAAATATTTAGTCCAGGCCTAGTCCTCACGCTCATCCTGAAGCGCCCAAGCCTGTGAGCGTTTTCTCAGCAGCTCCAAGGCTCCGGCAGCTTCTTCACGGGTTGCAAACGGGCCAACTCGGTAGTTAGCAGCCGATTTCAAACCTTCCTCAACTTTTAGAGTCTTGAGATTGAACCAAAATTGGGTAGGGTCGCCGTCTGAGCCTCTGCCGTTGTCCATGGCGAATAGACTAAACCCATGCCAAAAGACCCTGCCACCGGAAACCTGATTCCAGGAAAAATTTCCGGCCACCGCTCGGTTCCGGCAGGTATAACCCGACCCGAATACGTTGGCAAAAAAGCCCCTGCCGATTACCTCGGAAGTCACGTCCAAACCGCCGAGGGTATCGAAAAGATTCGCGCGGCCGGAAAAATCGCAGCGCAGGCGATTCAGCTAGTTGGAAGTCACGCCAAACCAGGTGTCACAACCGATGAACTAGACCGAATAGGTCACGAATTCCTAATAGATCACGGTGCCTATCCGTCTACCCTCGGTTATCGCGGTTACCCCAAGTCGCTCTGCTCCTCGGTGAACGAGGTAATTTGCCACGGCATTCCAGACGACACCGTCCTCGAAGACGGTGACATAGTAAACATCGACATCACCGCCTACCTCGATGGGTACCACGGAGATAGCAATTACACCTTTTTGGTGGGGCAGCCAGACGCAGCCATCGTTGATTTGGTGGATCGAACCAAAATAGCACTCGAGCGAGGCATTGCCGCCGTGGCACCCGGCCGAGAAGTCAACATCATCGGCAGAACCATTGAGGCCTACGCAAAACGATTCGGTTACGGTGTGGTCCGTGACTTCACCGGTCACGGAATCGGTCAGAGTTTTCACTCTGGGCTGATAATTCCACACTACGACTCGGCCCCAAGGTACAACGATGTCATGGAGGTGGGCATGGTCTTCACAATAGAGCCGATGCTGACTTTGGGCACTCACCAGTGGGACATGTGGGCTGACGGTTGGACCGTCACCACCAAAGACAAAAGCATCACAGCACAGTTTGAGCACACTTTGGTCGTCACCGAGACAGGTGCCGAAATCCTAACCCTCCCCTAGCAAAGGCATAACGTGGCAAAAAAGGCAATCGGAATCGACATTGGTGGCACCGGAATCAAGGGAGCCATGGTCGATACCAAGAACGGCACCTTGATTAGCGATCGAGTGCGATTTGAGACTCCCGAAGGCGGTGAGCCAGCCGACATCGCTGCGGTGGTGAGCAAGCTAATCGATGTGCTACCAGGAGCCGGAAAGTCTGTGCCGGTTGGTATCTGTTTTCCTGCCGTAGTGCAACACGGAACTACGCTCTCTGCAGCCAATGTGTCAAAAAACTGGATCGGACTGGACGCCGACGCCCTCTTTGAGAGCCACCTGAACCGGACCGTTCATGTCCTTAATGATGCCGACGCTGCTGGACTCGCCGAGATGCGTTTTGGTGCTGGCAAAGGTAAAAAGGGTCTGGTTATCATGACAACTTTGGGAACCGGAATCGGTACGGCACTATTCATCGATGGTCGGCTAGTTCCCAACGCCGAACTCGGTCACTTGGAAATTGATGGGGTTGACTACGAGACCAAGGCAAGCTTTGCTGCCAAGGAGCGCGAAAATCTAGACTGGGATGCCTGGTCAGCGCGTCTCCAGACCTACTATTCAAGGCTCGAAGCACTTTTCACACCAGATTTGATTATCGTTGGCGGCGGAGTTTCCAAACAGCACGATCAGTTCTTGCCCAAATTGAAGCTCCGAGCACCCATTGTTCCGGCTCAGAAGCGAAACAGCGCCGGAATTCTCGGTGCCGCCGCCGAAGCCCTAAACCGACACGACGACTAACTCGAATCGTTTTCAGCTTCGATGGGGTGGCTGACTGGGCCAACCGATACGCCGGGTTTTGTCTTGCGCGATCATCTATCTAGGGCCTTGGTTACCCAAGACCTCAAGCGACCTACCCGAGAACAGTACGAGTAGCACTGTCGTTCTCTATCTGGCCTTGCTCCAAGCGAGGTTTACCTAGCCAGAGCAATCGCTTGCCCTGCTGGTGGTCTCTTACACCACCGTTTCACCCTTACCGATTTCTCGGCGGTCTGCTCTCTGTTGCACTTTCTTGCGGGTTACCCCGAGTGGGCGTTACCCACCGCTTTACTCTATGGAGCCCGGACGTTCCTCGTCGGCTTACGCCGCCGCGATCACGTAGTTGACCCAGTCAGTTCTATAACCCTACTTTAGGCAAGGTGCGAGGTGGAATTAACGGCAATAATTTCAGCCGCTTCGCCACCCCAAAGCCGCAGAATCGAAATTGAACACGGCGATATTTGCGGACGCCAGTAGGCATCGATGTCAGCTGCAAAGGCTTGGCGCAGAAACCCTCGAATCGGCATAACATGTGCCACCACTACAACTGTTTGGCCCGCAAAGTCTTCAAGAATCTGGTTACGAACCGAACGAATGCGATCATCAAAATCGCGTAGCGACTCACCGTTTGGTGGCGCAACCTCCCAAGAACCCCGCCAAGACTCGAATCGCGCCGTATCGGACTCTCGGGCTTCATCGTTGGTAAGGCCGTCCCAATCGCCAAAGGAAATCTCCCTGAGGTCGTGATAGGTGGTTAGTTGCGCACCAACTTCGCTCGCGATCGTCTGGGCGGTCTCCACGGTGCGTTTCATTGGAGATGAGACTACTGCGGCAATGGGCGGAAGATGTTTCCATGGGCCAGCGCTGGCAAACCTTGAAAGTTCCTTTGCGACACTCCTGGCATCAGACTTTCCGGCTTCCGAGAGCCCAGGGTCGGCACCCGAAGAACCACTGATGCGCTTGCTCTCGGTAAGAACTGTGCGTCCGTGTCTCACCAAAATAACGGTAGTCAGGGGTTTCGTAACTCCCCCAGGTGCGCGAACTGAACTGGGAAGCTCTGCATTGAATTCAACCGCGGAGGCTATTGGAGTTTGGCTCTGAGTCGCATTGAGGCTATCAACCCGGGTGTAATCCATGACCTCCTCAAGTTCGGAGTCCATTGCCCGGTTTGCCAAAGCGTCTGCTCTGCCGTTTTGCTCACGCGGAATCCACTGCCATCGCACGGGCCGACCCTGGAGCAGGTGGTGGATCTCACTTGCTAGATTTCGCATGTCCGGGTGCTTTATTTTCCAGCCACCAGACATCTGCTCAATGACTAGCTTGGAATCCATTCGCACTTCAAGCTCGGCTTTGGAGTCAATCCTTAGCGCAGCCTGAACACCAGCCAAAAGTGCGTGGTACTCGGCAACGTTGTTGGTCGCGTGCCCAATGAAACGAGCGATTTCAACCAGAATCTCGCCAGTGTCCTGATCAATGACCAGAGTTCCAGAACCGGAAGGTCCGGGGTTTCCTCTTGAGCCCCCATCGGCCTCGATAAGAAGCCTTCGCATTACCGCACCAAAATGGCGGAGCACTCCGGGCAGGTTACCAACTCATCGGCCGGGGCACCTGAAATCTCTGAGTAAGCGCTAGCAGTTAGGGTCATGTGACAAGCGCCACACTCGCGGGAAATTAATCTACCGACCGGAATGCCACGCTTTGCTTTGGATGAATAGAGTTCGAGCAACTCGTGAGGGATCCGAGCCGCCAATTGGGCGCGAGTGGCCGCCTGAAGATCAATGCCGCTAGCCAGCTTGGCAAGCTGACTTGCTAAAGACTCGCGCAGCGCGGCCAGGTTAGCCTCGATGGCAGCCCGATTCTCTACCGCAGATGCCTCCGCGGCTTTGGCACTCGCAAGTTCTTCCATGAGCGAGAGGCTTAGATCCTCTAGATCGCTCTGGCGGTTAGCCAGGGTTGCCAATTCAGATTGGATCCCGGCAGCATCCTTGCTCGAACTGGTTTGTTCTAGGTTTCTCTTGTCGCGCGCAATCCTCGCCTCGACAGTGTCAAGATCCGCCGCCACCTTGTCGAGTTCTCTCTGAGCTGCATCACTGGCATTCTTGGCATCGATGAATGCGCTCGAGGCAGCCATGAGCTCTAGGTTGAGTTGCGAAAGTTCTTTGGACTGCTTGGTTTCTTCGACTAGGTTTCGAGAGCGCAAGAGTTCCTGATCCGTCAGTGCTAGTTCTAGCAAGTCTTGAAGTTGATTGTCGCTGACTTTCAATTGCCGCTCTCTTTAGTTTGTGAGGTGAATTTAGCTACTGAGTAACTACGAAGTCCCAAGGGTCGGTGCGAAGGTCGCACACCTCAAATTTTACCTCCGGAAATTTTCGCTCAAGTAGCTGCTTGGCCACCGCCAACCAAACGAATTCGGCTGCCCAGTGTGAAACGTCAACCAGTGCTGGAGTTCCTCGCGTGAGCAACGCTTGTTCTCTGGCGTCTTGAACCACGTGATGCCGAAGATCAGACGTGACATACACATCGGCTCTCTGGGCGACTGCGTTCGCTAGAAAAGAGTCCCCTGCTCCCCCGCAGAGCGCTACTGTTTCGATGGGAAGAGAGTAATCACCAGAAACCCGAACACCGGTTGCCGTTGCTGGTAGGACTCGAGCCACCGTCTGGGCAAACTCACCCAGACTCATTACCTCTGGCAGGTTACCGACCCGCCCGTGACCGATGCCCGGTGCCGAGGGAACCAGGGGACGCACCTGCTCAAGGCCAAGCAGTTTTGCAAGCGTGTCGGAGACGCCATCGATGACAATGTCTGCATTGGTGTGGGCCGAGTAAATGGCCAGGCTGGATCGGATTGCCCGACTGAGGGTCGAACCTTTGGATTGCGCCTCTGAGACAGATTGAACACCCCGGAGCAGAAATGGGTGATGAGCCAAGACCAGATTGAACCCGCCATGGATGGCTTCGTTCACCACGTCGCTCGTGACATCAACCGTGAGCAGCACGCTCCGGATGTCCTGCGCAGGGGTGCCAGCAACCAGACCTGGGGAATCCCAGGGTTCGGCGCCCTCGAGGGGCCAGAGTTCCTCGAACCCGGTGATCAGTTGTTCAAGTTGCATTGGCTAGTCCATCAACCCCAGAACGTTTAGGAGCTCCGAGCGGCGAGCCTCGATAGCTTTCACTTCTCTTTCCTGTTGCCTGACCCGAGGTATCGAGGTCAAGAATGGCGTGACTAGACCAAGGACGAGTGCAATCCAGATTCCAAGATTCTCTTGAACAGCCTGTTCCGCAAGGCCAAAGGGCTTTGCGAGGTAACCCATCCACTGGAATTCAATCAAGTTGCTTGAAATCATGCCCCAACCAACTGCGGTTGCGATTACCCAGCCGGCAATGTTACCCCAGTTAAAAGCACCATAAAAGCCGTAGCTTCGAAGTAGCGAGACCTCGTGGTAATCGGTTCTCCGCAGTGAGGTGTCTGCACCAACTACTCCCAGCCAAGCGACTACCGGAACTCCAACGGCAGGCAAATAGCCAACTACGTTTACCCACAGGCCGTCTGCACCAAGTCTCAGGTAAAGGATGGCGGCGAACGCTGCAACCAAAAAAGTTGCTGCCAGAGTGAACCAACCGCGAATCATGGGCAATCCGAGTCCGGTTAGCGAGGCAGCATTTCGCAAGGTTAGGTTGCCAATCGCGAAAACTGCCAGCAGGAGATAAACGACACCAACCGCAAACGAAACCTCGGTAGGAAGAGACAAGGTTGACAAGGCAAATCCGCTGAGAAGCGCCAAGACACCCAAAATGGTCCAGTTCAGGAGTCCCACGGCTAATAACTTGGGAACCACGGTTGAACTCCTGAGGTCGGGGCTTTCGTCGGCTGCCGAGGTTCCCCAGAGGAGACCCAAGACGGCTACGACCGACGCCCCCAAACCAAGAGCCGCAGCCAGGTTTAGTTCCAAGGGAACCGACAGAGCTCCCGGAGACATAATCCAGAGCGCCACCAGGCTTGCCGAGCCAGCAAAAGACACAACTGCGACCACGATATTGACGACTAAACGCGCAGTTCCACGGAAAAGTGCGGCGAGACCACCAAGCACTAGAAGGCCAGCGAGAGTGGGAAGTATCACTTCGACGCGATAGATTACGGAACCGGCGTTGAGATCAAAGGTTGATTGCAGGTTTGGGAAGAAGTTGGGCAACGCCAAGCCAGCCAAAACGGCAACAACCGCGGTTGCCACGAGCCTTGCCAGAATCAGAAGGCTGGCCGGAATGATTGCACCTCGAACACCAAACGCAGCTCTTGCCAAGATTTGCTGTGGTTGTCTACCGCGTCTGGCAGCCAGTGCCGAAAGCCCAAATCCAAGCCCGGACGGAACCAGCGCAACAAATCCACCGACCAGCAGTGACAGCAGGTTAACCTTCATGCTTCCTGCTAGAAATCCGATTGCAGAAAGGGCAACTAGCGCTCCGGTTCCATTCCAGGTTGCCAGCAAGCTGCTGGCTGGACGGGTTCCAGACTCGGAAATCGCCTGATTGATATCGGCCGTTTGAGCCAATGATGGGGCATCGTCGTCTTGGCCACCAACTTCCAAAATTGCTTGATCAACCAGATTCGGCTGCGCGCTAAGAGTGTGACTCTCCTCGTATTCGCTGATGATCTGCTCAATGCCCTCTGCGGGCGTCAGAATTGGCGAGGGTTTCGAAACGGGCTCCGAAGAGGTGGCAATGAATGCTGGAGTAATGGGTTCGGACACATAACCAAAAGTGCCAGGTTGGGTTTTTGGCTCCTGGCTTGAGTTAGCTGGCCCGGTGATCTGGCCGCCGGAGTCCCCTTGGACGAAATCTTCGTCCTGTGCCGACTCAACTTGAGCATCCCCCACTGACTTACTGGCAGCATGGTCAATTTGTGCTGCTAAAAACCCAGTGTCAGGACCAACCTTGTTTGCACCAAACCGTGCATTGAGCTCGGCTGCAATTTCCTCGGGCGACTTGCCGCTACTTGGCTGTGCCGGCGTCGAATCGGCTGATAACTTTTGGATGAAGCTGTTTGCCTGCTCGGCGGGATCGAGAACGGGGGTCGCTTCATCAACAAAATCTGGAACTGGCGCAGGCAGTACTGGGTGGACGGCAGGGGTAATCAGCGGCGGGGTGTTGACTGCGGTGGCGATTTCTTCAGTTGTGTAAGTCCGGTATTCGGGTTCGAGTTGGGAAGAGTCATTTACCGCGATGACATCGGTGATTTGGTCTTCAATGGGGTGAACAGTCTCGGGGTGTTCTGGTTCCTCGAGTTTCCACCAAGCCGCCGAAGCTGACTCGGTTGAGGGAAATTCGGCTTCCGCAGGTGTTTGGGACTCTGAGTCCGAATCTGCCGGGGCGGGCTGAGCAATGTCAACTAAACCACTGGCGCCAAGGCCAGGCCATGGTTCAACCGTTGTCGATACGACTGGCTCCGGCTCTGCCTCAGGCTCTGGTTCCTGAATAATGGGCACGGCCGCGGTCGCCCGTTGCTGAAGCACCTCGGCTAGGTCCGCAGTTTGAAAGAGGGGGTTCACCGGGGCCTCTGGACGATCCTGAGGCTCTTGAATAGACCCTAGGTCACTTGCAACCTCGGTGGCCTCAACAGGTTGAGCGCTTGCCAACGGTGCTACTCCAGCGTGTTGAGGCTCTTCGACTGGTTCGGGAAGCCCCTGCGAGCGCAAAAACATCTGTTGTTGAAAAAGCTCGATGGCCGCCTCAGTGGAGAGTTTTTGAAGGGCAGCCGCGATTTCGGCTTCTGTGAGAAGGCGTGTGCGCCAGTCCTCATTCTCAGGAAAGTCCATACCCAGAATCCTAGTGTGGGTATGGCCTTCCCCGACTTTTGTGGGCCCTACCGGGCTCGAACCGATGACATCCACGGTGTAAGCGTGGCGCTCTACCAACTGAGCTAAAGGCCCTCAAAAACGCTGTCTTGCGACAACTCAGAACACTCTACCCAACGAAGGTGCCGGTTGGCAAACCGAGCGGAACTACTTGCTTAGGTCTTGAACCGCCCGCTGATAATCGGCAAATGAACGAGCCTGGCCAGGTGCGGTAACGAACTTGGTTGAGATCTTGCCATCGATGTCGATAACAAAAGTTGCTCTGGTTGCAATGCCGGCCTCTTCGAGGAATACGCCGTACTGCTTGGCAACTCCACCGTGCGGCCAAAAGTCTGCCAACACCGAGAACTCATAGCCTTCGCGCTCTGCGAATACTTTCTGAACGAACTTGGAATCCACCGAAATGGCAAGCAGCTCCACGCCTTCGGTCTGGAAAGTTGCGAAGTTGTCGCGAAGTTCGCAGAGCTCACCGGTGCAGATTCCACTGAACGAGAGCGGATAGAAGACCACTACCACCGGTTTCACGCCTCTAAACGAGCTCAGCGTAACCTCTTCACCGTTCTGATTAGACAGAGTGAAATCTGGGGCTAGTTCGCCAACTTCTGCGGTCATGATGGTCTTCTTTCGTTCTGGTTTGAAATTTTGCCAAGTGCAAGACCTCTAGAAACCTCAAATAAGACAAACAACTTCCCAATAGCCGAATAAACTCTTAGAGGCTTATACCCAAGCAAACCCCAGTCTTTTAATGTCGCTCACAAAAGCGGATTCGATTAGGAAGAGGACCTCGGTGTCAATCAACAACAAAGATGCCTACGCCGTAAGTAATCCAGACCAGGATCCGCAAGAGACAAGTGAGTGGCTCGAGTCACTCGATGCCGTTGCCAGAGTCCACGGCAGAGGTCGAGCCCGAGAAATCATGCTGAACTTGCTTCGTCGTTCGCACGAACTTCAGCTGAACGTGCCAATCGTTCCCACCACCGACTACATCAACACGATCTCACCGGAAAACGAGCCAGAGTTTCCAGGTGACGAAGCGGTTGAGCGAACCTACCGCGCCTGGATGCGTTGGAACGCAGCCATGCTGGTGCACCGCGCTCAGCGCCCTGGCATTGGTGTGGGCGGACACATCTCAACTTTTGCCTCTTCGGCCTCACTGTACGAGGTTGGCTTCAACCACTCCTTCCGCGGCCAGGATCACCCAACTGGCGGTGACCAGATCTTCATCCAAGGCCACGCCTCTCCAGGCCCATACGCTCGTGCGTTCCTAGAGGGTCGGCTTTCGGCACAGCAACTCGACGGTTTCCGACAGGAGAAGTCACACGCCGGTGGCGGACTGTCTTCCTATCCGCACCCTCGCCTCATGCCTGATTTCTGGCAGTTCCCAACTGTTTCCATGGGAATCGGCCCGATTAACGCCATTTACCAGGCTCAGGCCAACCGTTACCTAGAGGGTCGCGGCATCAAGCCTGCCGGCGACCAGCACGTTTGGGCTTTCCTTGGAGACGGCGAACTCGATGAAGTTGAGAGCCGCGGAGCTCTTCAACTGGCTGCCAACGATGGCCTGGACAACCTAACCTTCGTTGTCAACTGCAACCTACAGCGCCTCGATGGACCGGTTCGAGGAAACGGAAAGATCATTCAGGAGCTCGAAAGCTTCTTCCGCGGTGCCGGTTGGAACGTAATCAAGGTGGTTTGGGGCCGCGAGTGGGATTCACTGCTTGCCAACGACACAGATGGCGCCTTGGTTGACCTAATGAATGCCACCCCCGATGGTGACTACCAGACTTTTAAGACCGAAGACGGTGCTTTCGTTCGCGAGAACTTCTTTGGTCGAGACCCCAGAACCCTGAAGCTGGTTGAACACCTAACCGACGAGCAGGTTTGGGGTCTCAAGCGCGGTGGCCACGACTACCGCAAGGTTTACGCAGCCTACAAGGCAGCAATGGAGCACAAGGGTCAACCCACAGTGATTCTGGCAAAGACCATCAAGGGCTACACGCTTGGCAAGTCGTTCGAGGGCAGAAACGCCACTCACCAGATGAAGAAGCTGACTCTTGAGAACCTCAAGAGCTTCCGCGACGAAGTTCGGGTGCCAATTTCCGATGCCCAGCTCGAGGAAAACCCTTACCAGCCTCCTTACTACCACCCGGGTAACGATGCACCCGAAATCCAGTACATGCATGAGCGTCGCCGCGCGCTTGGAGGCTACCTACCGGAGCGCAGGAGCAAGTATGTCTCCTTCGATCTGCCCGAGGACAAGGCTTATGCAATTTCGAAGGCTGGTTCTGGAACCCAAGAAGTCGCCACGACCATGGCATTTGTGCGGCTCCTAAAGGATCTGCTGCGCAGCCCCGGCACCGGTGAGCGCATTGTGCCCATCATTCCCGATGAAGCGCGAACCTTTGGTATGGACGCGTTCTTCCCAACGGCCAAGATCTACAACCCCAACGGTCAGCACTATATCTCGGTTGACCGCGAGTTGCTCCTGTCCTACAAAGAGTCTGCCGCCGGCCAGATTTTGCACACCGGAATCAATGAAGCTGGCTCCATGGCCGGATTCACCGCAATTGCCACAAGTTACGCGACCCATGGTCAACCACTCATCCCGTTCTACGTTTTCTACTCGATGTTCGGTTTCCAGAGAACTGCCGATGCAGTTTGGGCTGCAACAGACCAGCTCTCGCGAGGATTCATGATCGGCGCCACAGCTGGTCGAACCACTCTTACCGGTGAGGGATTGCAGCACGCTGACGGCCACTCTCCAGTGCTGGCGTCGACCAATACTGGCGTCATCAGCTACGACCCAGCGTACGGTTACGAAATCGGTCACATTATCCGCGATGGAATCGAGCGGATGTATGGCGGAAACCACCCAGATCCGAACGTGATTTACTACCTAACGGTTTACAACGAGCCTTACGTTCAGCCTGCTGAGCCGGCAAATGTAGATGTCGAGGGAATCGTTCGCGGTATCCACAACATTTCAAGCAACGATCGTCCCGGCCATAAGGCACAGATTCTGGCGTCGGGTGTTGCAGTCCCATGGGCATATGAGGCTCAGGAACTGCTTCAGAATGACTGGGGAGTTTCGGCTGATATTTGGTCCGTCACCTCTTGGTCGGAACTTCGTCGCGAGGCACTTGCTAAAGACCGCGAGCAATTCTTGAACCCCAACTCACAGGTGGAAGCGCCGTATGTGACTTCAAAACTATCGCAGTCCCAGGGGCCGTTCTTGGGGGTAAGCGACTACATGCACGCGGTTCCGGACATGATCCGAAACTGGGTTCCCGGTGACTACGCGACCTTAGGTGCCGACGGCTTTGGTTTCTCGGACACTCGCGCAGCAGCGCGCCGTTTCTTCAAAATTGACGGCCCGTCTATTGTCGTGCGCGTTCTCGAGCAGTTGGTTTCGCAAGGCAAAATCGACCCGACCGCACCACAGCTTGCGATCGACAAGTACCGTCTCCACGATGTGAATGCAGGTACGTCTGGCTCAGCTGGAGGCGAGAGCTAAACCAGCTACGAGGCTTTTAGCAGCTAGGAAAGGTACCAATGATTGTTGTTGTTTGCCCGGGTCAAGGATCGCAAACCCCTGGATTCCTAAACCCTTGGCTTGACCTACCGCACTTTCAGAACTCAATGTCGGCCATGGCCACCGCCTCTGGACTTGACCTGGTGGGCTTCGGAACCACTGCGGATGCCGACACTATTCGCGACACGGCTGTTGCTCAGCCACTAATTGTGGCCGCTGGCGTTGCGTCACTTGCCGAGCTGCTGGGTGGAACCTCACCGAAGGACGCTGGAATTGCGGGGGTCGCAGGACACTCGGTGGGTGAAATCACGGCGGCTATTGCCGCGGGGATATTCAGCCCCGAGGATGGCATCAAGTTTGTCAAGCGGCGCGGTGACGCAATGGCGGAGGCTGCAGCGCTCGAGAAGACTTCAATGGCTGCTGTTCTAGGAGGCGACCAAGAACTAGTGGAGGTAAGACTAGCCGCACTTGGGCTTGAGCCGGCCAACTACAACGGTGGCGGCCAGATTGTTGCAGCCGGCAGCATCGATGGCATCGCCGAGTTGCAAGCAGCCGGTCCTGAGGGTTCTCGTGTGGTTCCACTTCAGGTCGCCGGTGCATTCCACACCCGATACATGGCACCCGCGGTGGCCACGCTCGGCGATTACGCTGCGACTGTCTCGGTAAACGATCCATCGGTGCAAATTTGGAGCAACGCGGGCGGTGTTCCCGTTACCTCTGGCACTGATTTTGTGTCGAAGCTCGTGAACCAAGTGAAGTCTCCGGTCCGCTGGGATCTGGTCATGCAGTCGCTGGCAGCTTCTGGCGTTACCGCGATAATCGAGGTAGCACCGGCTGGAACTTTGGTCGGCCTGGCAAAGCGCTCTCTACCCGGTGTAGAACTTCTGGCGCTCAAGAGTCCCGATAACCTTGACGCAGCGCGCCAGTTGATCTTGAACCACAAGTAACCGAAAGTCGGAGCATGTCACAGCCAACCCTGAAACAGTACGAAACTGTAAAGTTCTCAAGAATCTACGGTTTGGGCGCCGCGCGCGGTGACGTAACCGTAACTAATGACGACGTCGCAGGCCCGATCGACTCCTCCGATGAATGGATTCGCCAACGCACCGGAATTATTACCCGCAAGCGCGCTAGCAAAGACCTGAGCCTCATGGACATGGCCGTTGACGCTTCAAATCAGGCGATCAAGGCAGCGGGAATCGACCCTTCGGAGATTGGCGCTGTTCTTTTCAGCACGATCACTCACCCGTTTGCAACGCCATCGGCTGCTGCGCTGCTTGCTGAAAAGGTTGGGGCCAACCCAGCTCCCGCCTATGATATTTCCGCTGCCTGCGCTGGATACTGCTACGGTATCGCTCAGGCCGACGCTCTGGTTCGCTCCGGCATGGCTAAGTACGTCTTGGTTATCGGCGCCGAGAAGCTCAGCGACTTTATTGACCCAACTGACCGAAGCATTTCGTTCCTTCTGGGTGACGGCGCCGGTGCCGCGATTGTTGGGCCATCTGACTTCCCTGGAATCTCGCCGACTGTCTGGGGAAGCGACGGCTCCCACTGGGACGCCGTCAGCATGACCAGCTCGATGCTCGACTTCAGAGACGACCTCGCACCGTGGCCGACCCTGCGCCAAGAAGGCCAAACCGTGTTCCGCTGGGCCGTTTGGGAAATGGCCAAAACCGCCCAAAAAGCGCTCGAAGCGGCCGGCATTGAGGCCAAGGATCTGAGCGCAATGGTCACCCATCAAGCGAATATCCGAATCATCGATGAACTCGCAAAGCAACTGAAGCTACCCGAATCGGTTGTGATTGCCAAGGACATTGTTTACACCGGCAACACCAGTGCGGCTTCCGTGCCGCTCGCAATGCACGCGCTGCTAGAGAGTGGTGCGGTCAAGTCTGGCGGTTTAGCATTGGAAATCGGGTTTGGCGCGGGTCTTGCCTTTGCCGCGCAAGTAGTGGTCCTCCCCTAAACTTAGTTTCGGTCAATTAATCAAACAAGGAGAAATCTCATGGCATTTTCCCAGAGCGAAGTTCTAGCTGGTCTTGCAGAAATCGTTAACGACGAGACCGGTCTTGCAACCGACTCGGTTCAGCTAGACAAGTCATTCACCGATGACCTCGACATCGACTCAATCTCGATGATGACCATTGTTGTGAACGCTGAAGACAAGTTTGGCGTCAAGATCCCCGACGAAGAGGTAAAGAACCTAGTAACCGTCGGCGATGCAGTTAACTTCATCGTTTCGGCGCAGGGATAACCCACTTTGTCTCGCAAGATTGTTGTCACCGGCCTTGGGGCTACTACCCCACTGGGCGGGGACGTACCTAGCACTTGGCAGGCTCTGCTAGCAGGAGAGTCTGGCATTTCGACCCTGGAACAGGAATGGGTTGCTCGTTACGAGATTCCCGTTACCTTCGCGGGTCAGGCAAAGGTAAAAGCTAGCGAGATACTTACCCCGCAAGAGGCGAAGAGGCTTGACCCGTCAAGCCAATTCGCTCTCATCGCGGCCCGCGAAGCCTGGAAAGATGCCGGGGCTCCCGAAGTTCAACCTGAACGTCTCGCCGTGGAATACGCTACTGGAATCGGTGGAGTGTGGACCCTACTTGACGCGTTTGACACGCTCAAGGAAAAAGGTCCACGCCGCGTTCTGCCCATGACCGTTCCGATGCTCATGCCAAACGGGCCTGCCGCGGCAATCGGAATGGACATCGCTGCTCGCGCAGGTGTCAGAACCTCGGTGAGTGCCTGCGCATCGGGAACTGAGGCAATAGCCAATGCTTTGAACCGCCTGCTTGGCGGGGAAGTCGATGTCGTCGTTGCCGGTGGTTCGGAAGCTGCCATTCACCCACTACCAATTTCGGCGTTCGCGTCAATGCACGCGCTATCCAGAAACAACGAAAACCCTGCGGCTGCTTCACGCCCCTACGACGTTGCCCGCGATGGCTTCGTAATGGGTGAGGGCGGCGGCGCAATTGTCCTGGAGACCGAAGAGCACGCGCTGGCTCGCGGTGCCAAGATTTACGCGGAACTTGCCGGTGGGGCCGTAACATCCGACGCGTATCACATCACTGCGCCAGACCCTGAGGGAAACGCTGCGGCTCGAGCCGTGGTAAACGCGCTCAAGCAGGCTCAGGCATCGATTACCGATGTGATTCACATCAACGCTCACGCCACCAGCACTCCGGTTGGTGACATCGCGGAATACAACGCGCTAAAGCGCGTTTTCGGTGATCACTTGAATCAAATCGCCATCTCGGCAACCAAGTCTTCCACCGGTCACCTGCTTGGTGGAGCCGGAGCCATCGAGGCGATCTTTACGATCCTGGCTCTGCACAACAGAACCGCTCCCCCAACCATCAACCTTGAAAACCAAGACCCAGAGATTCCTCTGGATGTTGTGGTTACGCCAAGAAAGCTACCCGACGGACCAATTTTGGCCGTCAGCAACTCGTTTGGGTTTGGTGGACACAACGCGGTAATCGCTTTCCGCAGCTACCAGGGGTAGCTGAAGCTCAGGTTCGTTTAACCCGCACTAACCTGCTCGATGCAGCCATACCACTCTGGCGTCGGCTCCAGCTGCGCGCAGGGGTTCAAGCATCTGATCCCATGGTTCAGCAAGCAACATACGCATTTCACGTTGCAATTCCAGCGCATTTGATCCCGCCCGCTCCAGGGCCGAACGCATCTGATCCTCTCGAATCGTGAGGTTCCCCATGTCATCAATGGTGTTGTGGGCTATTCCAAGCTCAGGCACAAAACTCCAACGCGAACCGCTGAACCCGTTTGCCGGATCCTGCGTTACCTCAAAATAAAGTTGTTGCCAGCCGGCTAAAACGCTGGTTAGTTCAGCTCCCGTGTCAGGCGTGCCTCTCCAAGAGAGTTCGGTTCGAAAGCCATCGATGATTTCGGGCTGCGGAGTCCAATCTAGAAATACTTCGGTTTTGAGGGCGGCCGACAATGACCACGCAACGTGCTTATGCAGAGCGCGCGCGGCAGAGTGAATGAAGACCATTCCAGTTACAGACTCGGTCATTTTGGCTCCTTTTTGAAGGTACGTCTTCCCCTACGACCTTCGAGCCTGAGACAAGGTTAAAACCAAGGAGTTTTACTGTCAATCCCTAAGTAGCATTGAAGTCCTATGAGCAAACTGTATTTTCGCTACGGCGCCATGAATAGCGGTAAGAGTACGGCACTTCTGCAAGCTGCCTATAACTACGAAGAGCGGGGGCAGCGAGTCTTGCTGGCTAAACCGGCTGTTGATCTAAAGGGCGAAAACACGATTGTTTCGCGCCTTGGTATGACTCGTGAAGTGGACCTGGTGGTGGTTCCGGAACAAAACCTGCGTCAAGTTTTTGCTGCGGCATGCAAGCAGGTTGAAACCGAATCCGGGGCTCAAATCGCTTGTTTGCTGCTTGACGAGGCCCAATTCTTCACCAGAGACCAGATAAACCAGGCGCTAGAGATAGCTGTTCTTGATGGGGTACCGGTTTTGGCCTACGGAATCCGCACCGACTTTCTTACCAATGGCTTTCCGGGTTCGCTTCGGCTACTTGAAGTCGCGCACAGTCTTGAAGAGCTCAAGACCATTTGCCGCTGCGGTCGCAAGGCTATGTTCAACGCCCGGAAAGTTGACGACAAGTTTGTGTTTGACGGCGAACAAGTGGCAATAGATGGCTTTGAAGTGACCTACGAATCGCTCTGTCCGAGTTGCTACTTTCGAGAGAAGTCAAAGTAATGACTTTTCGTTTTCCGGGTTTCCGTGACGCGCACTGCCACCCGCTCTTCGCAGGTCGTGAAGCGCTTGGCCCCGATGTCACCGATGCCACAAGTATCAGTGAGATTCAGCAGATTCTGGCTGATTTCATAGCAAAAAACCCAACCGCTACCTGGATAGACTGCGGGTCCTACGATCGAAACATTGCAGGGCCCGAGGGGTTCCTGGCTAGTCAAATCGACTCGGTTATCTGCGACATTCCAGTGGTTATCCACGCGTCGGACCACCACACCATTTGGGTTAATTCCGCCGCCTTGAAAGTGGCTGGCCTTGCGGATCGGGCCCCAAAACTCGAGATTGGTTCGGTAGACGTCGATGATTCGGGGCGCCCTTCGGGAGTTCTTCGCGAATGGGATGCCATGAATCTGGTTTATGTGCACCAACCAAAGCTCACTCTTGACGAGGAACTGCGCGCTCTGGATTGGGCGCAACACAAGCTGCTGTCGCTTGGAGTGGTTGGTATGCAAGACGCCTGGCTAGATCCAGGGATGGAACTGGTTTACCTTGCAGCCGTTGAGCAAGACCGCCTGCTACTTCGAACCAATCTTGCGCCTAGAATTTCACCCGATTCCGCTACGACTGACTTTGCTTTTGCCAAGACGGTGAGAGAGGCTGTCCAAAATGCGAATTCCGAGTTACTAACCTGTCGCACAATCAAGCTTTTTGCCGACGGGGTCTTCGGGTCCAACACGGCTGCCGTCAAGGAAGAGTATTGCAATCACAGTTCCAAGCCGTTTGGAGAGCCGGTTTGGGAACCAGACGCCTTGAAAGAAATGGCCATCGCTGCGGATGCGGCAGGCTTTCAGCTGCACATTCACGCGATTGGAGACGCTGGGGTGAGCATTGCCATTGACGCGATTGAAGCGGCCATCGATGCCAACCCGACCTGGGATCGCAGGCCGGTGATAGCTCACGTGGAGCTAATTGCCGATGAAGATCTGTTGAGACTCCAGAAACTGGGCATAACCTGTGTTGTGCAGCCCCTGTGGGCCCGCAGAGACGGGCTTTCGCTATCTTGCCTGCCCGCGCTTGGAGAAGCCCGATTCGAGCGCCTGTACCGCACCAGAGACCTATTGGAGCAGGGGGTTCGCGTTGCTATGGGTTCCGACTGGCCGGTATCCAGCCCAGACCCGTTTTTGGGAATTTACACCGCCGCCGCCCGACGGGTGGACCAATACTCCGAGCCTCTTGGGCTGGGTCAAGCAATCACGGTCCAGCAGGCGCTTGACTGTTACGTCACCGAGCCTGCACGCATCACCTGGCAGGAGAAGCACGTTTCAGAAGACTGGGTCGAGCTCGATTTAGACCCTACGACCGTTGAGCTAAAACAGGTCAAAGAAGTGCGCGTTATCCGAGCCAGCATTGCGGGCCGAATCTACAACCTGAGTTGAACTTTCTGGCGTTGAAATTAATAAAAGATTCAACATTGCTGTCGCCCACGTTTCCCTAGGGTTCATGCTTCCTCGTTGACATAAAAGGGTCTGTGATACAGATCTAAATGGAGGAAGAAATGAACAAGCTAGCTCGCAGCACAGCGATCTTTGCATCAATCGGGGTAATCGCATCTGCGGCCCTACCGGCTTTTGCGTCCGAAGCACCCACCTACGTGGAGACCGTGGCACCTGGAGTAACGCTCTCTGTCCTTGCAACTTCGGGTGATATCATCGATGGCTACCAGATTGCAGGTGTACCCGATGGCACAGGCGCCTACTTTGCCAACGAAAGCGTGCAAATTCTGAACAACCACGAGCTGAGCTATGGAACCATTACCAAGGAGTTGAGCCGTGCTGGGGGCGATGCCTTTGGCTCTACCATTGACCGATACAGCATCAGCCCAAAAACTCAGAAACTTGGCTCGGCTAAGGAGTTTCTGACCTCTGCCCTGTTCTACGACTACAACACCAAAACCTGGGGTAAGTCTGGAACCGCTCCGGCTGGCGCGAGTGCAACCGACAGCTACGGAACTCCTCAGCACACTTCATTCCTAAACCGCTTCTGCTCGGCATCTTTGTCACCGGCAGGTCGACTTTTCTACAAGTCTGGCAAAAAGAGCTACGGAATCAAGGAAGCCGTCTACTTGACCGGTGAAGAGGGCGGCGACGAAAGTCGCGGTTTCGCAGTTAGCTCAAAGGGTCAGCTGGTCCAGATTCCCGGATTTGGCCTTGCTGCCTGGGAAACCTTCAACGTCGTTGCAACCGGAACCAAGACCACTGCGGTTCTTGGAAACGAAGACGGTTCGGCAACCGACTCGCAGGTTTGGCTTTATCAGGGAACCAAGACCAACAAGGGAACTTGGTTTGAAAAAGCTGGATTAACCAATGGCTCAACCTACGTTATGAAAATTGCAGACTTTGCCAAAGAATCAGAATTCCGCGCCGCTGTAGGAAAGGGTAAAGTCACCGATGTCTCGTTCAACAAGATCGACGCAACCGACAATGGTGTCAATCAGAACCGAACTGCACTCAACATGGGTACAGCTCTAGCCCGCGTTGAAGATGGCGCCTGGGATCCCAGAAACCCAGCCGTTTACTACTTCGTCACGACAGAATCCAACAAAGACAAGGCCGCCACTACCCTGGACCCGAGCAAACCGCTCGTTACCAAGCGTGATGGTGGAGCGCTATGGAAGTTGACACTGAACGACGTGAAGAACCCTGCGGCTGGAGGAAAAATCACGATGCTGCTCGATGGAACCGAGGCCCCGTACCTCAATAAGCCAGACAACATTGAGGTTGACGGTTACGGAAACATCATCATTCAGGAAGACCCGGGTAACAACCCGCAACTTACTCGTATGTTTGCTTATCGGATCTCAGACGGCAAGATTGTTGTCCTGAATCAGTTCAAGGAAGCCATGTTCTCAGCCGCCAAAGCTGATCCGAGCTTTATCACCGAGGATGAAGAAACCTCTGGAGTCCTAAACGTTACCAAGTACTTCAAGAAGAACTCCAAAGACAAGAACACTTACTATGTTTTCGTTGCTCAGGTTCACGTAACCGGAGATGCACTTCTAAAGGCAAGACCTGACATTACCGATCCTGCTGCCAAAGCTGCCCTTGCAAAAGCCGTTGAAGGTGGGCAGATCTATCTCATGACCGTTTCCGATTGGAGCGCCATTTACGGCGGCTAACTGAAGCGAAAAAGACCCGGGTCGCATTGCGACTCGGGTCTTTTTTTGCCTGCGCGATGCAGTTCTAGTGGTGGGGCGTGCGGGACTTGAACCCGCGACCGACGGATTATGAGTCCGCTGCTCTAACCGGCTGAGCTAACGCCCCCAGTGCCGAAAATAAAAGACTACTCGTCTCCCTTGATCTTTTCGGCGGCTTTCTTGACCGTGTGACGAACTTTTTGGTCAACTGTC
>JBJTMG010000112.1:0-2035 GCA_046063415.1 Micrococcales bacterium
CTGGAACAGGCCAAGGCCAATCTTGTGCCCACTTCAAGTTCCGACACGCTTGATCTCGTCCAGCGGCTGGACCGAGCGTTCGACAATAGTTCGATCGCCGATTTCTTTGCACGCACACTTTGGGAATTTGACGACGATAAGGCTGTCCGCGCGGTTTATGCAGATTTTCACGAGCATGTGCGTCAGTTGATCACCGCAAAACTGGCCGCCGAGACGGGGGTAGATAACCGGCGTGCTTATTTGGCCGCTGCCGCCTTGCTGTCGATGATGGTCGGTGTGCGGGCCGAGCAACGGCTTGAAACGCGGCGGCTCACCCCCAATGAATTCCGCCAGATGCTGCTCGATATGACGCGGCTGACGCTCAGTAATCTAGCTGCGCCTGCAACGCATGGATGATCGTTCAGGCACGCGAGGCGAGGGTGTAATGCGCAAGTGCGGGCACTGCCTTGCCCTATCTCGAGGCAAACGAGGAGAGGCCAATGGGTAAGTGGAATTTCTCGGCGCCAATGGTTCAAGGGCATGCCCCCCGCCAAGCGCACGCCGATATTCCTCCTGGTCTTTGGGAGCGCGAGCTTGGGCGGGATGCATTTTCTGGCCCGGCGACAGATTTCTATCACCGCAATCCGCCCAATGCCTTTAGCGCGATCGATAAAAAAGGTCCGCGCCCGCACGTATTCGACACGCGGCACATTGTGCACGTCACGCGCTCGCCCTGGCATGCGGCCGAGATGCTGGTCAATGACAGCATCCGCATCCGCTATTGGAAGACCAGCGGCAGCATGGACCATCTCGTCCGCAATGCGGATGGCGATGAACTGATTTTCATGCACCGCGGCACCTGCGAACTGTTCTGCGACTTTGGCCACATAACACTGGTCAAAGGCGACTATTTCATCCTGCCGCGCGGGACCATGTGGCGGATTGAGGCCGATGGCGGCGTCGACATGCTCTTGGTCGAATCCACCGACGCGCCTTATCGGCTGCCGGAGGAGTCGATCCTCGGACGCCATCTGCCCTTTGACCCAGGTGTTCTGGACGTCCCGCAGCTGAACGAACGCTTTCGAGCGCAAAAGCGGGATGCCGAGTGGCAGATCCGCATAAAACTCGAAAATCGGACCTCCGACGTCACCTTCCCATTCAACCCGCTGGATGCGGAAGGCTGGAAGGGTGACCTTTATCCGATCCGTTTGAACGTGAAGGATATCCGGCCGATTTCCTGCAGCCGCGCGCACGTGGTTCCCAGCGGGCATGCTACATTCCTCAGCAACCGGTTCCTGGTATGCACGTTCCTGCCCTACCCATCGCCCAGCGACCCAAATGCGCTGCAACTGCCGGCGTTTCATGACAACGTCGAGTGTGACGAGGTGCTGTTCCTACACGATGGCCAGCCTTCGGCCCTGACCGAGAGCTTTGACCCCGGTCTGATGACCCTCGATCCGCGCGGCCTGACTCACGGCCCTCTGCCTGAGCAGCAGCGGTATTTTCACAACCCTGCGGCAGAGATGGACAACCAGTTCATCGTCCTGATGTTCGATACCCGCGATCCGCTGAAGCTTGGCAAGCATGCCCGGCATTACGAGCTGCCCGCTGTGGAATGGATGCTGGCCGACGGTATCAAGAACGCCCCGGATGCGGTGCGCAAATTCCACCCCTTGCGCCAGCTGGCCAAGGCGGGTGCCATCGCCCGCTTCCTCTATGTCCAGCTGCGCTACCGCATCCGGATGGCTTGCTACTGAGCCAGCCGCTCCGCGTGACCCATCATCTGAGCGAGGACCAGTCTCATGAATGATCAATACCTTGCACTGGTGCAGCAGTTCTTTGCCGGCGCGCTCCTGTGCAACAGCGTCCCGCACCTGGTGGCGGGATTGCAGGGCCGCAAGTTCCCGACACCTTTCTCGATCCCGGCAACCATCGGCTACTCCTCGGCGCTCACCAACGTGTTCTGGGGCGTGTTCAACGCCGTCGTCGGTCTGCTCCTGATCAGCGCGGCCCCGCTGACTGTGGGCCTCAACGCGGGCTGCATCAGCGCCCTGCT
>JBJTMG010000001.1:0-4498 GCA_046063415.1 Micrococcales bacterium
TGGGACCGGTCGTAGGGCTGCTGGTAGCTCTCATTCTGGTCAGTGGCATCACCGGCGGCTTCATGTACTTTGTGCTCAGCCGCACCGGTGAAGGCGTTGTTCTCTCGGCCCGAAAGCATTTGGCGGATCGCCTGCTGAGACTGCCAATTAAGGAATACGACACCCGTAGAACCGGAGATTTGGTATCGCGAGTCAGTAGCGACACCACCCTGTTGCGAGCCGCCATTACTCAGGGACTGGTTGACGCAGTGGGTGGCGTACTGATTTTCGTTGGCTCGGTCATTGCCATGGCAGTGATCGACTGGGTTCTTCTGGTCGCAACCCTTGGCGTAATCATGTTCGCGGTTATGGCCATAGTTATTTCGGCAACCCGAATTCGGTCTGCCACAACCAAGGCGCAGGAGCGAGTGGGTGCAATGTCGGCCTCGGTAGAGCGCGCTTTATCTGCGGTGCGAACTATTCGTGCGGCCCGTGCCGAAGCCAGAGAATCAGCGGAGATTGCTCGGGAAGCCGGTCAGGCATACGAGCAGGGCGTAAAGATTGCCAAGATTTCGTCGAGCATCACCCCCATTGCCGGAATCGCAATGAATGGCGCTTTCATTGTGGTGCTGGGCGTGGGTGGTTACCGAGTGGCTTCGGGCGTGACATCGGTGGCTAACTTGGTGAGCTTTGTGCTGTTGCTGTTTCTCATGATTCGCCCTATTGGGCAGGCGTTTGGTGCCTACTCCAGCGTTCAGAGTGCCCTTGGCGCTTTGGCTCGGATTCAGGAAATTCTGGTGATTCCAACCGAGGATGAGCAGGGCGAGAACGCCACGGTTGGCCAAGTGCAACCGGTGAACCAGATTGCACTTGAGTTCAAGAATGTTGAGTTTGGTTACGAAAGCACCGAGACTTCCGCAGACGTGCTTCGCGGAGTTTCGTTTGCCGTGGATCGTGGTTCTCGAGTAGCACTCGTGGGGCCATCTGGTGCGGGAAAGTCCACCATTTTGTCACTGATTGAGCGCTTTTACGAACCAACGTCTGGGCAGATTCTGCTTGATGGTCAGCCGGTTAATCAGATAACCCGCGAGGCCCTGCGAGCGCAGTTGGGTTACGTAGAACAGGATGCCCCGGTGCTAGCCGGATCGATCCGGCAGAACCTGCTGATTGGTTCGCCCAACGCAACCGATGACGAACTCAGGGAAGTCTTGGAACGAGTGAACCTGACCGAGGTTCTGGAACGAGACCCTAAAGGTCTAGACGCCCAGGTGGGTGAAAACGGCATCATGCTTTCGGGTGGTGAGCGCCAACGCCTCGCGATTGCCAGGACCCTGCTGGCGGCCCCTCCAATTTTGCTGCTCGATGAATCAACCTCGGCACTCGATGGCCTCAACGAACAGCGGTTGCGCGAGGCGATTGATGCCGTTGCCAAGAATCGCACCCTGATTGTCATTGCTCACCGACTGAGCACAGTGGTTGATAGCGACCAGATAATCGTTCTGGAAGACGGCAGGGTGATTGGTACCGGCACCCACAGTGAACTTGTAAAGAGCACTCCACTGTATAAAGAATTGGCAAAGCATCAGCTGCTGGTCTAACCAGAGCTATCAGAGTAAGTAGTGTGTTCTTATGAGCACAACAGCGAAGTTGAATCTTTTTGGCGACCCCCTTTTGCGTGAAACCGCGCTCGCACTGGACGCCGCAGATCCGCTGGCAACCTATAAGAGCCAGTTTGTAGTTACCGACCCAGACACCTGCTACCTAGACGGAAACTCACTCGGGCGACTTCCGAAGGCGACCATCGATGCGGTGAATTCGTTTCTGAACACCGAGTGGGGTCCGGAGCTGGTCGATGGCTGGAGCCACTGGATTGACGAAGCCCAGCCCGCGGGAAACCTGCTCGGGCGCGCGGTTTTGGGTGCGGCCGAGGGTCAGGTGCTGGTGCAGGACACCACATCGGTGAATTTTTACCAGCTGTGCATGGCGGCAATCAAGGCTAGGCCTGGGCGCAAGACGGTCATTATTGACTCGGCTAACTTTCCAACCGACCGTTTCATTTTGCAGGGCATTGCCCAGCAGTTTGGGTTGAACCTAATAACTTTGAACAACGATGGCTCGGGCGGGCCCGGTGCCGTTGACGTGGACGCCGACTGCGAGCTGATCACCCCAGAGATTCTGGCACCACTTCTAAACGATGACGTGGCCCTGGTCACGCTTCAGGTGATTCACTACCGTTCTGGTTCGCGGCCAGACGTCAAGGGCATTACCGATTTGGTTCGCAGCCACGGCGGACTTGTGGTTTGGGATGCCAGCCACGCGGCGGGTGCCATTGAACTGCACTTTGATGACTGGGGCGTTGACCTTGCGGTTGGGTGTACCTATAAGTATGGAAACGCCGGCCCTGGTTCGCCGGCTTGGCTGTACGTGCGCCGTGAACTGCAGTCGCAACTGCAGGTGCCAATTCAGGGCTGGTTTGCCCAGGATGACCAGTTTGGAATGGGCGCGTTCTTTGAGCCAACCGACACCATTCGTCGGTTCCAAATTGCCAGCCCATCGATCATTGGCATCCGTGGGGTTCAGGCCTCTTACTCAATGATTGAGCAGGCCGGAATTTCGCAGATTGCTGCCAAGGCAGCGCTTGGCACCCAGCTCATGATTGCACTGTTTGACGCCTGGCTTGCACCGCTTGGATTCACGCTGTTGACTCCGCGCGAGGCAGATCGCAGAGGCGGGCACATCACGGTTGGCCACAAACATGCCAAGCAGATTGCCGGCGCGCTTCGCAAGCTTGCCAATGTGGTGCCCGATTACCGAACCCCAGACTCCATTCGCCTTGCCATTGCCCCGCTGCCAACCAGCTACGTTGAGGTCTACGATGGCTTCGCTCGCATGCGCGACCTGGTGGCGAGTGAGCGGTACAAGGAAATTCAGGACAACGGGAACCGGGTCACCTAATGACAGATGCCACCGGCCAGACCGGCGCTAAAAAGGCAATCACCTATATCTCTTATCTAAAGGTCGACGAGCTGCTGAGTCTTCAGCAACCAGAGAGCGATGGCGAGCACGATGAAATGCTTTTCATTGTTATTCACCAGACCTATGAGCTTTGGTTCAAGCAGATGCTGCACGAGATTGCAGAACTGCAACGCGTGCTAGAGGCAGGGCTCAGTTGGCGAGCGCTGGCCATTCTTGGTCGCGTGCGCACCATCATGAAAACCTGCGTGAGCCAGTTGGACATTCTTGAGACCATGACCCCACTGCAGTTCAACACGTTCCGTTCCAAGCTGCAGAGCTCAAGCGGTTTTCAGTCGGCGCAGTTCCGCGAGTTTGAGGCCGTGCTTGGTCGCCGTGATCACGCGGGTGCGGGTGCCGACAAGTCAACTGGCATGGGCATGGCCGAACACCTGATTCCCGGCTCCCCCGCGCGCGCCCGAGTTGAGGCCGCCATGGTTCGGCCAGCGCTCTGGGACAGCGTGCTGCAGTACCTAGCGGGCCGCAATCACGCAATTCCGGCGCACGTTTTAGGCCGCGATGTCTCGGTGGGCTACCAAGCGGATGAAGAAGTTCAGGCGGTGTTGCTCTCGGTGCACCGCACCGACCCAGAGGCTGCCCTGATCTGCGAATCTCTGGTTGATGTGGACGAGGGCCTACAAGAGTGGCGTTACCGCCACATGCAAATGGTAAAGCGCACCATTGGCAGCAAGCCTGGGTCTGGCGGTTCGGCCGGCGCGGGTTACCTGCACAGCACGCTCTTCCACCCGGTCTTTCCGGACCTGTGGGCTATTCGCAGTCAGTTCTAGCCGCGCGAAGCGGTGTCGACCACGTTCTTGACCAGCATGGCGCGGGTCATTGGGCCAACGCCGCCTGGGTTTGGCGAGAGCCAGCCGGCAACTGCAGCCACGCCTGGGTCTACGTCGCCAACAAGTTGAGCCTTGCCATCGGTGCCCTCGACACGGGTGATGCCCACATCTAGAACTGCGGCCCCAGGCTTGATCCACTCGGGCTGAACAAAGTGGGCAACTCCGAGGGCGGCAACCACAATATCGGCACGGCGAACTGAGTGCTCAAGGTCGCGGCTTGCCGAGTGCAACAGGGTCACGGTGCTGTCGATGCCCTTGCGGGTCATGAGTAAGCCAAGCGGTCGGCCAACGGTAACGCCGCGGCCAATTACGGCAACCTCGGCGCCGCGGGTGGCAACGCCGTAGCGGTTCAGTAGCTCAACAATGCCTGCGGGAGTGCAAGGCAGTGGCGAATCCAGCTCACCAGAAACACCAAGCACCAGACGACCAAGGTTGGTTGGGTGCAGGCCATCGGCGTCTTTGGCCGGGTCAATCAGCTCGAGCATTTCGTTGGTGTCAATGCCAAACGGAAGCGGCAGCTGAACAATGTAGCCGGTGACCTCTTTAGCTGCGTTTAGCTCGCGAATGGCAGCACGGACATCGGCCGCCGAAGCGGTGTTTGGCAGGTCAATGCGAATTGACTCAACACCAACCTGTGCGCAGTCGCGGTGCTTGCCAGA
>JBJTMG010000020.1:0-13383 GCA_046063415.1 Micrococcales bacterium
GTAGCTGTCACCCGGGTAGTACAGCTTGTCGTTTACCATGACCCCGCAGTTCTGAATCAGCGGAATGGTGCGGTGGATTTCCTGGTGCAGGTCACCAAAAAACTCCAGAGTGAACGGCCCAACCACGTGGTAATCGCCGTGGTGCACGGCGGTGGTCGAGTATGCCGAGAGACGTTGGCAGACTTCATCGGTGCCAAAAATCTGGGCGGTGGGGTTCAGTGCAAGGATTCGGTCTAGCTGAGCCTCGAAGCAGTGGTCGTCATGCCCGTGGGTAATGACAATCGCCAGCACGTTTTCCAGGCCGTCCATCGGCTCGGTGTAAGCGCCGGGATCGATAATCAGTCTCTGGCCAGCTTGGGTGAGTTCTAGACAGGCGTGCCCGTGCTTGGTGATTTCCATACTTCACCGTAACGCCAAAACCTGCACATCAATGCCTGGGAGCCGGCGTTAGTCTTAAGACATGTCCAGCGCAGAACATGATCATCACGCTCAGCACGAACACGACTGCAAGGCACACGGCAATGGGCCCGTCATGTGCAGTTGTGATCACAACCCCGGTGGCGAGTGCCACTGTCCGCCAAACGAGTGCAAGTGCGATCAGGTTCACCACCTCACTGGAGACATTCAGGTTGGCCACGACTGCTGTGAGCACGGCAAGCCGCACCAGTTAGCGGCCGCTGGCGGGGGTCACGACATGCACGATATGCATGCCGGCCATGACATGCACGCTGGGCACGACATGCACGCCGGCCACGGCGGCCACGATCACAGCCACCACGACCCCAAGCAGTTCCGCAACCAGTTCTGGCTGGCTCTGGTCTTGACCATTCCGACCATGCTCTATTCGCCCATGTTCCAGCACCTTTTGGGCTTTACAATGCCAGCGTTCCCAGGCAGTAGCTGGATTCCGCCGGTTCTTGGAACCATTCTCTTGGCAGTATCAGGGCGCGTCTTCTTGGTAACCGGTTGGCAGGAAATCAAGGCCCGCCAACCTGGAATGATGGCCCTGATTGGTCTGGCGCTAGTGGTTTCATTCGCCTACAGCCTCTACCTTTCGGTTGCAACGGCGGTGGGGTTTGCCGCCGAGGGCATGGACTTCTGGTGGGAGCTTGCGGCTTTGATCAGCATTATGTTGCTGGGCCACTGGATTGAAATGTCCTCTGTGATGTCTGCCCAGAACGCGGTTGGGCAGCTGGCCAAGCTGATTCCCGAGACTGCAACGCTGGTAAAGGGTAAAGAGGAGTCTCAGGTTTCGGTTGCCAGCCTCAGGGTGGGTGACGTCATTCTTGTGAGAGCCGGTGCCACTATTCCAATTGACGGCGAGGTCGTCAAGGGCAAGTCCACCGTCAACGAATCAATGCTCACTGGTGAGTCAAGACCGGTGGCCAAGGCTCCCGGCGACTTTGTAATCGGTGGAACCGTAAACGCGGTATCCGAGACCCTGGGACTAGGTGGACTAACGATTCGCGTCACCGCCGTGGCTGGCGACACCGTGATCTCTAGCATCGGCAAGTTAGTGGCTCAAGCTCAGGCAGCCAAGTCAAAGACTCAACGCCTTGCCGACCGTGCCGCCGGTTGGCTGTTCTACGTGGCTCTTGGTTCGGCGCTAGTCACGGCAGTTGCTTGGGCCCTAATTGGCGGGCACAAGAGCGATTTCGTGCTCGAACGCGTTGTGACGGTACTGGTCATTGCCTGTCCGCACGCACTTGGTCTAGCGATTCCTCTAGTCACGTCAATCACAACGGCTAAGGCAGCCAGGACCGGAATCATGATTCGTGACCGCGTTGCCTTTGAGGCCACACGCAAGATCGACATTGTGGTTTTTGACAAAACGGGAACCCTAACCACGGGCGAGCGCAACTTTGCAGGGGCGTACCGCACGCTCACGGGTGGGCTTGAGTCCGACGATGAACTCTTGGCCCTGGCCGCCGGCATCGAGGCAGAATCCGAGCACAGTCTTGCCACTGCGATTCTTAGAGAAGCCAAGAGGCGCAAAATCGAGCCGCTTGAAGTGAAGGACCTCATGACGGTTCCTGGCATGGGTGTCAGCGGCAGATTCGACGAGTACCGCATTTTTGCGGGTGGCCCAGCAATGCTCACCAGGCAAAGTATTGACATAGACGTAAATACTTTGATTGCCGCTAACAACGCCACCGAGCTAGGTCAAACCGTGGTCTTCTTAGTTCGTGACCAGTATCTACTTGGATTCGTTGCGGTCGGCGACACACTGCGCGAAACCGCAACAGAGGCGGTGGCTCAGCTAAAGCAGCAAGGCAAGCGCGTAGCAATGCTCACGGGCGATGCCAGCGGGGTAGCAAAGGCCATTGGCGACCAGTTGGGCATCGATGAAATCTATGCCGAGGTCCTGCCGCACCAAAAGGCCGAGGTGGTCAAGAAACTGCAGGCGAGTGGCATAACCGTTGCCATGGTTGGTGATGGCGTAAACGATGCGCCCGCACTGGCCAGTGCAAACGTGGGCATCGCCATTGGCGCGGGAACCGACGTAGCCATTGATTCGGCCGGCCTGGTGCTGGTTTCAAGCGACCCCCTGGCGGTTCCGCGGGCAATTGACCTGGCAAAGCGAAGCTACACCAAGATGATTCAGAACCTGTTCTGGGGTGCTGGATACAACCTGCTCGCCATTCCGCTGGCGGCCGGCGCATTCATGGGCGTTGGGTTGGTGCTATCACCGGCACTGGGTGCGGTGCTTATGTCACTCTCGACCATAATCGTGGCGGCCAACGCGCAGTTGCTTCGCCGATAACCGAATTACAGAAAGTCAGGAGCGAAGGTGCTCAAACCGCTTGGGATAGTCGTAAACCCAACCTCTGGAAAGGGCAAGGGGCAGGCGCTGGGGAAGCAAGCTATGGCCGAGCTGGAGCGCGCTGGAGTTGAGTTCCTGGATCTTTCGGCAACCGATTTTGCCACCGCAGCCGCAAACGCCCGCCGTGCGGTTGAATCACAAGAAATCCGTGGACTCCTGGTGGTTGGCGGTGACGGCATGGCCCACCTGGGCGTAAACGCCTGCGCCCAGAGCAACGTGCCGCTCGGAATCATCGCTGCTGGAACCGGAAATGACTCGGCTCGAACCCTTGGACTCCCCACCGATGACGTGGTGGCCGGAGTTCGCGCAGTGCTGGCGAGTCTGGACAACCCGCGCCCCGTAGACCTGTTGCGCGGCAAGACCAACGCCAGCGAGTTCTGGTCGCTTGGCACGGTTTCGGCTGGGTTTGATGCGCTGGTGAATCGGCGCGCCAACCAGATGCGCTGGCCAAAGGGGCCAAGGCGATACGAGGTGGCCATGGTGCTTGAATTGGCCAAGTTCAAGGGCATCTCTTATCAGGCGACCATCGATGGAAAACCCCGTCAGATCGAGGCAATGCTCTGTGCGGTGGCTAATAGCCCGGCCTTTGGCGGTGGAATGATGATTGTTCCCGAGGCCAGGGTTGATGACGGTCAAATGGAGCTTTTCATTGTTCACAAGATCAGTCGCGGCACCTTGCTCAAGATCTTTCCCAAGGTCTACACCGGGGGTCACGTTGGCCACCCGGCGGTAGAAATCGTCAAGGCCCAGACCGTTATTTTGGACTCCGGTTCAATGCCCGCCTACTCAGATGGCGAGTCCGTAGGGCAGTCGCCCATTGCGGTTTCCATAGCACCTAAGGCATTACTGGTATTTGCGCCCGTGCCGTAGCGCGTGGCATAATGGCAAGGTTGCTCTAACGGCCCCATCGTTTAGCGGCCTAGGACGCTGCCCTCTCACGGCAGTAGCGCGGGTTCGAATCCCGCTGGGGTCACGATACTCGCCCTCGATTGACTTTAGGTCTCGGTGGCGAGTTGTCGGTTAACGGGGACTTGTTGGTTTGCGAATGGTGCGGCTAGGCGTTCCAGCGAGTGAGGCCCGTAAAAATCAGAATCAGACAGACCGGCACCAGCGCAACCGCGTTCAATCCGGGATACGCAATCACAGCCAGCAGCAACCCCGATGTAGCGCCGCCAACGGCTCCGCTGAGACTCTGAAGTGAATCGCTCAGGCCCTGAACGTTGGTTTTCTCGTCGGTTGGAAGGCTACGGCTCAGTAGAGCGGAAGCGGAAACGGTTGATGCCGACCATCCCAGCCCCAGCAGCAGCAAGCCAACCGAAATGGTGGTGCGATCCATTGAGCCAAGGCCGGCAAAAGCTAGGGCCGCAAGATAGGTGAGTTGGCCAAGAAGGACCACCTTAACCGAACCGATCTTGTCTCCAAGCCACCCGAAAATGGGGCTAAAGGCGTACATTCCGGCAATGTGCAGGCTAATGGTGAAGCCAATGATTACCAGACTTGCCCCCATGTCTTTCATGTGAACCGGCGTCATGCTCATGACTGCAACCATCACCATGTGACTCAGCGCCAGGGTAGCTACGGCGTAACGTGCGCGGCCATTCCTTTTGAGAGTGGCGAACGCGTCTCTCAGAGAAATCTTGGGTCGGTGATTTCCGGCAGAAGCGTCAAGGCGCTGTGCCGTGAGAAGCGGATCCGGTCGCAATCCAATCCAGAAAACTGTGGTGGCAGCCAGCTGGGCGGCAATGGTCATGAGAAAAGGGCCGGTTAGGTGAGGAAGCCCAAGCAACTGACCAAGCGCCTCGCCGGGGCCAAACATGTTTGGGCCGGCAACGGCGCCAATGGTGGTGGCCCAAACCACAAGCGACAGGTCGCGTCCGGTGGAACGCTCGCTCGGTAAGTCGGTGGCCGCGAACCGGGCTTGAAGGCCGGTGGCTGTGGCGGCTCCAAGCAGGAACAGGGCAACGATGAGCAATGGAAAAACCCGCAGATAGGCCGAAACCATGACGGTTATTGCCCCAGCGATTGCTAGTGCAGCACCGGTTGCCAGCGAGATTCGGCGTCCGCGTGCAGCAGCTAGGCGAGCCAGCGGAAATGCCCAGATTGCCGAACCCAGGGTGCTGAAAGTTGAGGCCGCTCCTGACCAGGCAGCCGAACCTGATAAGTCCTGCGCCAGTAGCGCACCAACGGAGAGTGTTGCCCCCAACCCAAAGCCAGAAAGCACCTGTCCAGCAGTGAGTGTTCGAATGGTTCGGCGCTGTAGCAGGGCAACGGCATTCTGGTCCATCTGCCCAGCCTAACCCTTGGGAAGGTAGACTTAAGGCTCAAATCTTCCGAGGTGTTTGCATGTCAAATAAGCCACTTACTCTGGCCGAAAAAGTTTGGAACGACCACTTGGTGGCCAAAGGCCAAGACGGTTCGCCAGACCTTCTATACATTGATCTTCACTTGGTTCACGAGGTCACTAGCCCGCAGGCTTTTGACGGTCTGAGACTGGCCGGGCGCCCGGTTCGTCGACCCGATCTGACCATTGCAACCGAGGACCACAACACCCCAACCCTGGACATTGACAAGCCAATTGCGGACCCAACCAGTCGCACCCAGATCGAGGCCCTGCGTAAGAACGCGGCCGAGTTTGGCATTCGCATCCACTCCCTGGGTGACGAGAACCAGGGAATCGTCCACGTGGTAGGGCCACAGCTCGGGCTTACCCAGCCTGGCATGACCGTAGTCTGCGGTGACAGCCACACGTCAACCCACGGTGCTTTTGGCAGCCTGGCCATGGGAATTGGCACCAGCGAGGTTGAGCATGTGCTCGCCACTCAGACCCTGCCACTGAAGCCTTTCAAAACCATGGCAATCAACGTTGAAGGCAACCTTCGCCCGGGGGTGACCGCCAAGGACATCATTCTTGCTGTTATTGCCAAAATTGGCACCGGTGGCGGACAGGGATACGTTCTCGAATACCGCGGTTCGGCAATCCGTGCGCTCTCAATGGAAGCCCGCATGACCATTTGCAACATGAGCATCGAAGCCGGTGCCCGCGCCGGAATGGTTGCCCCCGACCAGACAACTTTTGACTACCTGCAGGGTCGCCCGCACGCCCCTCAAGGCGCTGACTGGGATGCCGCCGTGGCCTACTGGAAGACACTTCCAACCGACGAGGGCGCAAGCTTTGACGCATCGGTGGACATCGATGCCAACACCCTTGACCCATTCGTAACCTGGGGAACCAACCCCGGCCAGGGTGTTTCGCTGCTTGGTGAAGTGCCAAACCCCGAGTCCATTGAGGACCCGAACGAGCGAGTGGCAGCGCAGCACGCGCTCGAATACATGGATCTGAAGCCGGGCACCAAAATGAAGGACATAAAGGTTGATGCGGTCTTCCTTGGTTCCTGCACAAACGGGCGCATCGAAGACCTTCGCGCCGCCGCCGAGATTTTGCGCGGACAGCGCATGGCACCGGGGCTTAGGTTCCTGGTAGTTCCTGGCTCGGCAAAGGTGCGGTTGCAGGCCGAAGCCGAGGGTCTTGACAAGGTATTTAAGGACTTTGGTGCCGAGTGGCGCTTTGCCGGGTGCAGCATGTGCCTGGGAATGAACCCAGACCAACTGGGAGTAGGCGAGCGAGCCGCGTCCACCAGCAACCGTAACTTTGAGGGACGCCAGGGCAAGGGTGCGCGCACCCACCTGGTATCGCCGGTAGTCGCCGCCGCAACCGCGATTCGCGGAACTCTTTCCTCGCCTGCCGATCTTCACCCGCTGACCACCGGAATCGCCACGCTAGGAGAGAACTAATGGAAAAGTTCGAAGTATTCAGCGGGGTAGCGGTGCCACTTCGCCGCAGCAACGTGGACACCGACCAGATCATCCCTGCGGTCTTTTTGAAGCGCATCACCAAGACCGGGTTCGAGGACGCACTGTTCAGCGCCTGGCGCAATGACCCAGAGTTTGTGCTGAATCAGGATGCCTACCGTGCCGGTCAGGTGCTCATTGCAGGCCCAGACTTTGGAACCGGCTCCAGCCGCGAGCACGCGGTTTGGGCGCTTCGCGACTACGGTTTCAAGGCAGTCTTCAGTAGCAAGTTCGCCGATATCTTCCGCGGCAACGCCGGCAAGCAGGGTCTGGTGACCGGCATCATCACAGATGCCGACACCCAGAAGCTCTGGGAAGCCATTGAAGCCCAACCTGGAGTTAGCGCAACCGTTGATTTGGTCGCCAAGACCGTTTCGGTGGGTGAGCTTTCGGTTCCGTTCCAGATCGACGATTACACCCGCTGGCGCTTGCTAGAAGGCCTCGATGATATCGGCCTCACCCTGCGTGATGAACAGGCCATTACCAATTACGAGGCGAAGCGACCATCGTGGAAGCCACAGACGCTTCCAGCCAAGGGGATCTAATGAGCACCATTACAGTTACCGGCGGCAAGTCGCTGAATGGTCGGGTCGACCTAAAAGGCGCAAAGAACTTGGTAACCAAGGCAATGGTTGCAGCGCTTTTGGGTGAAACCCCAAGCGTCCTCAAAGACGTTCCGCGCATCAGTGACGTTGAGGTGGTTTCACGCCTGCTGCAGCTGCACGGGGTGGTCATTGACTTCGATGACAACGGAGTGATGCAGCTCGACCCAACCAACGTCAAGTCGGCTCGCATGGTTGACATTGATGCGCACGCCGGTTCGTCTCGCATCCCGATTTTGTTCTGCGGCCCGTTACTGCACCAGCTTGGTGAGGCGTTCATTCCGGACCTTGGTGGGTGCCACATTGGCGATCGTCCAATTGACTTTCACCTTGATGTGCTTCGCAACTTTGGCGCGGTAATTGAGAAGTTGCCAAACGGAACCCGCATGTCGGCGCCAAACGGGCTTACCGGCGCCAAGGTCGCGCTGCCATACCCAAGCGTTGGCGCAACCGAACAGGTGCTGTTGACCGCGGTCAAGGCCGAGGGTAAAACCGAACTTACCGGCGCGGCAATCGAGCCCGAAATCATGGACCTCATTGCAATCTTGCAGAAAATGGGCGCAATTATTTCGGTTGACACTGACCGAACCATTCGCATTGAGGGTGTAGCCGCTCTAAACGGTTACAGTCACCGTGCTCTGTTTGACCGCAACGAGGCCGCCAGCTGGGCCGCAGCCGCGCTGGCAACCAAGGGCGACATTTTTGTTGGTGGCGCTCGTCAGCAGGAGATGACCACATTCCTCAACGTGTTCCGCAAAGTGGGCGGGGCTTTTGAGATCGAGGATGACGGCATTCGCTTCTACCACCCGGGCGGGCAACTGAACTCGGTGGTTATTGAGACCGATGTACACCCTGGCTTCATGACCGACTGGCAGCAGCCTCTGGTGGTTGCGCTCACTCAGGCCGAGGGTCTTTCCATTGTTCACGAAACGGTCTACGAGCAGCGTTTTGGATTCACCGACGCGCTAAACCAAATGGGCGCGCAGATTCAGCTCTACCGCGAGTGTCTTGGCGGAACCCCTTGTCGTTTTGGCCAGCGCAACTTCCAACACTCCGCTGTGATCTCGGGACCGACCAAGCTCACCGCGGCAGACATTCGTGTGCCAGATTTGCGCGGCGGCTTCAGCCACATGGTGGCTGCTCTGGCTGCCGAGGGTGTCTCAAACGTTAGCAACGTTCAGTTGATTTCTCGTGGCTACGAAAACTTCATAAAGAAGCTCACCGACCTTGGCGCAGATTTCACCTACTCTGAGTAGCAATGTCTAAGAAAAAGCCACCGCTGCCTATGCCTAAGTTCAAGGCCAACGAAATGCACTTTTCGCTTGGGCTGGTCGCATTCTTTTTGATTCCACTGGTACGGCTCTGTTTTGGGCTTCGGGTCCGAAACCAAGACAAGCTTCCCAAGTCGGGTGCTTACATTTTGGTTTCCAATCACGTCACCAATGTTGACGCGCTCGCGGTGGCCTACTTCACCTACGTAAACCTTGGTCGCGCCCCTCACTTCCTGGCTAAAGAGGGCCTGTTTCGCACCCCCATTATTGGCAAGATCCTGCTGGCTGCCGGGCAGATTCCCGTTTACCGCACAAGTGGACACCGCAACGATGAACCCATGCGAGTGGCCAACGAATACCTCAAGCGCGGGCACATGATTGGCGTCTTTCCAGAGGGCACACTGACTCGTGAGCCAGACATGTGGCCCATGCGCGGCAAGAGCGGTGCCGTTCGCATGGCCCTTTCCACCGGCGTCCCGGTTTACCCCATGGCCCACTGGGGTAGCCACCACATCATTCCACGATACGGAAACAAGTTCCGCCCTGGTTTCTGGAAGCGCGTTGACATCAACGTGGGCGACGAAATCGACCTTTCGGAATACCGCCACAACCAGCTGACTCCGGCTCAACTGAACGAGGCAACCGCCAAGGTGATGCGAGCCATTACCGGCCTGGTAGAAGAGCTCCGTGGCGAGAAAGCGCCCGCCGAACTCTGGAACCCGGCCGAAGAGGGTCAAACCGTCACCGGTAACTTTGTGAAAGCCCAAAAGAAGTCTGGCAAGAAGGACGTTAGCTAATGACCACCATTGCTGTCATGGGTGCCGGTAGCTGGGGAACCACGTTTGCCAAGGTTTTGGCCGACGCCGGAAACCAGGTAACTCTGTGGGCTCGCCGGGCCGACGTGGTCGAGGAAATCAACGAGGAACACCGCAACGGCGACTATCTGCCAGGCATTAGGCTTCCCGAAAGTCTTGTGGCAACCCTTGACCCTGCCGAGGCACTGCGCGGCGCCGAGCAGGTTTACCTGGCGGTGCCATCGCAGACGCTGCGAGCAAACCTTGAGGCGTGGTCATCGATGCTTCCCGAAGACGCCGTTTTGGTCAGCCTCATGAAAGGCGTTGAGCAGGGAACGGGTCTTCGGATGAGCGAGGTAATTGCCCAGGTCACCGGTTTTGACCAGGCCCAGATCGCAGTGGTCTCGGGTCCGAACCTCTCTGCCGAGATTGCGCTGGAGCACCCAACCGCCTCGGTTGCCGCCTGCTCGAGTCTTGCCAACGCCACCGCGGTAGCCAAGGCCAGCACCAACGACTACTTCACGACATTCACCAACCGCGATGTGATCGGCACCGAGTTTGGTGGAATCCTCAAGAACCTCATTGCGGTGGCGATCGGTATCGTCAACGGAGTGGGCTACGGCGAGAACACCAAGGCCAGCATCATGACCCGAGGACTTGCAGAAATTTCGAGATTCGCCGTTGCTTACGGAGCCAAGCCAAACACCATGGTTGGCCTGGCCGGATTGGGCGACCTGATTGCCACCAGTGAATCACCGCTGTCGCGAAACCACATGGCCGGCGAAATGCTTGGCAAGGGTTTCAGTGTGCGCGAGGTTCTAAAGCGCATGTCTAAGACCGCAGAGGGTCTAGCCTCGGTCACTCCGGTTCTAGAACTGGCGGCTGCAAAGGGGGTAAGCATGCCCATTGTCGAGCAGGTTCAGCAAGTTATTCAGGGCAAGCTGCACCCGCGCGAGATCGCCCCGCACCTCATGGGCGATACCGACGAGCCACAGAAGGAGTAGCGGTGTCCAGGCTTAGGGTCGCAGTTTTATTTGGTGGGCGTTCCAGCGAACACGGCATTTCCTGTGCCACGGCAGCTGGCGTTCTAGGCGCTATAAATCGAGACAAGTACGAGATTGTCCCGGTGGGAATCACCCGAAGCGGTATTTTTGTTCCGGCGGAGGACAACCCCGCCAAGTGGGCGCTCACCAATGGCCCGCTGCCCGAGGTAATCGATGAAGGAAAGCGCGTTGACTGGGCCATGGACGGGTCTCGCGAACTTATCGCCTCCGACTCGGTCACGGGTGAACACTGGTCGCTGGGGAGCATCGATGTGGTGTTCCCGGTGCTTCACGGACCATTTGGTGAAGACGGCACGGTTCAGGGCTTCCTAGAACTGGCCGGCATTCCATATGTTGGCAACGGCGTTTTTGCAGCTGCAGCCGGAATGGACAAAGAGTTTTCCAAGGCACTGTTTTTGGCGGCAGGTGTTCCGGTGACCCCGCACGTGGTGATTCGAAAGAACCAGTGGCTCGCTGACCCTGAGTCTGCGCTCGAGCAGGTTCGTGGCCTCGGTTCGCTGCCGCTTTTTGTTAAACCAGCTCGTGCCGGTTCCTCGGTAGGAGTCAGCAAAGTCAAGGACATGGCAGATTTTGGGGCCGCGGTTGCGCTGGCTTTTGAGCACGACACCAAGCTGGTGGTTGAGCGCGGTCTGGTTGGACGCGAGGTGGAGTGTGCGGCGCTGTCTTCGTTTGACGGAGCGCCAACCCGTATCTCGGTTGCCGGAGAAATTATTGTCAAGGGACGTGATTTCTACGACTTTGAGGCTAAGTACCGCGATGAATCGGCGGTTGAACTGGTAATTCCAGCGGCCATGTCCGAGGCGCAACTTTCACAGATGCAGTCAATTGCGCGTCGGGCGTTTGCCGCAATTGGTGGCTACGGTTTAGGCCGCGTGGATTTCTTCTTGACCGCAGACGGCTTCTTTTTGAACGAGATCAACACCATGCCGGGCTTTACGCCATTCAGCATGTACCCAAAGCTCTGGGAAGCCTCGGGCATTGCTTACCCAGACCTAATCGATCAGCTAATTCAGCTGGCGTTGGTGCGGGAGTAGCCACCCAGACCAATTACTTGGTTGGCTCCTCGCAAGAGCGGATGCTGGGCAGTTGCTGAACCGCTGGCCCAAGCGCATCTAGTGCGGTCACTCCAGAAATTTTCTTGCTGTCAACGATGACCTCGGCCGCGGGTTTCCTGCCAAAGCTAATGAACCGGTAGCTGGGTTTTTGAGTATCGTCCACCAACCAGTCAACGCCCCCTGCGGTAACGCAAAGCAGGGTAGATGCCTCTACCGCGGGCAGCCCACATCGCAGCAATACCGCTGACGGATTTCCCCAAGCACCGGTTGCCTGGGCGTTGGTTTCGCGTTTTTGGTTGCCGCCAATCTCATCGGGCAATCGCACGGTAACCGCAGCGCAAGCTGGGTTGTTGGAATCTGCGGCTGGCTCCAGCGCAACTGTACTTGTGCAGGCGGTGATGCTCACCAGCGCAAGCGGTATCGCAGCCAGAGCGACCAAGGTTCGGAGTGAGAAAGACATGATTTAACAGGCTACCTTTGGATTGTGACCTCCGAATCAACTAACAGCTCAGAAACCATTGCTAGCCTCGGCGAAAACGCCAGCCTGAAGCGCACGGTGGCAAGGCTGAACCCGGGTGGTGCCCAGGTTTTAGTGGGTTCTGGCGATGACGCCGCAGTAATTGCTGCCACCGATGGCCGGTTTGCCGTAACCACGGACACGTTGGTTGAGGGACATGACTTTAGAACCGATTGGAGCAGCGCCTACGACCTTGGATGGAAGGCTGTTGCCACAAACCTTGCCGATGTGGCAGCCATGGGGGCGGTGCCAACTGCACTTGTGGTTGCTCTGGTGGTCCCCAAAGAAACGCAGGTGGCCTGGCTCGAAGGATTTGCCGACGGCCTACGAGAGGCCTGCCTCACGCTAGCACCAGGTTGTGCCGTGGTGGGTGGTGACCTGGCCAGTGGGTCTCAGATTGTTGTGGCGGTGACCGCACACGGCGACCTGCAGGGTAGGGCGCCGGTGCTGCGCTCGGGGGCCAAGGCTGGGGACATCGTTGCGGTTGCCGGAACCCTTGGTCAAGCTGCCGCCGGTCTCACGCTGTTGCAGGGCGGTCAGCCCTGGGCAATCAGCGCCTATGAAGACTGGGTTGCGGTTCAGCGCAGGCCGACACCGCCCATTCCGGCGGGACCAGCTGCCGCGGTGGCGGGGGCTACGGCAATGCTAGATATCTCCGATGGACTCGCCAAGGACGCATCCCGAATAGCCCGCGACTCTGGTGTGACAATCCAACTGCACAAACTGCAACTGCAAGGTTTTGAGGCGGTCCTGGAAGGCGCCGGTCAGGCCATTGAAGTAGATCCGTTTGGTTGGGTTATTGCGGGTGGCGAGGATCACTCGCTCTTGGCAACTTTTGGTCCCAAGGTTGTTATTCCGCGGGAGTTCAAACCCATTGGGCGGGTGCTGCCCGCGAGTGAGCACGGGGTACTGCTAGACGACGCCCCTGTTCCGGAGCTGGGTTGGGACTCTGTAACTGGATAACCGGCTAACTGGCCGACTGGCCGACTGGCTAAGTGGCTGAAGACTTAAACGTGAAGGCTCGAGTTGAGCGTGATGCCCACGCCGGTTCGAGGTAGCACCTCTACACGACCGGTCACCGAGTTCCTGCGGAACAGCAGGTTAGGAACGCCAGACAGTTCAACCGCCTTGACCGAGCGAGGCTCGCCTTCGTCGACAATTGCAACCTTGGTGCCTGCCGTGATGTAGAGACCGGCCTCAACCACGCTGTCATCGCCGATTGAAATCCCTACTCCGGCATTTGCGCCCAACAGGGCACGGGCGCCAATCGAAACCCGCTCGCGACCGCCACCGGACAGCGTACCCATGATGGAGGCACCGCCGCCAACGTCTGAGCCGTCTCCGACCACAACGCCCTGAGAGATGCGGCCTTCGACCATGGCAACCCCAAGGGTTCCGGCGTTAAAG
>JBJTMG010000113.1:0-2874 GCA_046063415.1 Micrococcales bacterium
GAAATGCCGGGCGCATCCTGGTTCGAATCACGAACACAACAAAGGTTTGGGTTGCCAGCGATTCGATAAACCAGCCCGTTTTGAACTGCTCGGGGTCAGATTGAAACAGGCTCAGCAAAACCGCAAAGGTTAGAAAATCAAACAGCGAACTGATTGGCCCCAGCAGCAGCATGAAACGTCGAATCATTTTCATGTCCCAGGCGGCGGGTCGAGCCAGCGCCTGCGGGTCAACGCGGTCACTTGGAATTGCCATTTGACTCAGGTCGTAAAGCAGGTTGTTCAACAAAATCTGCGAGGGGAGCATTGGCAGGAATGGCAAGAAAGCCGAGGCCGCAGCCGCGCTAAACATGTTGCCAAAGTTGCTGCTGGTGCCCATGAGTATGTACTTGGTGGTGTTGGCAAAGATGCGCCGACCCTCGACCACGCCGTCGGCCAGAACGTGCAGATCCTTCTCAAGGAGCAGCACGTCGGCGGCGTCTCGCGCGACATCGGTGCCTGAATCAACCGAGATCCCAACGTCGGCCTCGTGAATTGCCAAGGCGTCATTGACCCCGTCTCCCAAAAACGCAACGTCGACTCCGGCCTCGCGCTGAACCCTAACAATTCGCGCCTTCTGCTCGGGGCTGACCCGTGCAAAAATGCGGGTCTGGGGTAGAGCTTGGGTCAGTGCCTGGTCATCCATTGCGTCTAGTTCACTGCCCAGAATGGTTCTGCCGGCTGGAATCTGCATTTGGTCGCATAGATATTCGGCCACCACGGGAGAGTCACCGGTAATGATTTTGGTGGTGATTCCAAGCTCACGCAGTTTGAGTAGCGCCGACTCAGCGGTTGGCTTGGGGGCGTCGATAAAACTCAGAAGACCTGCCAACTTCAGGTTGGTCAGGTGGCTTTGGTGCAGATTTCGCACCGATGCCTCGACCTCACGGCTTGCCACCGCAACCACCCTGAGCCCCTTTGCCAACAGAGCATCAAGCTGCGCCGAGAATTCTTTTGGCACGTTTTCGCAGAGTTCAAAAATGGACTCGGGCGAACCCTTGGCAATGACCAGACCCGGTTGCAAAACCGCCATGTAGCGAGACTCGTGACTGAACGGGATTTCATCGAGGCGGGTGGGGGCGGGGGTTGAGCCAGCTGCGGCGGGGGTTGAGCTGCCGTAACCTGCCCCACCGAAATGCTGCATGAGAGCAACATCAAGCGAGTTACCTGCCAGCTGCCCGTTCACCAGCGGCGTGACATCGGTGCAAGCAACGGCCAGTTGAGTGAGTTGATCGATGGAGTGCCCCGGGCTGGGGTGGGAGGCATCAAAACTGATCGAGCCCTCGGTTAGGGTGCCGGTTTTGTCGGTGAATAGCACCTGAATATTTCCCAGGTCCTCGATGCTCACCAATCGCTTGACCATGACCTTTTGCCGGGCCAGCCGCCTTGAGCCCTGAGTCAAAGACGTGGACACCACCGCCGGTAGCAGCTGCGGGCTGATTCCAACCGCAATGGCCAGAGAGAACAAAATGGCATCGATGAGCGGCCGCTGAAGTATCAGGTTAATCACAAAGATCAGCGCCGTAAGTGCCAGCGCAATCTGAACCAGCATGAAGCTAAACCTGTTTAGGCCTTTTTGAAAAGCGGTCTGCGGTGCTTGATCTTCTAGGCCAGCCGAGATTTTCCCAAACTGGGTTTGCTTGCCCGTGGCAGTGACCCGCGCCCTTGCCGAACCCGAGTGAACCACGGTTCCCATGAACGCTTGGCTGCCCGGTTCCTTGTGAGCGGGGACCGATTCTCCAGTTAGGGCGCTTTCGTCGCAGTCAAAGTCAATGGTCTGCAGCAGCTCTAGATCGGCCGGAACGATGTCCCCAAGGTGCAGTTCTATAACGTCTCCGGGAACCAGTTCCGAGGCAGCCAATTGAATCGGTTGCCCATCGCGGTAAACCGTGACCCAGTGCGAGATTCGTTTGCGAAGGCTCTGGGCAGCCCTGGCCGCCTGAAACTCGTTGGCAAAACCAAGGCCCACCGAAACTGCCAGAATCAGCCCAATGATGATGGCGTCGGATTGCTCACCCAGGAAGTAGGAGACCCCGGCGGTAACCGCCAGCAGCAGGAGCAAGGGCGAACGAAGCTGGCGAAGGAGCAGGCGAAAGGCCCTTAGTTGGCTGGGCCGAACCAGGTTTGGCCCCAGCTCTTTGGCTAGCCGCACCGCCTGCGCCTGGGTGAGCCCGGCATCAGGTTGCGTTGATTCGCTCGGATTTACCTGCACACCAAAATCTTTGCACGAACTTGTGCGCAAGCAGCCCGGCTAGGCAACTGACTAACCACCGCTGCGCTATTTGGCCTCGGCAATGACCGGTAACTCCTTGCGAAGATTCGGGCAACAGCCAACCGCGCAAAAATCTGCCCAAGGACCAAGATTGGAAAGCGCCTTCTTGGGTGCACCCGCCTGACGTTCCAGGATCAGATCGGCGATGCCGTCGACAAACTCAGGCGCTACGCCCGAAGTTACGACTCGAGCAAACTCAAGCCCCAGCTCCTGGGCGGTCTCCTTGGCCTCGTTGTCTAGATCCCAAATGACTTCAACGTGATCGCTGACAAACCCGATTGGCACAATGATTACACCCTTGGTACCCGACTCAGCCGCAGTAGCAATGGCGTCGTTTACGTCTGGCTCCAACCAAGGGACCGAGGGCGAGCCCGAACGAGACTGGTAAACCAGTGACCACATGGGCAGGTCTGATCCGATTCGCGAAGCAACATCACTAATGGTCACCTGCGCCGCAGCCAGGTGTTGCGCCGCATATGCGCCGCCTTCTCCCGCGAGCGCAGCGAACTCCTCACGTCTGGCCTCTGGTCCGGAACTCACACCCATTGCGGTAGGAATGGAGTGAG
>JBJTMG010000114.1:0-4411 GCA_046063415.1 Micrococcales bacterium
CCGGCGCCGAGCCTGCCAGCACCAGCACCCTCTGCACCCGCAGCAGTTGCTGCACCAGAGCCTACCCAGGAGCCAAAAGAAACAGTAGTTGAGCCGGAACCTGCCAAGCCCGCCAAGAAAGGCAGAGCTGGCCTGGTTCACGAGGGAGCAAGTTATGGGGAGCCGCTATTGCGTGAAATTCTTGGTGCTGAACCCGTCACCGACCCAAAGCTTGGTAAGTAATGTACGAAGGAATTGTTCAGGAGCTCATCGATGAGCTCGGCCAACTGCCCGGCATTGGCCCTAAGTCGGCTCAGCGCATAGCCTTCCACATATTGCAGGCAGACGAGGCTCAGGCCAAGCGGCTGGCTCAGGTTTTGCTTGAGGTCAAGGAACGCGTCAGGTTCTGCGAAACCTGCTTCAACGTGACCGAGGAAACTCTCTGCAATATCTGTCGAGATGTTCGTAGAAGTCAGACCACGATCTGCGTCGTTGAGGAATCAAAGGACGTACAGGCCATTGAGCGAACTCGAGAGTTCCGTGGTCTCTATCACGTGCTCGGCGGCGCCATTAGCCCAATTGAGGGAATCGGCCCGGACAACCTGCGTATCAAAGAGCTCATGACAAGGCTGGGTAACCCCGATATCGTCGAGGTCATTATTGCTACCGACCCAAATCTAGAAGGCGAAGCCACCGCAACCTATTTGACTCGCATGCTGGCTCCGCTGGGAATCACTGTTTCGCGCTTGGCCAGCGGTCTGCCGGTTGGTGGCGATTTGGAGTACGCCGACGAAGTCACGCTCGGTCGCGCTTTTGAAGGCCGCCGCATAGTCAAATAGCCCCAAAATTGGGGTCCTAAACCCCAGAGTTATTGGGCTAAACTTGAAGGGTTCTAGCCTGCGGATGGTCCAGGCAATCACCCCAAAAATCAGGAGCAGAGCCTTGGCCCTTATCGTGCAAAAGTTTGGCGGATCGTCGGTAGGCGATGCCACCAAGATTAAGCACGTCGCTCGCCGAGTCATTGAGACTCAGCGTGCCGGCAATCAGGTTGTAGTTGTGGTCTCTGCCATGGGCGACACCACCGATGAACTCATCGACCTAGCTCAGTCGGTCTCAACCGACCCGTACGCGGCTCCTCGTGAAATGGACATGTTGCTCACCTCGGGTGAACGCATCTCAATGGCGCTTCTGGCAATTGCAATCAACTCGCTCGGTGCAAAGTCTCGCTCGTTTACGGGTTCGCAGGCCGGCATCATGACCAGCAACAAGCACGGTGACGCTCGTATTGCAGAGGTCACTCCAACCCGAATTCGCGAAGCACTGGAAGATGGTGACATCGCCATTGTTGCCGGATTCCAGGGTTTCAACAAAGACAGCAAAGACATTACAACCCTTGGCCGAGGTGGCTCTGACACCACAGCGGTTGCGCTAGCTGCCGCTTTAGACGCCGACGTTTGCGAGATCTATTCAGATGTTGACGGCGTCTACACGGCAGACCCGCGCATCATCCCTTCGGCCCACAAGCTCGACTCAATCGACATTGAATCAATGCTTGAGCTTGCAGCCGCCGGAGCCAAGATTCTTCACCTACGCGCAGTCGAATATGCTCGCCGTCACAACGTTGATTTGCGGGTTCGTTCGACCTTTAGTGCCGACCCAGGAACCATCGTTTATTCAACCAAGCCAGCAGGAGCAAACATGGAAGAGCCACTAGTTTCAGGTGTAGCCACCGACAAGGGTCAGGCCAAGATCACCGTTATTGGTATCCCTGACGTACCGGGCAAGGCCTCCGAGCTTTTCAAGGTTGTGGCTGAGGCAGATGCCAACATTGACATGATCGTTCAGAACACTCCTACCGGAGTTGACGTGACCGACCGCGTTAGTGACATCTCGTTCACGCTTCCGCTTGCAGACCTTGGTCGTGTCGCCGGTGCCCTAGAGGGTGCCAAAGCCAACCTGGGCTTCCGCGAACTCGAGCAGGATGCCGATGTGGGCAAGCTGTCGGTTGTGGGCGCTGGCATGCGCACGCACTCGGGTGTTTCGGCAACCTTGTTCAAGGCACTTGCCGATGCCGGCATCAACATTGAGATGATCTCAACCTCTGAGATTCGCATCTCGGTGGTCACCAGTTCAAAGCAGCTTGACGACGCTGCCCGTGCGGTTCACACCGCGTTCGGTTTGGACAGCGATATTGAGGCAACCGTTTACGCGGGAACCGGTCGCTAGCTAAAACCCCGGCCCTCAACATCGAGGCCCAACATCGAGGCCCCAAAAAGCAACCCCAGAATAAGGAGCAATCATGAGTCGTAAGCCAAACCTGGCCCTAGTAGGCGCAACCGGTGCAGTGGGTACCGTCATGATTGACATTATTAACAACCGCCCTAACATTTGGGGCGAGATTCGTCTGATTGCTTCGCCTCGGTCGGCCGGAAAGAAGATCACGGTTCACGGCGAAGAGCTAACCGTGGTTGCCCTATCTCCTGAGGCTTTCGATGGAATCGACATTGCGATGTTTGACGTGCCTGATGAAGTTTCTGAAGTTTGGGCTCCAATTGCTGCCGAACGTGGCGCAATCGCCATCGACAACTCGGGTGCGTTCCGTATGAACGATCAGGTACCTCTAGTGGTTCCTGAGGTGAACCCAGAGCAGGCGAAGAACCGCCCACTTGGTATCATTTCCAACCCAAACTGCACAACTTTGACCATGATGGCCGCGATGGGTGCACTTCACCGCAAGTGGACTTTGAAGGAACTAGTGGTTTCTTCATATCAGGCCGTCTCTGGTGCCGGTGCTGCTGGAATCGACCGCTTAGCCGAAGAACTTGCAGTTGTTGGTAAAGGCGCTTCGCTTGGTTCAGCTTCGGGCGATGTTGCCGCTGCTCTAGCTGCTGCCGGTGTAGCACAGGCAGATTCGCCTTGGCCGGTGCCAATTGCGCTGAACGTTATACCTTTCGCAGGTTCACTCAAGGCTGGAGGGCACTCTTCGGAAGAGATGAAGGTTCGCGATGAATCCCGCAAGATTCTAGGCATCTCAGATCTAAAGGTTGCCGCGTCTTGTGTTCGCGTCCCAGTTCAGGTAAGCCACTCGCTAACTGTTCACGCAACCTTTGCAAACGAGCTAACTCCCGACGAAGTTCGCGAAGTACTAGGACAGCAGCCAACCATTCGTGTGATGGATGACCCAGCCAATGGTGTTTACCCAACTCCGAATTTTGTTGCCGGCCAAGATCCAACTTTTGTTGGCCGAATTCGCCAGTCGCTTGATTTCACAAACAGCATTGAGCTCTTCGTGGTTGGCGACAACCTTCGCAAAGGTGCCGCGCTCAACACTTACGAGATCGCGGAACTAGTTGCTAAAGAGTTTTAACAGCAAAACGCTAGCAAACTAGCAGGTTGTAGCGACCCGCAGGCTTTATCCTTAGCCTGTGGGTCGCAAATTTTTAACTCTTTCGGTGATTAGCCTTTCATTGCTGTTGTCGGGCTGTGCTGTTACACCCAGCAACAACTCAAACACTCTTCCCGAACCAACCCAAACTTTTGATCCAGCGCTAATTCCTTCGGCACCGGCGGAAGATGCCTTGGCGGTTGAGCCTAAGGTGTTCGACAACGGTTTTGGCGAATACACTTTCAAGGTTGGCGGCGGTCCAACCTGGTGCACACTTAATGCGGAACAAGGTTTTGCTATCTGTGAGCAAAACGAAGCCGATGCAACTTACGATCCTCTTCCAGTCCCAAGTTCTTGCAAGCTCAGTTACGGTTACCAGTTCAAGCTTTTGGGTGCAAAGCCTTCGAAAGGCGACGCTGCCAAAGTGAACTGTGCCAGTGGTTTGTACGCCGATCCAGCTTTGGCTCAGACTCTAAACCCGGACGAAACTGTGACCGTTGGAAACATCACCTGTTTTGTTGTCGACACAACTGTTCGATGCGACAACAAGGACGGCAACTACATCGTCCTAGGCCCGGAAGTTTGGGCTCTGGGCTAAACCTTAGCCACTAGCGTTAATAACCGAACTTCGGGCTTACAGAAAAGCCGCACCGGCGCGAAGATTGAAGTTCCAAGGCCGGCGCAAACATTTAGCCACACATTTTTGTTGCCAGCCTGTTGACGGCTAAGCCCTTTGGCAAATTTGGCTGGAAGGTCGCAATTGGTGATGATTGCACCGAAAAACGGCAAACAAATTTGTCCTCCGTGGGTGTGTCCACAGAAGACAATCTCGGCACCGTATTCACCAAGTTCTTGAATCACCCGAAGATAAGGGGCGTGTGCCACGCCTAAGACTAGGTCTTGTTCGCCCACCTCAACCTGCTGACGAGGTAGAGTCTCATACCAAGCAAGTTCGTCGTGCGGATCGTCGAGGCCAAGAAAGCCCACGCGGGTTCCCGAAACATTGAGAGTGCCCGATTGGTTGTTCAGATTCAACCAGCCTTTGGC
>JBJTMG010000115.1:0-19510 GCA_046063415.1 Micrococcales bacterium
CGACCGTAGTCACTGCCAAGGTCCTGCGGAAGTCGCAACCTAACCGAAGCCGAAGCTATGCCGCTGACTGCAACCAGTGCAAAACCAAATAACGCCAACGATGAATAGCGGCTCACCAACTTGAGATTGGAACCGGGTTCCTCGCTCCTCAGAACCACCAGGGTGATTAGGCCACCGACCCAAATGGTCACTCCAACCAGGTGCAGGCCAATGGAGTTAACCGCCATTGCGTGGTTTGCGGTTCCGGCGGCGTGCCCGGTGAGCGCGGTTGGAACCAGTGAAAGGAACGCCAAAACGGTGACGAACGCGGCTGGGATCAGCTTGTCAATCATCAATGCAAAAATGGCAACCAGAGCGCCACCCAATACATTGAGTGCCAGGTACTGCCCAAGTTGGATCTGGGTCACAAATAGCCACAGTCCCTCGCCAAATCCGGGACCGGTTGAAAATGCCGAGCCTGTGATTGCCAGGTAGTTGAAGACCAGTGCGGTTACACCCGCCAGTGTCCAGATTGCCGAGGCAAACGCAACCGTGGCTGTGGCCCTGCGCAACTGCCAGCTTTGGCTGGCCGTAGCGAAACAAGTCAGCACCAGGCCGCCAAGCGCAACCGCAATGGCCAGATCCTGCACACCACGGACCACGGGTAAGCCAACACGCACCAAGAGTCCCGGGTCAGCCAAGGCCTGAGGGGAGGCTCCGCCACCTATTGCCAAACCAAGGATGGTTGCTGTGAACCCAGCCAGCAACGCGGTTAAAACGGCAAGCCAAACCCAGGTCTTCCAGACGGTTGGGGTGGTTTGGCTCATTGGTTAAGCCTATGGCTCGTGACCCCAAGCAAGCAGGCTTTAAACAGAAACGCGGCACCCGCCAGGGGTACCGCGTCTCTTGGAAAGCTTTGGTTACTTAACAGCAGCCTTTAGCTTGCTTCCAGCCGAGACCTTTACGGTTGCAGCTGCAGCGATCTGGATGGTTGCGCCAGTCTGAGGGTTGCGACCGGTGCGAGCTGCACGGTGGCCCTTCTCAACCGATAGCCAACCTGGGATGCTGACCTTGCCGCCACCGGCAACTTCCTTGGCGATGGTCTCGAACAGTGCGTCAACAACGCGGTTGACTGCTGCCTGTGACTCACCGGTGTGCTTTGCTACTGCTTCTACTAGTTCGCTCTTGTTTAGAGACATAGTTTGGTCCTCCTGGACTTCGACGTATTTTGACGTACTCGTCACTAACGAAACTAGCCGACCGCACCCCCATTAACGCCTTTTATGACGGCGTGTTGCGGCATTGTTACCCAATAAATGCCCGAAATGACGCGGTTTTTGCCCTTAAGCACAGAATCCGCCATCCCTTGCGAGATGGCGGATTCTGAAAAAGTTTCTAGTTTTGTTACCAGCTTGACTTGGTGATGCCTGGTAGCTCACCCTTGTGTGCCATGTCGCGGAAGCGAACACGGGAAACACCAAACTTGGCTAGAACACCACGTGGGCGACCATCGATGGCGTCGCGGTTACGTAGACGAACTGGCGAAGCGTTGCGTGGTAGCTTCTGAAGTCCTAGACGAGCCTCTTCGCGCTGGGCGTCGGTGCTGTTTGGGTCAACCAAGGCCTTCTTGAGTGCCAAACGCTTTTCTGCGTAACGCTCTACAACTACCTTGCGCTGCTCGTTACGAGCAATCTTGCTCTTCTTAGCCATTTTTAGCGCTCCTCGCGGAATTCAACGTGCTGGCGTACAACTGGGTCGTACTTCTTTAGCACTAGACGGTCTGGGTCGTTGCGACGGTTCTTCTTGGTCACGTAAGTGAAACCAGTTCCGGCGGTCGAACGAAGCTTGATGATTGGACGGATGTCCTTGTCCTTCTTAGCCATTTAGCGGCGCTCCTTAGATCTTCTCGCCGCGGGCAAGAATCTCAGCTACTACAGCCTCGATGCCACGAACGTCGATTACCTTGATGCCCCGGGCACTTAGGTTCAGGGTTACGTTGCGCTTTAGCGAAGGAACGAAGTAAGTCTTCTTCTGAATGTTCGGGTTAAAGCGACGCTTGGTCTTGTTCTGAGCGTGCGAGACGTGGTGGCCAAACTGTGGGCCGGTCTCAGTCACCTGGCAATAGGCTGCCATTTCTTCTCCTTTTGAGGGCAAGCCCGCAAAACCCGAATGGGTTGGAGGCTTGGATAAAAAGTGTGGTTGCTCAAGGCAACTGCTCAAGTTTAGGCGAGTTTGTGAACCTTAAGCAAGTCTTGAGGCAATTTCTTTGGGAGACACGCCGTTTAATTCCACAGTTATTTGGAACATTTTTGGCAGACTCCAAAGATTTCAATGGTGTGACTAGCTTGCGTGAATCCGTGAGCAGCCGCAACACCCTCGGCCCAAGTCTCTACCGTTCCGGCCTCAATTTCAACGGTGGTTCCGCAGGTCTTGCAAATGAGGTGGTGGTGATGCCCGTTGCCACAGGCGCGAAACAGGGTTTCGCCGTCTTGTGACTGCAACGAATCGGCATCACCAGCTTCCGCTAGATCGGCCAACGCCCGATAAACCGTTGCCAAGCCAATGGTGGATCCGTGATTCCTCAGGACCAAGTGCAATTGCTGCGCACTCACAAAGCCAATCGCCTCGTTTAGCGCGTGACGCACCGCATCCTTTTGCCAAGTGTTGCGCTTTGCCGGCTGCCCACCCAGCGCGCCGGAAACCGACTGGTTCATTTCTTGAACCTCTCAACCAAACGGCAGACTAGATAGATCAAGAACGAAATGCTCGTCACGTAAGGGCTTATTGGCAAACCGGCACCCAAAGCCAGCAATATTCCACCGATGACCGCAACCAGAGCAAAGACAACCGATAAGGCCGGGGCAAGCACGGGTGACGCCGTGACGCGCAGGGCTGCGGCCGCCGGTGTGACCAACAAGCTCAACACCAGCAGGGCTCCAACCACCTGAACGCTCGCGGCAACGCTCAAGCCAAGAATCAGCATGAACAATATGGAAAGTGCTCGGGTGGGCACACCTTTAGCGGCTGCCACCTCGGCATCGAGGCTGGCAAAGTTCAACGGGCGCCAAACCAGCAGCAGCAGAACCAGCACAACAACGCAAATTCCCGTGAGCCACATGAGTTGCGGGTCATCCACAGCCACAATCTGTCCGGTTAGCAGGCCAAACTTGTTGGCTGCACGGCCCTGATACATGGCGAGCGCAAGTATTCCAACGCCAAGCCCCGCGGGCATCAGCACCGCCACAATCGAGTTTCGCTCCTTGGCCTTAGAACCCAAAGCCCCGATGATTCCAGCCGCAACCAATGAGCCAACCACCGATCCACCGACCACATCGGCGCCTATCAGCAGCGCGATTGCGGCTCCTGCAAAGCTGAGTTCGCTAATTCCGTGAACGGCAAACGACATGTCACGGTTCATTACAAAAATGCCAACCAAGCCACCAATCAGGGCTAGCAAAGCTCCCGCGATCAGCGAGTTGGTTACCAGCGGCAGCAGCTGGTCGTAATTTTCAAAGTTAAACATTTAGTGCCACTCCTCATCGGGGTGGTGATCGTGTTCGGCAGTTCCAACGACCACGATTCGGCCTTGGTTACGCAGCACGTCAACCGGGGTTCCATACAGCTCACTGAGAACCTCGCTCCTGAGTACCTCATCGGGGGTTCCAATGCGGAACTTGCCGTTGGCCAGGTAAAGCACACGATCAACGTGTTCAAGGATCGGGTTGACATCGTGGGTGACAAATAAAACCGCCGCGTTATGCTCGCGCCGCTCGCGGTCAATGAGGTCGGCAATGACCTTCTGCTGGTGCAAGTCAAGAGCGCTGAGCGGCTCGTCGGCCAGAATCAGGTTAGGTTCACCAATCACAGCCTGTCCAACACGCAAACGCTGAAGTTCGCCACCCGACAACTGACCAACGGTTTTAAGGCTTAGGTGTGCGGCGTCAACCTGCTTGAGCATTTGGGTAACTCGGCGTCTGGCGCGCAGATTCGGAAGCGGCAAGCCAAACTTGTCGCCGTCCAAACCAAGGCGCACCAGGTCTTTGGCGCGCAACGGGGTTGCCGCGTCCACCGCACGGTGTTGGGGAATGTAGCCAATCTTGCGGTGGCCGGCTTTGACCAGGCGTCCATCAACCCTAATCTGACCCTTGCTCAGCTCAACCTGACCCAGAATCGCCTTGAGCAGGCTTGACTTACCGGAGCCGTTGGAACCAATCACCGCAATAAACTCGTGCGGCGCAACATCAATGCTCAGGTCCTGCCAAATGGTGCGACCGTCAAACTCAAGGGTGGCGGCATCGATGCTGAGCACCGCAGTTGAGCTTTTGCTCCCGGTCATTGCAGAGCCTTTGAAATTGCGTCAAGGTTGTCGTTCATCCAGCGCAGGTAACTGGTGTTGGCGGGGAGAACCTCGCCCAGCTCAACCACCGGCACGCCGGCAGCCTTGGCCCACTTGGTTATCTGCGTAGTTTGGGTGGTCTCGGTCTGCTTGTTGACAATTACGGCGTCCAACTTGTGGCTTGTCAACAATTGCTCAATCTCTTGCATGGTGGAGGGCGGAGCGTCAGTCTCGTCTTCCACAGCCTTCAGGTAGGCGGGCGGGGTCCAGTTCTCAAGTTGCAGGTTGTGAACCATGTAAAACGCAAATGATTCGGTCATGAGCACTCGCTTGTGGGCAAGTTCCTTAGCCAAGGCGGCCTGTTTTGAGACCAATTTGTCCAGCCCGCGACTGAACGCGCGCTGATTGTTGCGCAGAGTTTGGCGATCGTCAACCAGGCCAAGCCCCATGCGGTAGACCATTTCGCCGCTGAAGTTGCGAGCCGTTTCTAGGTCGTACCAGAAGTGCTCGTTCATGCCCCACTTGCTGTTTTTGTCCTCGGCTGGGTGCGAAATCATGCTCACATCGGTCTGCATGTAGCGCTTGGCATTCGGCTTTCGCTGCGCCATGGTCGAGAAGAACTGGTCGTAGTTTCCACCGTTGTAAACAGTCAGGTCGGCCTGGTTAACCAGAAGCTGATCGCGCGCGGTGACTTGGTAGCTATGCGGGTCCTGGTTTGGGTTGGTGATTACGCTCTTGACCTCGGCAAGGTCGCCACCAATGGTCTGTGCAATGTCTGCCCACACCTGAATCGACGTGACCACTTTGAGCTTGCCGTCGTGCGGTGTGTAGGCGGGCAGTTGCTTGACCGGTTCGCCACCAAAGATTCGACCGCAACCGGTGAGTGCCATTGAAACCACCACGATGGCCGCGGCCGCAAGCATCACGCGGTTAAGACGAAGGGTTGAGCGCATGGCCCAACCCTAAGTCTTACTGATAATGATTGTCAATACGGCTTAGTAGCCGTAACCACCGCTCATCATGGCAAACATGGCGCTGAGTCCACTCGAGACGATGCTGCCGATGATTCCAAGAACCCAAAGAGCACCCACAACAATCCAAGCGGTCTTCTTGCCTTCCTCGTAACCAAGCTGGCCGCGACCCTGCGCGTCCTTCATCTGGCCGGTCAAAATCAGGATCAGGTCAATGAGTGCCCAGATTCCGCAACCACCGCAGGTTAGAAGTTTTGCAATTCCAAGTCCGGTGTGACCCAGGTAAAAGCGGTCCACACCCAACCAACCCAGGAAATAACTCAGCACCCAGGTAGTGACAAATGAGCGGGCTGGTGGAACTGGTGCGTAACCCGGAAGTTGTGATTCTGACATTGTGATTCCCCTCTAAAAAGCAGGTTGCTGCTTGTTTCGATTATGGCCTAGATTCAGGCCCGGATGTGGCTAATTTGGGGCGAGCCATGAACCTGGCTGATTTCGCAAAATCACAAAAATTAGCGCCACAACAGCCACCGAAGCCACAGCCAAAAACGTGAGCCACCGCTTGTTTAAGCGCTGAACCCAGAACCCCAAAACGATAAAAATCGGAATGACAAAAATCAAAGCGTTCTGATCCACGGCTCCCAAAAAGTCGCCGTGCAGCAATGCGCTCACGGCACGTTGTCCTCCGCAACCCGGGCAGTAGATTCCGGTCAACGCGTAGACGGGACATCGGGGCCATAAATAACTTGGTAAAAACGCAATCGCACCAAAACCCGCCACCACAGTGGCGCCTAAGGCCACGGTCTCGGTTTTAAGCGAGCGCGAGAGTCGCATGCCTAGTCCAGCAGCAGCGCCGGCTCTTCAATTACCGAGGCCACATCCTGCACAAAACGACTGGCCACGTCGCCGTCAACCACGCGGTGGTCAAAAGTTGCGCCAATGGTGGTGATCTGTCGAACCTGAATCTCGTTGTTGACCACCCAAGGCTTGGGGCGAATCGAACCAAGGGCAACAATTCCGCACTCGCCCGGGTTCAAGATTGGGGTTCCGGTGTCAACACCAAACACACCGATGTTGGTGATTGTGATGGTTCCGTTGGACATATCGGCCGGCGTGGTCTTACCCTCGCGGGCGGTCAGGGCAAGCTGCTCAATGGCTCGGGCAAGTTCGAGCATGCTCATCTTGTCGGCATCTTTAATGTTGGGGACAATCAAGCCCCTTGGCGTTGCCGCCGCCACGCCAAAGTTCACGTAGTTGTGCTGAATAATCTCTTCATCGGTCCAGGTGCTGTTCACGGTTGGGTTACGGCGAACCGCCCAGATCATTGCCTTGGCCATGATCAACAGCGGGGTCACCTTGACGCCGGCAAAGTCGGTGCTGGCCTTGAGGCGCTTCACGTATTCCATGGTTCGAGTGGCGTCAACGTCAACAAAGATACTCACGTGTGGAGCTTCAAAAGCCGACTTCACCATTGCGGTGGCAATTGCCTTGCGCACGCCCTTAACGGGAATGCGAGTTTCGCGTTCGCTCGGTGCTTCTGGCGTGCTCAAGTTACGGAAAACGCTGGCCTGCGACGCCGCGGCCATGACGTCTTCACGGGTGACCTCGCCAGCCACACCGGTTGGTGTGACGGTAGTGATGTCAACACCCAGGTCCTTGGCCAAACGGCGAACCGGTGGCTTAGCAATGATGTCCTCTTCGTCAACGGCAACGTTGATGCCACCGGTTGCGGTGCCCACCAGCGGCAGAGCTGCTGCGGTGGTTGCCGTGACTACCGGAATGCCGCCGGGCACCGCGCGACCACGGCGGCGGGTGCCGCCGGTGTGGTTCGCAACGCCGTACCCAACCAGGTTGGCTGGCTGTTTCTCTTCGGCAGTTACCGAGGCGGCGGTATCAAGCACGGCCTCGTGGGCTACTGCGGCAGCTGCCGCACCCGCTGCTACATCGCTGTGAACACTTGGGGTTGTAACCACGTTAGGTGCGCCACCGGCCACGGTCACCGAAATAATCGGCTTTCCCACCTCAACGGTGTCGCCCTCTTTGGCCAATAGTTCTGAGACCACGCCGGCAAATGGGCACGGAAGCTCAACCAGAGACTTTGCGGTTTCGATTTCTACGATCACTTGGTTTACGCCAACGGTCTCGCCCGGCTTTACCTTCCACGAGACAATCTCGGCTTCGGTTAGACCTTCGCCCACGTCAGGGAGGTTGAAATACGCTAACTGGCTCATGATTTGGCCTTCCTGCCTATTGCCTAGTACGCCAAAATTCGGTCGACTGCCTCAAGAATGCGGTCGGCGTCTGGCAAGAACTGTTCCTCAAGTTTGGCTGGTGGGTACGGAACATCAAAGCCCCCAACGCGAAGCACCGGAGCCTCCAAGTGGAAGAAGGCCTGCTCGCTCACGCGTGCAGCAATTTCGCCGCTCACGCTCACAAAGTTGCTTGCCTCCGAAGCCACTACCAGGCGACCGGTCTTTTTGACCGATTCAATGATTGTGGTGAAGTCGATTGGCGAAATCGAACGAATGTCAATGACCTCGATGCTGGTTCCCTCTTCGGCCGCGATCTCGGCAGCCTGCAAGGCAACGGTAACCATTGGCCCGTAGCAGGCAAGGGTTACTTGGCTTCCCTCGCGCAAAACCCGCGCGGTGTGCAAGGGCTGTGGCGCGGCGTCAAGGTTGACAGTGCCCTTTTGCCAGTAGCGACGCTTGGGTTCAAAGAACATAACCGGGTCGTTGCTGGCGATTGCCTGCTGAATCATCCAGTAGGCATCATTGGAATTACTGGGGCTAACCACTCGCAAACCTGCGGTGTGAGCAAAGTACGCCTCTGGGCTTTCGCTGTGGTGTTCAACAGCACCGATGCCGCCTCCGTAAGGAACGCGAATGACCACAGGCATCTTCAAGAAACCCTCGCTGCGATTGGTCAGCTTGGCAAGCTGCGTGGTGATTTGGTCGAACGCGGGAAAAATGAAGCCGTCAAACTGAATCTCGGCAATGGGCCGATAGCCGCGCATGGCCAAACCAATGGCGGTTCCAACAATTCCAGATTCAGCGATGGGCGAGTTGAAAACTCGTTTTCCGCCAAACTCAGCGTGAAGGCCCTCGGTTACGCGGAACACGCCACCCAGCTCTGCTACGTCCTCGCCAAACATAAGAACCTTTGGGTTCTCCTGCATTGCCTTTTTAATGCCGGCGTTGATTGCCTTGGCAATTGGCATGTCTACAAAGTTGCTCATGCGGCACCTCCGACGCGGCCGGTACCAGGGTGGGCATCTTCCTCAAACGATGCCTCATACTGCTCAAGCCAGGCCAGCTGCTCTTCAATAAGCGGGTGAGGTTCGCTGTAAACGTGGTTGAACATGTTTTGGTACGGGGGGTTTGGAAGCGCAAAGGTAGCGGCGCGAATCTCTTCGGCTAGCGCGTCTCCGGCCGCCGCGACATCGGTGAAAAATGCATCGCCAACGCCCTGCTTGCGCAAGAACTTTTCCAGACGAAGCAGCGGATCGCGAGCCTTCCAGTACTCGACCTCGTCGTTGGAACGGTATTTGGTCGGGTCATCGCTGGTGGTGTGCGCCCCGATTCGGTAAGTGAGAGCCTCAATGAGGCTTGGGCCGTGGCCGTTGCGGGCGTCGTCCATGTGCTTGGCGGTCACCGCGTAGCAAGCAAGAACGTCATTGCCGTCAACACGAACGCCTGGAATTCCAAAGCCGGTTCCACGCAGGTAGAGCGGAACGGCAGTTTGGGTGTGGGTTGCCGCGCTGATTGCCCACTGGTTGTTCTGGCAAAAGAAAACCTGGGGGGTCTTGTTGATAGCGGCAAACAAGAAGCCTTCGCTCACGTCGCCCTCGGCGGTAGCCCCGTCACCAAAGTACGTGATTACAGCCTGATCCACGTCGGGGTTGCCGGTACCAACATTGCCATCGAACGCCACGCCCATTGCGTAACCGGTGGCGTGCAGCACCTGGCTTCCAAGGACAATGGCGTAAAGGTGAAAACGGGTTTCGTCTGGGTTCCAACCACCGTGGTTTACACCGCGAAGCATCTTGAGGATCGACATGAGGTCGATTCCGTGAGTAATGGCAACGCCGTGCTCACGATAACTGGGGAAAATATGGTCGTTTGGGCCAACTCCATAGCCCGAACCGATCTGCGCCGCTTCTTGACCAATAGCGGGAATCCAAAGTCCAAGCTGGCCCTGACGCTGAAGTGCGGTGGCTTCGTTGTCGAACCGACGGATGCGAGCCATGTCGCGGTAAAACTTGAGGTAATCGTTCTCAGTCAGCCGACTCAGATACTCGGCGTAGTGGGCGTGTTCGGCAGCAACCTGAAATTCACCCTCGGGTGACAGAAAACTTACCGATGGGACGCTTTGCTCGTCGTTTACACTCACGCATCCCAATTTACTTGTTGCGGTGAGAGAATCTTCACATGAAGCGTTTTCTAGTTGGAACTGTTATCAACGCCGTTGGGCTCTGGCTCACCACCTCGATTGTCACCGCAATCAGCCTGAAGCCTTACGGAGGTGACGGCCTTTGGGAGCGAATCGGAAGTTTCTTGGTGGTCGCCTTGGTCTTTGGTCTAGTCAACGCGATTGTTGCGCCGGTTATCAAAGTCCTGGCTATTCCGCTCTACATTCTGACTTTCGGACTGATCTCCTTTGTTATCAACGGTTCGCTACTCATTTTTGTTGCTTGGCTCAGCAACCTCATAGACGTGGGTGGTCTGGCAATTCAGGGCTTCACCAACTCTGGCCTCACTTGGGAGGGTTTTGGTTGGGCAATCCTTGGCGCAATCGTCATGAGTATCGTGAGCTTTTTCACCCGTTCGGTTTTCAAGCTTTTCCGTATTCTCTAGAGAGCTCGAACCACCGCCCCTCGGTATAGCCACCCTGGGGCATAACGGCATCGATGACTCGACGCGCCGCAGCACTGTGTTGCAAATCAAGGTTCTGGGCGGTTTCTCGATAGTTCAGTAAATCGTGCGCGGGTCCAGTTTCGCGGTGGCGACTCAAGGTCACCTGATTTGGAGCTTGTTCACTGGGTCCGTTCTGACTCAGGTGCATATCTAGCATGGGTACTGGATCTGACTTGTGCTCCAGCGCTAACACCGGAACGCTGCGCGGAAGTTGCACCTGGTTAATCGGGCCTCCCAGTGAAACAAGGCCGCTCACCTGATAGTTCTTGGCGGTGGCCGCCAGATTCGCCCCAACCAGTGCGCCTTGCGAGAAACCAACAAAGAGCACGCGGTCCGATGGGTTTTTGCCAATGCCCGCCTGCCGCATGGCTAGAGCAACCGCCCGTTCACTGCCTGCCCTGCCTGCACCCGCAAACGCCTGCAAATCGGAGCCCAAATCCATTGGGTTCCGATTAGTTAGGGGCGACCACTGTTGGGTGCCGGGCAGGTAAACGACAAACTGCCGGGTGGCGGCGCCAAACACCTGTTCGATTCGCACTACCGGCCGGTCTTGATTTTGACTTGCCACCAGGCCGTTGATCAGTGCCGGCAGTGAGTCGGGAGTTCTGGTGGCAAACCACCCGGATACCGGCCGGGCCGCCACCCTGGTTTCTCCTACTAGCGGCAGCGCGACTAGGCGGTTGGCAAGTAACCCGGCGAGCGCGTGCACTGTTCCTCCAACCAAGTCCTGCATGCGATTCGGAAGGTTTCCCTCCATTTGGTTGTAATGGATGCCCGCGCTGATTACCGCTGCCTGCAGCTTGCGTATCCGCCAGACTGCGTGTGCCGTCTTGCCTAGTGCCACGGCCGCGGCGATTGGTCGCAACGACAGGGCAGCAACCAGGTCAACCTCAAGTGTCACTGCCGCGGCCTCGAGTAGCCCGACTATTCGGGCCAGTTCTATTGGGTTATAAATCACAAGAAATCACAGCCCAACCGCCATTTCTATGAGGTCAACCGTGAGGACCACACGTATGAGTGCTTGTAGATCGGCGTGTAGTTCTTGTAGTTCAACCTCAAAGGTGTGAGAGGCGGCGTCATGCCACTGGGTGGGGTCTGGTTTGGCTTGGTACACAAAGGACTGGGCCAGAGTCACAAGATTGTCAAAGGGGAGCATTTCGAAATTTTGTGATTCGCCAGACATTTAGGTGTGCCTACGAGCCTTGCCCGTAGAAAACAATCCTGTGCCCCAGCCTGTGAATACTGCTTTTGGATAGGGCAATATGGTCAGGTGAGTAATCTTTCAATCCAACCGCTAAGTCCCCTCGATGGCCGCTACCGCGCTGCGGTTTCGGACCTAGGTATTCACCTTTCGGAAGCTGGGCTAAACCGCGCCCGAATCCAGGTTGAGATCGAATGGCTGATTCACCTTGCCAACCGTGACCTGCTTGGTAACACCAAGCCGCTTACCGAAAAAGAAATTGCCCAGTTGCGCGATGTCGTCACTAGTTTCAGTGATGCCGACGTTGCCGAACTTGCCACCACCGAGGCAACCACTAAGCACGATGTGAAGGCTGTGGAGTATTTCATCCGTGCACGCCTTTCAAAACTGGGGCGCGAAGACCTTCTTGAACTGACCCACTTTGCCTGCACCAGCGAGGACATCAACAACCTGTCCTACGCAATCACCGTGCGCGACGCCATTAGCCAGGTTTGGCTGCCAAAGGTAGAAGCCCTTCTGGCTAAACTCCGCCAAATGAGCGCCAAGCACGCGGCGGTGGCAATGCTCAGCCGAACCCACGGTCAGCCGGCAACCCCAACCACCATGGGCAAAGAGCTCGCGGTTTTCATCCACCGCTTGGAGCGACAGGTGAAGCGGGTTCAAAACACCGAGTATCTGGGCAAGTTCAGCGGAGCCACCGGAACCTTCTCGGCGCACGTGGTGGCTGCACCTCAGGTCGACTGGCTTCAGGAATCACAAGATTTTGTAACTTCACTGGGCCTTACCTGGAATCCACTGACCACCCAGATTGAATCGCATGACTGGCAGGCCGAGCTTTATGCGGCCGTAGCCCACTTCAACCGAATTCTTCACAACCTTTGCACCGATGTCTGGACCTACATCTCGCTCAATTACTTCAAGCAAATTCCGGCTCCCGGTGCCACTGGTTCGTCAACCATGCCGCACAAGGTCAACCCAATTCGCTTTGAGAATGCAGAGTCCAACCTGGAGCTCTCCAACGCGGTACTAGACAGCCTGGCCGCTACCTTGGTCACTTCGCGTTTGCAGCGAGACCTGACTGACTCGTCATCGCAGCGCAATATCGGTCTGGGTCTTGGTCACTCAATGCTGGCTCTAGACAATGTGACTCGCGGTTTGGGTGAACTCGAACTCAACGAAGGCGTTCTAATTGCCGATCTGCTGGATAACTGGGAGATTCTTGGCGAAGCGATTCAGACAGTGATTCGCGCCGAGGTTGCGGCTGGCCGCTCCACCATTTCGAACCCCTACGAGTTGCTTAAGGAATTGACCCGTGGCAAGCGAATTGGCGGCGATGATCTGATTGCTTTTGTCAATGGGCTTGAAATTGGTCAAGAGGCAAAGGATCGCCTGCTTCAGTTGAAACCTCAGACCTATGTGGGTCTAGCCACTGCGCTGGCCGCGAGAGTTCAGAAGTAACGCGCGAACTTCCCTCTGACGCCCGGGTGGGGTCCAGGTAGCCGCCTAGTTGTCCGACCCTACTTTAGGCGTGGTTTGTCTGGGTCGTGATCGTCGTCCTTGACCGTCAACGCAAGGGTTGCAATTCCAACCAGAACGATAATGAAGGTTACGCCGCCCCAAATAAAAGCCTCGTCGAGTTTTCTAACTCCACCCCAGACAAAAAACCCAACCAGAATCCCTGCAATAGCCGAGAGGGTTAGGTACTGACGAACGCCGACTTTTGGGTTACTCATGTGTCAAGCCTAACCTTTGCTCTGACTAGCCGCGGCGATGCCAAGGTGAACCGAACTCATAACCAGGTAGGCACCCAGAAATCCCACGCCGGTTGTTATGTCCATTCGAATCGGCTCCAGCAAGAACAGCACTCCAAGTGCAAGAGCAAGCACAGAGCTGAGCAGTGAGTCTTTTCCGCTGATCGTACGGAATCCTGCACGCCTAGCTAGGTAAAGTTCGTAGACACCCGAGATAAGTCCCCAGGCCGCAACCAGGTTGTTGAATCGGTCATAAATGGGGGCCTCATTGGTGTCATTGGCCAAGATCGCCAGAACGCCAATTACCGAAGCGACCACTGCCACTGGAATTGCCTCGATGGCTGCAAACGAGGTACGACCAAGAACAGCTGTAACCACAGCGATGGCTGCGATACCCAAGCCGTACGCTGCCAACACCTTGAGCCCCAGGTGGGCCGAGTGGTCCTGCTTGAATGTGATTACCAAACCTAGAGCCAGTGATAGGGCAGCTCGCAGTGCCAAGGGGATTCGCATAGAACCTATGCTTTCATATTCGCGAAGCGCGAGTACCTGCCCTGGAACGAAACCACAATGGTTCCGGTTGGTCCGTTTCTTTGCTTAGCCAGGATTAAGTCGGCTTCGCCTGCACGCGGGTGATCCTTTTCTCCAATGCCCTCGCGGTGCAGCAAAATGACCACGTCGGCGTCTTGCTCAAGCGATCCGGATTCGCGAAGGTGGGAGATTTCCGGTTTCTTGTCCTTGGTCTGCTCCGCCTGACGGTTCAGCTGCGAAATGGCAATGACTGGAACGTTGAGCTCTTTGGCCAGAAGCTTGAGTGCTCGCGAAAACTCTGAAACCTCTTGCTGACGGGATTCGACCTTCTTGCCCGAAGTCAGCAGCTGCAGGTAGTCAATGACAATCATTTTGAGATTCATTTGCTTGGCCAGGCGCCGGCACTTGGCACGAATCTCAACCAGGGTCAGGTTGGGGCTGTCATCGATGTAAAGTGGCGCCGAGTTCAGGCTGGTGCGAACCGACACGATTCGGGTCCAGTCCTGATTCTCAACGGTTCCCTTGCGCAGGTTCTGCAGCGGAATGCTGGTTTCGGCCGAAAGCATGCGCATGGCGATTTCGGTGCGGCCCATTTCTAGCGAGAAGAAGATGGTTGCCTTGTCGCTTCGAATGGCGGCATGTCGCGCAATGTCCAAGGCGAGGGTTGACTTACCCACCGCCGGACGAGCGGCAATAATGATGAGCTGCCCCGGGTGAAGGCCGTGAGTCATGTCGTCGAGCTCCATGAAACCCGAAGGCACACCCACGAGGTCTCCGCCGCGTTGCTGAGCGGCTTCGATTTCATCGATGGCTGCTTGCATTGAGTCGCCCAAAGTTGAGTACTCGTCGCCAACGCCCTCGGAGGCAACCTTGTACACGTCAGCCTGGGCCTGATTGACCAGCTCTTCAACTTCGCCCTCGTTGGCGTAGCCCATTTGCGCGATTTTGGTTCCGACCTCAACCAGCCGACGAAGTACCGCTTTGTCTCGAACGATCTGCGCGTAATAAGAAGCGTTGGCAGCCGTGGGAACAATGGAGGTCAGCGTGTGTAGGTAGTCTGCACCACCGGCACGAACAATGTTTCCCTGCTTGGTGAGTTCATCGGTGACGGTGATTACGTCAGTTGGTTCGCCACGGCCGTAAAGGGTGACAATGGCGTTGAAGATGGTTTCGTGCTTTGGCGTGTAAAAGTCGTGAGCTTTGACGTAATCGAACACTTCAGCGGCGGCTTCGGCCGAAAGCAGCATGCCGCCAAGTGCGCTCTGCTCAGCTAGCAAGTCGTTGGGTAGGGAACGAGCGGCGCCGACTGGATCCATGGGTGGCACGGCGGCTAGCGACATGGCTTTCTCCTTTTGAACAGACTGCGACTTGTCTAGCATCGGGGTCGGACAAATTACCTACAAACAGCGTTGTGAACAGTTATGTGGATAACTTCGCTGACACGCCGTAATTCCTGTAGATAACTTGTGGAAAACCCTGTGTGATGATTGTGAATTTGTGCCGACATCCCAGTAATGACGGGGTTTCCTTGATTGTGGATAACTTTGTGGGCAAACCCTAAACCTCAACCTCAAGGTTGTGTATAACTAAACGATAACACGTCCGATTAAAGCAAAATGGGCGACGATTTCTCGTCGCCCATTAGCCTGTGAAACTTACTTGGCGGCTACAACCTGAAGGTTGAGCTTGGCACTTAGGTCGCCGTGTAGACGAACGGTTGCCTCGTGGTTTCCGGTGCTGCGAATTGGCGAGGTGAACTCAACCTTGCGCTTGTCAATCTCGCCGAGGCCAGCGGCTGCAACAGCCTTGGCAACATCAGCGGTCTTAACCGAACCGAAAAGACGTCCACCAACGCCGGCCTTGATGACTAGCTTGATGGTTGCGTTCTCCAACGATGCCTTGAAAGCCTGGGCGTCTTCAACGCTTGCTAGGGCTCGGGCCTCGCGAGCTGCGCGGATCGACTCGATCTGCTTCTCGCCGCCCTTGCTCCAAACAACAGCGAAACCGCGAGGTAGTAGGTAGTTACGTGCGTAACCGTTCTTTACCTCAACAACATCGCCAGCGGCGCCGAGGCCAGTTACCTCGGTGGTCAGGATTAGCTTTGACATTTCATTACTCCTTAGCGGCCAGCGCCAGCGTAAGGAAGCAGGGCAACCTCGCGAGCGTTCTTGATGGCACGGGCAATAAGGCGCTGCTCCTGAACAGAGACGCCGGTGATACGACGGGCACGGATCTTTCCGCGGTCCGACAGGAACTTACGTAGGGTGGCAACGTCCTTGTAGTCAATGACGCCAACCTTGATTGCCTTTACAGGGGCAAGCTTTGCATTCTTTGCGTTGCGTGGCTTGCGACGTGGGTCGCTCTTTGCAGCCATGATGATTCTCCTAAATTGTCTCTAAAGATTAGAACGGGGTGTCGTCGGCGCCTGAAGCGGTACCTGGGTTTGCCCAGGCGTCATCGGCGGCGGACTTGGCAGGGGTGGAAGCATTGCTCCAGGGATCGCCGCCACCAACTGCTCCAGCTGCGCCTTCACGAGCTCGACCGGTAACCACAGCTGTGGCACGCAGCAACGAAGGACCGATGTCCTCAATCTCGAGCTCTAGCGAAGCACGGGCCTCGCCGGAGGCTGCCTGGTAGGCAGATGGCGCCTTCAACCGACCGGTAACAACTACGCGGGAACCCTTGGTGAGCGAGTTGGCAATGTTTTCTGCCAATTCGCGCCATGCGGTGCAACGAATCCAAACAGTTTCGCCGTCTTCCCATGCGTTGGTCTGTCGGTTGTAGGTGCGTGGAGTTGAGCCCACGCGCAATGACGTAACGGCTACGCCACCCTGGGTGTAACGAAGTTCAGGATCAGCGGCAAGGTTGCCTACGATCGTGACGTTTACTTCCCCGGCCATGGTCTTTACTCAGCGTCCTTAGCGGCAGGCTTGTCAGCCTTTGGCTTGCGAGGTGCACGAGCAGGCTTTTCGTCGGCGAACTCAGCGGCGGTTACCTCTGGTACGTCGATTGGCTTGATCTGGAAGGATGCTTCGTCTGCGCGCAGGACCTTGGTGCGAAGAACTGCTTCCGACAGCTTTAGCTGACGGTCAAGCTCCACGATGTCGGCTGGCTTAGCGGTCAGGTTGATGACTGCGTAGATAGCTTCGGTCTTCTTTGCGATTTCGTAGGCGAGGCGACGACGTCCCCAAATGTCAACGCTGTCAACGGTGCCTTGACCGTTGCGGATTACGTTGAGGAATTTGTCGAGACTTGGAGCAACGGTGCGTTCTTCAACTGTTGGGTCGAGAAGAACCATGAGCTCGTATTGATGCATGACTAACCCACCTCCTTTGGACTAGAACGGCCATGGGACTTCCATGGCAGGAGGGTTTGGCATCTGTTGTTAGGGACTCGCCAGAGTGGCTAGCCCGCGCAACCTTCTTAGACTACCGTGCTTGCCACCAGGCAAGCAAGCGCTTTTTTGCCTCTTCGGCACCAAGTGAGCCCTCTTCAAGGCGAAGTTCCATGAGGAACTTGTAGGCCTCGCCAACCTGGGGCCCGGGCTTGAGCTCCAAGAGTTGCATGATCTGCTCGCCATCGAGGTCTGGCCTTAGAGAGTTGAGTTCCTCTTCTTGGGCCAACTTGGCGATTCGCTGCTCGAGGTCGTCGTAGGCGTGGGACAAACGTTCGGCCTTGCGCTTGTTTCGCGTGGTGACGTCGGCTCGGGTTAGCACGTGCAACCGAAGCAGGTTGTCGCCGGCGTCACGTACGTATCGGCGCACCGCCGAGTCGCTCCAGGGCTGATCGCTGTAGCCAAAGAAGCGCAGGTGGTGCTCAATGAGGTGCGCCACAGCTTTGGTGGTGTCCTTGTCAAAGCGCAGGGCCTTCATGCGTTTGGTGGCAAGCTTGGCGCCGACCATATCGTGGTGGTAGAACGAAACGGCGCCGCCGGCCTCTAGCTTGCGGGTGGCCGGCTTTCCGATATCGTGCAGGAGCGCGGCAAATCGCAACACAAAGTCGCGCTCCAGCCCGTAGTCCTTTTCGTAGTCAATGGCCTGCTCAACCACGGTGAGCGTGTGCTGGTAAACGTCTTTGTGGTGGTGGTGTTCGTCGGTTTCTAGTCTCAGAGCTGGCAGTTCTGGTAACACGTGCTCGGCTAGACCGCTGTCTACCAGGGCTTCCAGCCCGCGCCTTGGGGTGGCGCCCAACATGAGTTTCACAAATTCGTCGTGGACGCGTTCGGCTGAGATGATCTCGATTCGGTCTCGCATGGCGCTCATGGCGGCGAATGTGTCGGCGTGAATCTGGAACCCCAGTTGCGAGGTGAATCTGGCAGCGCGCATCATTCGCAGCGGGTCATCGCTGAAGGAGTCCTCTGGCTTACCTGGGGTGCGCAACACACCGGCCAACAGATCCTGCAGCCCGTTGGTAGGGTCCACGAAGACCTTTTCAGGCAGGCGCAACGCCATTGAGTTCACGGTGAAGTCTCGGCGAAACAGGTCGGTTTCCAGATCGTCACCGAAAGCTACTAGGGGCTTGCGACTGTCTGGGTCGTATTTCTCGGCTCGGTAAGTGGTGATTTCTACCGTGTCTTCTCCAATGCGAGCCCCGATGGTCCCGAATTCTTTGCCAATGTCCCACCAGGAGTCCACGTTTCCCTTGAGGATTGCAATGGTCTGGTCTGGCAGTGCAGAAGTTGTGAAATCTAGGTCTGGGGATACCCGCCCCAGAAACGCGTCGCGAACCGGTCCACCAACCAGAGCAAGCTCGAAACCGGCGTCTTTAAAGAGTTTGCCAAGGCGCGTGAACAACTCACCAGACGTAAGTTTGTCTAGGTTTTCTAACGCCTGAGCCACGGTTTGCATGGCTTTTAGTGTGCCACAGGCTTGACCGTCTAGGCTTGCTTACATGAATGACCGAAGGAATCGTCGCCCGTTGGTTCGGGTTGAGGAAACCTCGGCTGGGGGTTTCGTTTTGGCCGCTGATGGCAGCAATCGTGTGGCACTAATCGGCCGGGTTAGCCGAGGTGGGCGGCTAGATTGGTGTGTTCCAAAGGGGCATCCCGAGGGTCAGGAAACGCTTGAAGAGGCGGCCGTTCGCGAGATTGAAGAAGAGACCGGACTGGTTGCCGAAATCGTTGATGTTCTTGGCCAGATTCAGTACGAGTTTGCGGCCGGTAGCAAGTTAATCTGCAAGACCGTACACCACTACTTGTTCAAGCAGACCGGTGGAGACCTAACTGTTGAGAACGACCCAAATCACGAGGCTGTCGAAGTGCGGTGGTTTGATTTAGACAGCTTGGACCAGACTTTGACTCACGAAAACGAGCGCCGCATGGCTCGTGGCGTTCAAGAGTGGGTGAGCCGCAACTAATGAGAAACAGCATTTCCAGGCTCACATCGATGGCCGCAGCTCTAGCCCTTGCAGGCGTAACCCTTTTTGGCGTCTCCGGTGCCAGTGCGGCCACCTCAAAGACGCCAAAGCCCGACCTACCAACTTACAAAATCGCCATTGTTCCGGGTTCGACAATCAACTTGGTTTCACGTGAAAGCAAGCTGCCCATTTCAATTCGAAATGACTACGACGCCGAAATTAGGGTTCAGGTTCACGTCTCCCCGGGCAATCTGAATGTACTGATTCCGGCAAACGTCGAGGTCACTGTTCCCGCAAACACAACTTTTGTTGCACAGGTTCCGGTAACCGCAATTGCTGACGGGCCTGTGAAGCTCAAAGCCTGGCTCACCACCTTCTCTGGGCTTCGAATGGGCAAGTCTGTCGAAATAAACATGAACGTCAGAGCCGAGATCGAAGATTCTCTGATTCTTAGCTTCATTTTGTTTGTG
>JBJTMG010000116.1:0-14740 GCA_046063415.1 Micrococcales bacterium
GCAATTGCTGACGGGCCTGTGAAGCTCAAAGCCTGGCTCACCACCTTCTCTGGGCTTCGAATGGGCAAGTCTGTCGAAATAAACATGAACGTCAGAGCCGAGATCGAAGATTCTCTGATTCTTAGCTTCATTTTGTTTGTGGCGGTACTTTTGGTGGTTGGAATCCTGCGAACCTTGGCCAAGCGACGCAAGGCAAACGGCGCGGAGGCGGCATCTTGAGTGTCGCAAGGTCATCGCTACTGATGGCCTCTGGCACCGTGATTTCGCGTGTGCTGGGTTTCGCACGCGCGGTTTTGCTGGCCGCCATGATTGGCGTCACAACCGATGCCGCGGACGCGTTTGGGGTAGCTAATCAGCTGCCTAACAATGTCTACGCAATCATCGTTGGCGGTGTTTTGAATGCAGTTTTGGTGCCCCAGCTGGTTAGGGCGCACAGCCACAGCGATGGCGGGCGAGGCTACATTGATCGATTGATGACCTTGGCGATCGTGGTGTTTGGCTCTATCACCATTGTGGCCACTGCGGCCGCGCCACTTTTGGTTCAGCTCTACACAAGTGGCTGGAAGCCCGAGCTGCTGGCACTTGCCACCGCCTTTGCCTACTGGTGTTTGCCACAACTTTTCTTCTACGGCATTTACAGCATGTTGGGTGAGGTTTTGAACTCGCGGAGCGCGTTCGGCCCGTTCATGTGGGCGCCCGTGCTGAACAATCTGGTTGCCCTGGCCGGGATGGTCGCTTACATCGTGGTGTTTGGAATGGATCCAACCGGGTCTCGGGCGGTCAGTTCCTGGGGTACCGGTCAGGTGACGTTGCTGGCGGCCACGGCAACCGCGGGCGTGGCTGCGCAGGCGCTGATTTTGTTTGTTAGCTGGCGCCGAATCGGCTTGCACTTTAAGTTCAACTTTCAATGGCGGGGCTTTGGCCTGAGACCCGCTCTCAAAGCGGCCAGCTGGACCCTTGCCATGGTGGTTGTGACTCAGTTGGCCGGTTTGGTTCAAACAGCGGTTGCTTCTACCGCCGCCACCAACCGTTCCTCGGTTGCGGTTGCCTCGATTGCGGCTGCCAGCATTGCCTGGTTGATCTTCATGCTTCCGCACTCTGTGGTTACCGTGTCTGTGGCAACGGCGTACTTCACCAAGATCAGTCAGCACGCACACGCCGGACGGTTGGCTGATCTGAAAACCGATGTCTTGTCGGGCCTTAAGACCATAGCCCTGGTTAGCCTGCTGGCTAGCGCGGCGCTCATTGTCTTGGCCTATCCGGCAGCACGAGTTTTTGTTGGTGAGTATCCCGCCACCATTGCGCTTGGAAACGTGATCATGGCCCTAATGATCGGCCTCCTGCCGTTTAGCTTCTCGTATTTTCTGCAGAAGGCCTTTTTTGCGTTGGAGGACACCCGCACTCCGTTTTTCATTACCCTGGCCCAGAGCGTGCTCTATGTGGTTGGAGCATTGATGATTGGGGCCACAGTTCCAGCGCAGAGTTTGGTGGTTGCACTGTCGCTAATGACCAGTGCAAGTGTCACGTTGCAAGCGGTCTTGGCCTACGTGGTGCTGCGCCGACGCATCGGTAGCCTCGGCGGCGGACTTTTCCTAGCGATTATTCGATTCGCCGTGGCCGCCGCAGTTGCCGCCGCAGCGGGTTTCGGAACCCTGCAGTTGCTCGGGGGAACGGGTGTTGGCGCTCCAGCGGTTCGTTCCGTGCTTGGTGCCGTCTTGTGCTCGGGTGGCAGCGCGGCGGTCATGTTGCTCGTTTTTGCGCTCGCCCTCTGGGTACTAAGGGCCCCTGAGTTCCGACTGTTGACGGGTTTCTTGGCTGCCGCGGGCAAGAGATTCGCAAACTTGGTATCTGGCCGCAGACGGGGTTCGCAGAAATAACTTTGGCTAAAATTGGGTTCTGCCTATCAGTTCCCCATTTTCAGGAGTTTCCCTTGCGTGACGTCATCATCATCGGTTCCGGTCCAGCCGGTTACACGGCTGCCATTTACACCGCACGCGCCGGAATGAATCCGCTGCTGATCGCCAGCTCGGTCGAAGCCGGTGGAGAACTCATGAAGACCACCGAGGTGGAGAACTTTCCGGGTTTCCCAGAGGGACTTCAGGGGCCAGACCTAATGGCAAACTTTCAGGCGCAGGCCGAGCGCTTTGGCACCGAGATCCTGCTGGACGACGTCATCGAGGTAGACCTGAAGGGCCAGGTCAAAATTGTCAAAACCGGTGGCGGCGAAACCTTTGAAGCCAAAACCGTGATTCTGGCAACCGGTGCCGCCTACCGCGAGCTTGGCCTACCCAACGAAAAGGAGCTGAGTGGCCACGGGGTTTCCTGGTGTGCTACCTGCGATGGCTTCTTCTTCCGTGAGCGGACCATTGCGGTTGTGGGCGGTGGCGACAGTGCCATGGAGGAAGCCAACTTCCTAACCCGCTTCGCTAGCAAGGTGTACCTCATTCACCGCCGTGACAGCTTCAAAGCATCAAAGATCATGGCCGACCGCGCACTGAACAACCCCAAGATCGAAGTTATTTGGAACACCGAGGTTGCCGCTCTGGTTGGCGATGGCAAGCTCACCGGCGTCACCCTGCGAAACACCGTTGACGCAACCGAGTCTCACCTTGACCTTGACGGCCTTTTCATTGCTGTTGGAAATGACCCGCGGGTTTGGCTGGTTGAAAACCAGGTGGAACTCACCCCGGAGAAGTTCATTAAGGTCGAGGGGCGTAGCTCCAAGACATCGTTGCCAGGGGTTTTTGCTGCAGGCGACGTAATCGACCCAACCTACCGCCAGGCCGTTACCGCGGCTGCCAGCGGATGTGTTGCCGCGCTAGACGCGGAGCACTACCTACAGGGCCACTAGCCCCACCCAACCTAAACTTTTTACAGATTGCAAGGAGAAAATAATGTCAAAGCACGTAACCACCGCCAGTTTCCAGGCCGATGTCCTTCAGAGCGCCAAGCCAGTCTTGGTTGATTTCTGGGCAGAATGGTGCGGACCGTGCCGCGCAGTTTCCCCGATTCTTGACCAGATCTCGGCCGAGCACGGCGACAAGATCACCATTGTCAAGGTGAACGTAGACGAAGAGCCTCAGTTGGCCATGCAGTACGGCATCACCAGCATCCCTGCTCTGAATGTTTACCAGGGTGGCCAGGTTGTAAAGCAGATCATTGGTGCAAAGCCAAAGCCTGCTCTACTGAGCGACCTAGCCGAATTCATCGGCTAACATAAAAGCACTCTTAAAAGGGCCGCATCGACGCAGACAACGCGTTGGTGCGGTCTCTTTTTATAGACGTGCAAGAGCAGCGCTCAGCCGAGACCTAAGCACCTAGGCACCCAAGCAACCGAATAACAGCAACAGCCCGCCCAACCACACCAAGGAGTAGTGATGGCACAGGAACCGCAAACGCAAGCAAACAACCTGGACAACTGGTTGGATGCTTACGCGGCGCGCGCCAACACTCTCTCTGCCTCCGAGGTTAGAGCGCTCTTTGCCGTGGTTAGTCGCCCCGAGGTGGTTTCACTTGCTGGCGGCATGCCCTACGTATCGGCCCTTCCGCAGGAGCTGCTCCAAAAGTCCTACGAATCGCTCATGGCAAAGCGCGGCAACCTGGCGCTCCAGTACGGCAGCGGTCAGGGTGATCTTGCACTTCGCGAGCAGATTCGCGAACTAATGGCGCTCGAGGGCATCTCGTCTAGCGTCGAGGACATTGTGGTCACCACCGGTTCGCAACACGGCCTTGACCTGCTTTCGGGGTTGTTCCTAGACGAGGGCGACGTGGTCCTGGCCGAAGCTCCAAGTTACGTTGGCGCCCTGGGCATTTTCCACCACTACGAAGCCCACGTTGAGCATGTCTACACCGATGACGACGGCATGTCGCCAGACGCACTGCAAGAGTCAGTCGACCGACTCAAAGAGCAGGGACGCAAGATCAAGTTCCTGTATCTGGTGCCTAATTTTGGAAACCCCTCGGGAGTAACCCTCACGCAAGAGCGCCGCCAGAGAATCCTTGAGATCTGCAAGCGCGAGCACATCTTGATACTCGAGGACAACCCATACGGTCTGCTCTACTTTGGTGAAAAGCCCCCCAACGCCCTTCGCTCACATGACGAAGACGGTGTGATCTACCTGGGTTCGTTCAGCAAGATCTTGGCACCTGGTTTCCGTGTTGGCTACGTTTTGGCACCGCCTGCAATTAGAGACAAGCTGGTCTTGGCTAACGAGTCGGCAATTTTGTCGCCCAGTTCGTTTGGGCAGATGCTCATTAGCGAGTATTTGGAGACGGCCGACTGGCAAGGTCAGATCGATACCTTCCGCGGGGTTTACCGCGAGCGTCGAGACGCTGCCCTAGATGCCATGGCCGAATACCTGCCAAGCCTTCAGACCACGCGTCCAGATGGTGGCTTCTACCTGTGGGTCACCTTGCCTCAGGGAATCGACTCTAAAGCCATGCTTCCTCTTGCCGTAAAGGAACTGGTTGCCTACACGCCAGGCACTGCATTCTTCGCGGACGGTACAGGGCAGCAGAACCTTCGAATCTCGTTCTGCTACCCAACCCCAGATAACATCAAGTTAGGCATCAAGCGGTTATCAAACGTGATTAACTTGCAAACCGAATTGATGGAAACTTTCGGCAAGCTCGGAGGCTCCAAATGATCCCTAAGCAAAAGAAGGCCAACAACCTAAAGATTCAGGTTTTAGCCGGGGGTATTTCGCACGAGCGCGACATTTCTTTGAAGTCGGGTCGGCGCCTTGCCGACGCCCTGGCAGAAGCTGGTGCCGATGTTGTCATTCGAGAGCCAGATGCAAATCTCTTTGAGTACATAGCCAAGGACCAGCCAGACGTGATCTGGCCCGTTCTTCACGGCGCGTCCGGTGAAGACGGTGCACTCCGAGACATCCTGGCTCACGCGGGAGTGCCTTTTGTGGGAGCCGATGGCGAGGCTGCCCGTCTGGCCTGGGACAAGGCAATCGCTAAGGTTTTGGTCGCCCGTGCAGGCATTCAGACGCCGGCCTCGGTGACTCTTCCAAAGGACACGTTCCGCGAGCTTGACGCCGAGGCTGTCCTTGCTTCGGTAACCCGCTCTCTGGCGTTTCCCGTGGTGGTCAAGCCGGCCCGAAGCGGTTCGGCTCAGGGTGTGACTATTGTTCAAGATGCCGCGCACCTGTCGCGCGCCATGATCGACGCCTACGTCTACTGCGACGTCGCAATTATTGAAAAATACATCGATGGAACCGAGCTCGCGATCTCCGTAATCAACGAGGGTGCCGGCCCCATTGCGCTGCCCGCCGTTGAGATTCAGCCGGTAAATGGCCGTTTTGGGTACGACGAACGCTACACCGCGGGAGAAACCAACTACTTTGTTCCGGCACGCCTGGACCACAAGATTGCCGATAACGCCGCAAAAATGGCCATTGCGGCTCACGAGGCACTGGGACTTCGCCACATGTCCAGAGTCGACATGATCGTCGATGCGGCAGGTGTGCCGTGGTTCCTAGAGGCAAACGTGCAGCCGGGTCTCACCGAGACATCACTGCTACCACAGGCTGTTCTGGCCACGGGCTCAACGCTAGGTCAGGCCTACCTGAGCCTTGCTATTGCAGCAAAACAGGGCCGCGGCTAGTTGAACCTGCCGCTGGCTTGTTAGCTCTGCCGCTGGCTTGTTAGCCCCGCCGCCCGATAGGCAGTGGAACGCCCACAGCTACGTAGCTCCCAAAGCTACTTAGTCGCGCTTGTAGCCGATCTCGTCCAAGATGCGGTTTAGGTCAGCCAGGCTGCCAAAATCAATCTGGATCGTGCCGTTCTTTTTTCCAAGGGCGATTTTCACGCGGGTATTCAGTTGATCACCCAGGCGCTCGGCCATTTCCTTTAGGCTGTCCTGTCTACCTCCAGCGGTAACCTTGCCCGCACTCTTGCTTGCGGCCGGCTTCTCGGTAGAAACCAGTTCCTCTAGGGCACGCACCGATAGACCCTCGTTGATGGTCTTGGTCGCCAGCGCAGACATGCGCTCGGTGTCTGGTGCCGCCAAAATGGCACGCGCGTGGCCCGCACTTAAAACGCCCGCCGCCACTTTACGTTGAACGTCGGCTGGCAACTTGAGGAGCCTCAGGGTATTGGTGATCTTTGGACGCGAGCGACCAATGCGGTTGGCCAGCTCTTCCTGAGTAATGCCAAAATCGTCCAGTAGCTGCTGGTAGGCGCTGGCTTCCTCAAGTGGGTTCAAATCGCTGCGATGTAGGTTCTCAAGCAGCGCGTCGCGAAGCATGTTCTCGTCGGCGGTTTCTCGAATGACCGCCGGAATCTTGTCGAGTCCAACCTCTTTTGAAGCGCGAAGCCGGCGCTCACCCATGATCAGTTCGTAGGCGCGCTTGCCATTTTGATCGGGAAGGGGCCGAACCACAATGGGCTGAAGCACGCCTAGCTCACGAATCGAATGGATCAGTTCAGCGAAAGCCTCTGGTTCAAATACCGATCTTGGCTGGCGCGGGTTGGGAACGATCGAGTTAATGTCAAGATGACCAAAACGAGCTCCTGGAACCGCAATCAGGTCTGCTGCCTGCGCTTCCGGAGAACCCTTTGAACCACCAGTGGGAAAGAACACATCTACCGGACGCTCTCCAGGAACTTCCGAGGTAGGAATAAGTGCACCGATACCGCGGCCCAAGCCGCCTTTCTTTTCTGCCATGTTCTTAGGCTCCTCTTCCTGCGAGTTCAATTGCGGCCTCAAGATAGGCAATAGTTCCGGGTGAAGTCTTATCGTAGGTGATCACCGGTTGCTGATAACTGGGAGCCTCAGAAACCCTTACCGATCTTGGGATTACCGCATTAAGAACCTGATTTGGGAAATGGGTTCTAACATCTTCGGCAACCTGCCCCGCCAAGCGAGTCCGACTGTCATACATGGTCAACAGAATTGTGCTGAGAACCAGATTGGGGTTCAGTGCCCGTTGGATCAAATTAATGTTCTTCAGAAGTTGACTCAAACCCTCGAGCGCATAGTACTCGCACTGAATTGGAATCAAAACCTCATTTGCTGCCGTGAACGCGTTCACGGTCAGGAGTCCAAGACTTGGAGGGCAGTCAATGAAGATGTAGTCGGGTTTTACGGTGGCCTCAGCCAGAAACTTGGTTACCGCATTTCTAAGCTGGAAGTTTCGTTCCTGAGCCTCGAAGTTTGCAAAAAGTTCCATTTCGGCACCGGCAAGATCGATTGTGGCGGGGACGCAGTAAAGATTCCGCATCGATGGACTGCTGTGAATGACAGACGCCAGGTCGACGCCATCGATGAGAACTTCGTAAATACCGTGAGTGCCCGTGTGATGATCGATGCCTAGGGCAGTTGATGCGTTTCCCTGTGGGTCAAGATCGATGACCAGAACCTTCTGGCCCTTCTGGGCGAGTGCAGCCGCTAGGTTCACTGCGGTGGTGGTTTTACCCACTCCACCCTTCTGGTTAGAGATAGTGAAAATTCTTGTGCTGGTAGGACTCTTTACCGTAGCTAACTCGATTGAAGCAAGGCGAGACGAGTTGGTAGCAATCTCATTTGCCAGGGGAGTTTCTTGAAAGCCGGTACCGGATTCATCAAATTGTTTCACGTGAAACCTTACTTACCGATCTTCTCAACGGTTGCTGAACTCTGATCCGGGGTGCCCGCCGTGGTGATGCTTGAGGCCTGCCAGCCCGTTGGCTGCGGGGAGGTTTCGGGCCGATTATTTGGAAACCCTAGTGACGGGGCAACCTGGGCTGCAGTTGTAACACCAACCTCGGCCTTGGGCAAATTGTCCTGGCTCATTGAATCCTCCACTTTGTTACTGGCACTAAGCAAGCCTAGTTTGTACCACCAACGTTGGCTCCTGAAGCAACCCGGTTCCTGTGTAAATAATGGTGAAATCTTTGATCTTGAGTTTCTTCTGGAGCGGAATCGATTCGTTGATCTCGTCCTGTGCGCGGCTGCCCTTTAGCGCAACCACGCGACCGCCCGGCCGGAGCAGTGGAACGGTCATGCGCAATAGTTTTGGAAGGGCTGAAACCGCTCGTGCCGTGACCACGTCGAAACCACCAGACGGGACCTCCTCGGCTCGGGCCCGCTCAACCCGCACATTATCCAGACCAAGTTTCTCAACCTGCTCAGCAAGCCAGTTGGCCCTGCGTTCCATGGGCTCAATCAAAACGAAATCGACATCTGGCCGAGCTATAGCCAGCGGGATCCCAGGAAGTCCAGCACCCGAGCCGACATCGGCAACTAGTTCGCCGGGCTCGAAAACCTCTCCAACCACAGCTGAGTTGAGTATGTGCCTGGTCCAGAGCTTGGGCATCTCTCGTGGGCCAAGAAGCCCAAGGATATCTGAGTCGGCCACCAAAGCCTCAGCATAGGCTCTGGCTTTTTCAATTCCGGCGCCAAAGATTTGGGCGGCGGAATCAGGCTCTAGTTCTACTTCAAATTCAGCTGACATGTTTCACGTGAAACATTAGGCAGGTTTGATGACGATGTGGCGTTCCTTGCCCTCGCCGTCAGACTCCGAGACCAACCCAGCCTCGGCGATCATGTCGTGAGCCAACTTGCGCTCGTAAGAGGACATTGGTTTCAGCGGCACGTTGCTGCCAGTTTCCTTGGCCTTTGCAATGGCACGGTCGACGACCTTAGCCAACTGACTGATCTTGGCTTCCCTGGAACCGCCAATGTCCAGAATCAAACGGCTGAAGTTGTTGGTCTTAACCTGAACCGCAAGGCGAGTTAGCTCCTGTAGCGCCTCAACGGTGTCAGGCTCTGAGATTAGGCGCAGATTACTATCTTCGCTTGACTGGATGGCTACGTAGGCGCGGCCCTGGCGAACATCGATGTCAATGTCACCATCTAGGTCAAAAATGTCTAGTAACTCTTCAAGGTAGTCGGCTGCTATGTCTCCCTCTTCCTCGAGCTTTGAGATTGAGGTCTCCTCCGAGCCAGCTTCAGTAGGAACTTCCGCAACAACTTCGTTAGATGCGGCTTCGTTCAATTCTTCTTGGGTCATGGTTTCTCCGTTGTAAATAAAAACTTTGGGTTTGGCGAGAGCTACTTGGCGCTCTTCTTTGCGCGGTTCTTAGAAACCGGCTGGCTGCGCTGGGTCTTAACCGGCGCTTCAACAGCTGGAGTTTCCTCGACCTTTGCTACCGACTTAGGCAGCTTGCCGCGCTTTGCCAATCGCGCTTCGCGAGCAGCGTGGGCCTGTGATCCTGGGGTTGGCATGTTGCGGATAACAACGAACTGCTGACCCATGGTCCAGAAGTTCGAGACCAGCCAGTAGGTCATGACACCAAGTGGGAACGAGATTCCTGAGATAGCAAAGATGACCGGGAATATGTACAGCATGATTTTCTGAGTCTGCATGTACTGAGAGGTCATGACTGCAGGGTTCTGGTTCTTGGCAAGAATCTGCTTCTGAGTGATGAACTGCGATGCGGTCATAAGAATGATCATGAGGGCGGCAACGATCTTGACCGACACCTGCTCGCTGGTTAGGAAGGTGTCCTTAAGAGGAGCGCCAAAAACAGTTGCATTGCTAAAGGACTGAGCCAGGTCCTTGGTTAGAAGACCAACGCCCTGCTTGTTGTGCTGAGCCTCGTTTAGCACGAAGAACAGACCGGTAAAGATAGGCATCTGTAGCAGGAGTGGCAAGCATGAGCTCAATGGGTTGGCATCGTACTTTTTGTACAGGTCCATCTGCTCTTTAGCAAAGGCCTGACGCGAATCCGGGTCAGTCTTGCCCTTGTACTTCTTCTGCAGCTTCTGCAACTCAGGCTGAACTACCAGCATGTTGCGTTGGCTCTTGATCTGCTTCACAAAAATAGGAATCAGGGCGGCACGCACCACAATCACAAGCCCAGTGATTGCAAGTACCCAGGTCACACCATCTGACGGGGCAAGACCCATGCCGGTAAAGAGCGAATGAAACCCAACCAAGATGAGCTCGATTACCCACTTAATTGGCCAAAGTAGATCCCACATTTAGTTGCCTTTCTTGGCAGTTACAAAAACCGAAACTATTGGCACCACGAATCCAAAACGGGTGACGCCAATCCAACGTGGCCCTCGGCTCACTTCATCGATGCCTCCCCTTGACCAGGGGTTGCACCGCAAAATACGCCAGGCCGTTAGCAGCACCCCAAGCACAACTCCGTGCTGTTGCAACTGCTGTAAACCATAGGTGGAGCAACTTGGGTAGTACCGGCAAACATCGCCGTAAAGCGGCGAAATCACCTTGCGATACCCAATCAACAAAGCAATGAGTAGATTCCTGGGAATCAACCAGAGCCACAATGCAACGATGGTCACTTGCCAACCTTTGCCAGCCCCTGCTGCATTGCTTGTTGAAAATCTGTTTGAAGTGTATTCCAGTCGTAATCCGCGGCGGCTGGTAGTGGCCTGACCACTACATCCATGCCCGAAGATTCGACGAGGTTTGCCCTGGCAAGTTCCCTTAGGCGGCGTTTGACTCGGTTCCTGACAACCGCGTTGCCCACAGTCTTTGCCACCACAAAGCCAAAACGGGCCTGAGGTTGATCCTCGACCCGCTTTAGATAAAGAACTACTGAGGCAGCGCTGACTTTTCGACCCAACTTCATGGTCGAGCGAAAATCTTCCGGCTTGATTAACCGATTCTCGCGGGCCAGCACGTGGCGCTGTGGCTTAGGCCGATAGCTCTACGCGACCCTTGCGACGGCGAGCCGAAAGAATGGCGCGGCCGGCGCGGGTCTTCATGCGTAGACGGAAACCGTGGGTCTTTGCACGACGACGGTTGTTCGGCTGGAAAGTACGCTTTGACATTGGTTCACTCCAAGACTGTTTGAGGTTCAAGTAGATGAAATCGAAAGACGATTCGTGAGTGCCGACAAACCTCTGTGCCGAGCAACCTGTTAAAAATACTCGCTTTGAGCATCACGGTCAAGTCTGTTTGACAAAAGCCGCTAAAACTTTCAGATTCTTCCATATCTACCTGCCTCGACATCGAAGCGACACACCGACTCAATTTGCAATTGAGCCAGGCAATTAGATTGAATCGGTCTAGTCGATTCGGCACACTTGGGGGTGCTTTCAGACCCAGGTTTTCCACAAGTTTTCCACATGGTGGATAACTTTGCCAATCCTGTGGAAAACTGTTGCTTGTCTAGCTGAATCCCGCTAGATTCAAGGCTTGTTGAAAAAGAAAGGGGTGCACGATCATGACTAGCGAAGATGCAGTTGCCGGATTGTGGCACTCGATACTCACAAGGATGGGCAACGACCCACAAGTAACGAAACAGTGGGTCGGATTCCTAAGTTTGGTTGAACCAGTAGCTGTGCTTGGAGAAACCCTTTACCTTGATGTTCCCAATGAGCTGACCAAGGGAATGATCGAGCAACGCATGACTGGGTTACTGAATCAGGTCATGGCATCAAACGCCGATTTCGGTGGACCCACCCAATTTGTCATCGCAGTAAATCCCGCGCTCGAGGGAACAGTTGGATTCCCAGAAGCTATTCCGGAACAAATTCCAGTTGTTACCCCGCCTTCGGCCGCAGTCCCTAGCTATCTCTCGGGAACAGTTTCAAATTCTCAGAACGTCGAATCCAGCCGCACCTACGCAACTCGACTCAACCCTCGATACACCTTCGATACTTTCGTGATCGGTGAATCCAACAGGTTTGCTCACGCTGCTGCCTTTGCAGTTGGCGAAGAACCTGCCAAATCATATAACCCGCTGTTTATTTACGGCGCCTCTGGTTTGGGTAAAACCCACCTGCTCCATGCAATCGGCCACTACACATTGGCTCTGAATCCAAGGCGTAAGGTTCGCTACGTTTCCAGCGAAGAGTTCACCAACGATTTTATTAATGCCATTCAAAACAACCGAAACTCCGAATTTCAATCGGAGTACCGAGACATCGATGTCCTACTAATAGACGACATTCAGTTCCTGCAGGGTAAAGAACAGACCCAAGAGGCTTTCTTCCACACTTTCAACACCCTTTACAGCAACAACAAACAGGTTGTTATCACCAGCGACCAACCCCCAAAGAAGTTGAGCGGGTTTGAAGATCGCATGCTATCTAGATTCGAGTGGGGTCTCATGACCGACATCCAGGCCCCAGAACTGGAGACCCGCATTGCGATTCTCCGGCGCATGGCCGAGCGTGACAGGCTAAGGGTGCCAGACGAAGTTCTTAGTTTCATGGCCGGAAGAGTTTCCTCTAACATTCGCGAGCTAGAGGGAGCGCTTATTCGCGTTATGGCATTTGCCAACCTAAATAGCCAGCCAATAACAATGAACCTGGCTCAAACGGTTCTCAAGGATATGGTGCCTGTGGGTGACGTTAGCTCCACAACACCAAACGAGATCATGAGTATCGTCGCAAACTTCTACCGAATCACGGTAGATGACATTGCTGGAACTTCTAGAGCCCAAGCAATTGCTCAAGCAAGACAGATCGCCATGTATCTTTGCCGCGACCAGACCAGCCTTTCCCTTCCAAAAATCGGGCAGCTATTTGGCGGTAAGGACCACACCACAGTTTTATATGCGGTCAGGAAAATAGAAAAAGACATGCAGTACAAGAGGGAAATCTATACCCACGTGACTGAGATCCTGAACCGCATCAAGGCCGGTCAACGCACTCAGTAACTTACTCCTGTTAAAGTTATGAATTTTTAACATGTGAGTAGGCCTGTGGAAAGCTGGGTATAAACACAGGTTTTAAGTGGAACGCTAGGGCAACCTCTGGTGAATCAAAATGAAACTCCTAACAAGCCTTCAAGTTATCCACAGATTTATTAACAGTTGTGTAAACAACTGACATCGATGTAGTTCCCAAATCACAAAAGGCTTAGAGCTGGTTTTCCACATTTTTCACAGTGGTTAATAAGGTTCTGATTTAAAAATATTGAAATTTGAAAATTGATAACTCTTTAGCCCCAGGAACCGCCCTGAACCAGTTCAGAAAGCTCCAATGTTTTGTGCCAAGATTGAACCCAACAATCCGACTGATTGGAAATCACCTTGAAGTTTCAGGTAAACAAAGACGTTCTTAGTGAAGCCGTTTCCTTTGCCGTAAGAATTCTTCCCCAGAAGAACACCTTGCAGATCCTGGGCGGAATACTCATTGAGGCAGACGCAAACGCTCTTCGCCTATCGGTATTTGACTACGATGTATCGGCTCAGGCCGAAGTGGTGGCCAAGGTCGAGACATCGGGGCGTATTTTGGTTTCTGGTCGACTTCTATCGGAAATCGCAAGTCGTCTGCCAAACGCACCGGTCGAGTTCAATGCCGAAGGCACCAAGCTGGTCGTTAGTTGTGGATCCTCAAAGTTCACCCTGCCAACCATGGATGTTGAGTCCTACCCAACACTTCCCGAGTTACCGCCAGTGTCCGGAACTATCTCGGGCGAGGCTTTCTCCGAGGCAGTTGCGCAGGTAGTTATCGCTGCATCAAAAGAAGACGTCATTCCAGGTCTGACAGGTGTCCTGGTAGAGGCAAGTAAGAGTTCCATTTCAATGGTTGCAACAGATCGATTCAGGGTTGCTCTTCGTGAAGTGGCTTGGAACGGAACCTCAATCGCCGACGGACAAACTGCTCTGGTGCCGGCTCGAACCCTCCAAGAGGTAGCCAAGACATTTGCAAATCAAGCCGAGGTTGCAATTTCGATAACCGGTTCCGATGACCGACCAATGATTGCGTTCAAGGCAAACAACCGTTCCGTGACGACTCAGCTGGTTAAGGGAAATTTCCCCGCGGTAAAGGCCCTATTCCCAACCGAAAACCCCAACTTTGCCATTGTTAGTACTTCGGAACTTGTGGAATCTACCCGCAGAGTTTCCCTGGTACTTGATCGGACATCGGCTCTAAAGTACACATTTGAGGGATCTGAAGTTGTTCTAGAGGCAACCGGCAACGAGACCGCTCAGGCTTCAGAAAGCGTGAACGTTGAACTGACTGGCAATTCGATCAGCGTCAAGTTGAAGCCACAGTTCCTAATTGATGGTCTTTCTGGGGTTCAAGGAGAGTTTGCGAAGATCTCATTCACGAACACCGACAATCCACACAAGCCGGGACCGGTTCTAATCACCAGCCAGGGCTCAAAGGAAAACTCCAAGGCTGACAGCTATCGCTATCTTTTGCAGCCAAATTTGCTCTAGGTAACTGACCATGTTGGTCAAACACCTGACGGTTGGAAACTACCGAACCTACGAAGCTGCAGAAATTGAGCTTGAACCAGGCGTAAATCTTTTTGTTGGTGACAATGGTTTCGGTAAAACCAATTTGGTTGAGGCGATTCATTACCTAGCAACTCTCAGTTCCCACAGGGTTGCCGGATACGTACCACTCATAAAGTCAGAGAAAAATCAGGCCGTCATTCGGGCTAAGGTTTCGCACGGTGGCAGAGACGTGTTACTTGAGGCTGAGCTCAATCGCGATTCCAAAAACCGAGTCGCCATCAACAAAAACCCAAGTTCCCGAATCGCCGATCTATTGGGGTACGTGAAAACTGTTACCTTCGCCCCAGAAGATTTGGACATAATCAAGAAAGACCCAAGTAATCGGCGAGCATTCATCGATGACTTGGTGGTGCAGCTAACTCCTAGATTCTCTGGTATCTACGCGGATTACGAGAGAGTGCTGAAGCAACGGAACACCCTGTTGAAGTCGGCCAGAAATGTTGGTGCCAAAGGATCTGCCCTTTCTACCCTTGATGCCTGGGATCAGCAACTAATTCAGCTGGGAACCCAGATTGTG
>JBJTMG010000021.1:0-42997 GCA_046063415.1 Micrococcales bacterium
CCGTAGGAGTCTGGGCCGTGTCTCAGTCCCAGTGTGGCCGGTCACCCTCTCAGGCCGGCTACCCGTCGTCGCCTTGGTGAGCCATTACCTCACCAACTAGCTGATAGGCCGCGAGCTCATCCTTGACCGAAATTCTTTCCAAGCCCTGGGATGCCCCAAGGCTTCATATCCGGTATTAGCTACAGTTTCCCGCAGTTATCCCAGAGTCAAGGGCAGATTGCTCACGTGTTACTCACCCGTTCGCCACTAATCCACCGGAGCAAGCTCCAGCTTCATCGTTCGACTTGCATGTGTTAAGCACGCCGCCAGCGTTCGTCCTGAGCCAGGATCAAACTCTCCGTAAAAAATGTTTTCAACCAGCAAGCTGGTCGAAGTTTTACGAAAGCCACGGAAAATGGGGCATTAACTTTGATCTGCCTAAGTCGGATTGTCTGACAATCTGTCTAATCCAATAATTTCTCTGACCGGTAAAACCGAAGTTTTACTCAGCCAAGAGGTTCTTGGCATCGACATTGTGCACGCTGTTGAGTTCTCAAGGATCGGATGCATCTGAGACTTGGTTTTGACACCACGCTTCAGAGCAACTTGTCTAACTTACCCCGTTTTGCTTTTCGTGTCAAACTGACACGCCAAACCATTTTCCGGAGGAAGTCCAATCATAAACGCTTGGAAACAAAGCCACAAGGGCTATTTCTTTTGTTTGATTGGTGGCACTTGAGCTGGGCAATCCTTCTGGATTCTCGCCGCTGCTTTGGGCAACAGGTAAAACATTACGACGAGGTAACGGGCATGTCAAATCGAAATGGCCAAATTGCCAAAAAAACTTAATATTTTTTTCGGACGCCCCCGTTATCGCCTGTTCCTACAGGGATTTTGTGTGCTTTTGGAAGGTTTCTGTGACCAACTAAATTCGGAAGCAAGAGCTTGTGCGAGGATTCCAGACTCCGAATTCGCAACCATCGATGTCTACGAAAAGCGAAAACCTGGCCTCGTAGAACAAGGCCAGGTTGCGTGACTTAAAAATCGACTCGTTACTCTGCTGCGAATATTCCCGCCAGCGTCTTCTTGCCACGGCGAAGAACCGCGAACTTGCCGTGAAGTAACCCTGTAAGAACGGCTCCCTCGTCGGTGATCTTTTCGTTGTTGAGGTAAACGCCGCCTTCAGCTATTGCTCGACGACCCGCACTGATGCTGGAAACAAGTTCGGTTTCAACCAACAACTGCGTGATGGCGGTACCAACCGCCGCGGAAGTGTTTGGGAGCTCAGAAAGCGCAGCCCTAAGTGTGGCCTCGTCTAAATCACTAAGTTCGCCTTGCCCGAAGAGGGCAGCTGAGGCGGCAATGGCGGCTTGTGCCTCTGCCGGTGAGTGAACCATGGCAGTGACTTCGTAGGCGAGACGCTTTTGAGCGGCCCGCAAATGAGGTGCATCGGCCACCTGATTGGCCAGCTCCTCAATTTCGGCGCGGCTCAGGAAGGTAAATACCTTGAGTCTGTCGACTACGTCAGCATCCTCGACATTTAGCCAGAATTGGTAAAACGCGTAGGGGCTAGTCAGCTCGGAGTCGAGCCAGATGGCGTTGCCTTCGGACTTACCAAACTTCTTGCCGTCGGAATTGGTAATCAGCGGGGTGGCCATGACGTGTGCGCTTTTACCCTCGGTGCGGTGAATCAAGTCAGTGCCGCTCGTGAGGTTTCCCCACTGGTCCGACCCACCGGTTTGCATTGTGCAGCCATAGCGACGGAAGAGTTCGAGGAAGTCCATGCCCTGCAAAATCTGGTAGCTGAACTCGGTGAAGCTGATCCCGGCATCGGAGTTTAGCCGCGCGCTCACGGCATCTTTAGAGAGCATTTTGCCAACGCGATAGTGCTTACCGATATCGCGCAAAAAGTCGATGGCGCTCATGGGCGCGGTCCAATCCAGGTTATTCACCAGTCGAGCCGCGTTTTCACCCTCGAAAGAAAGGAACCTTTGAGCTTGGCCGGCAAGCTTTTCAACCCAGTCGGCTACCGTCTCTTTGGTATTCAAGGTGCGCTCAGAGTTGGGTTTTGGGTCTCCGATAAGGCCGGTAGCTCCGCCCACCAGCGCCAAAGGCTTGTGCCCTGCAAGTTGCAGACGGCGCATGAGCAGGAGTTGCACAAGGTTGCCCAGATGAAGACTTGGTGCCGTTGGGTCGAAGCCGCAATAGTAGGTGACCGTGGTTGAGTTCAACGCTTCACGAAGGGCCGATTCATCGGTGGAGAGGGCAATTAGACCGCGCCACTGCAGCTCATCCCAGATTTCCGGGAAGGACGAATCATTGGACTGGCTTGCAAGAACCTCTGGAGTACCCATTTGAACCTTTCGGAGCACTCAGCGGTTAGCTGAGGTACTCGCCCGCTATTTTACGAAGTGCACTAAGTTGCTCAATGACTCTGGGGAGCGCCGTGCCACCGGCACCGGCACGAGCGCGAATGGAACCCTGAACTGTGAGAACGTCGCGTACCTCAGGAGTCAGGTGCTTTGAGATCTTTGCCATTTCAGAATCTGGTACCTCGTGCAGTTGTAGCGAATGTTGCTCGCAGTAGGAGACCAACTGCCCGGTGATTTCGTGAGCGTCACGGAAAACAACCTTCTGCTTCACAAGCCACTCGGCAACATCGGTTGCCAGCGAGAAACCCGCAGGCGCGAGCTCTTCGAGGCGCTGGGTGTTGAATGTCATGGTCTCGACCATTCCCGTAAAGGCTGGCAGCAATACTGCCAGGGTATCGATCATGTCGAATACCGGTTCCTTGTCCTCCTGGAGGTCGCGATTGTAGGCCAAAGGCAAGCCCTTTAGGGTGGCCAGAAGCCCGGCAAGGTCTCCGATCATACGACCGGATTTTCCGCGAGCAAGTTCAGCTACGTCAGGGTTTTTCTTCTGCGGCATGATCGATGAACCCGTGGAATAGGCATCGGCCAACCTGATGTAGTCGAACTCGGCCGAAGCCCAAATGATGATTTCCTCGGAAAAGCGCGAGAGATTAATGCCGACCATTGTTGCTATGAAACCGAACTCTGCAACCACATCTCGCGCCGAGGTGGCGTCTAACGAGTTTTGGGTTGGGCCAGCAAGACCCAGCTCCTGCGCAACCAGGTTGGGGTCTAGACCTAGCGTGTTACCCGCGAGTGCCCCTGCCCCGTAGGGCGAAAGCCGCGCACGCTTGCGCCAATCGGCCAGGCGCTCCAAGTCGCGGGCAAGTGGCCAAGCGTGAGCCAACAGGTGGTGCGAAAGCAGCACCGGTTGAGCGTGCTGAAAGTGAGTGCGGCCAGGCATCGCAACGCCAAGGTGCTCCTCGGCACGGTTGGAGAGCACCTGAATCAGGCCGGCTAGAGCGACCTCAAGGTTGCGAGCCTCGTCCAGAAGATAGGTGCGAACCAGAGTGGCGATTTGGTCGTTGCGGCTGCGCCCAGCACGAACTTTTCCGCCAAGCTCCTTGCCAGAAATTTCAATGAGTCCGCGTTCTAGAGCCGAATGGACATCTTCGTCGCTCTCTCGAGCAACGAAACTTCCCTCTTGAATGCGAGACCAAAGTGAACTGAGGTCCTTGTCCAGCTTGGTTAGCTCGGCAACGGTCAAGTAGCCGGCCTGCTGTAAAGCCCTTATGTGGGCCTTGGTGCCGGCTATGTCATACGCCGCCAGACGCCAGTCAAAATGAACCGACCGACTGAGAGCAGCAACCGAGTCGGCTGGTCCTCCGGAGAACCTGCCTCCCCAGAGCGCACCGGCTTGCGAAGCGTGATCTGACATTAGTTGTGCTTTAGGTCGCGCTTAGCCGAAATCTTGCTTGGTAGCGCCCAAAGCTCGATAAAGCCCTTGGCCAACGACTGGTCGAAGGTGTCGCCGGTGTCGTAGGTAGCAAGATCAAAATCGTAGAGGCTTTCAGGCGAACGACGTCCGGTTGGAACCGCGCGCCCTCCCTGAAGCTTGAGGCGAACCTCACCGGTCACATACTTCTGAGTGTGGTCAATGAAAACATCGAGCGAACGCTTGAGGTCAGAGAACCATAGGCCCTCATAAACCAGAGTGGCCCACTTGTCTTCGATTCCCTTCTTGAAGCGGTTTACCTCGCGCTCGAGGGTTAGGTTCTCAAGATCTTCGTGTGCTGAGATTAGCGCGATGCCAGCGGGAGATTCGTAAATCTCGCGGCTCTTGATACCAACCAGACGGTCCTCGACAATGTCGATGCGACCGATGCCGTGGTTTCCTGCCAGTTCGTTCATTTTCTGAACCATCTGGATCGGGCTATAAGAGACGCCATCGATGGCCACCGGGATTCCCTGATCGAACTTGATTACAATCTCGGTTGGCTCGCGGAAAACGTCTGGGTCCTGGGTGTAACTGTAGAGGTCCTCGATTGGCGCATTCCAAGGATCCTCCAAGAAACCAGTCTCTACCGCGCGACCCCATACGTTCTGGTCAACCGAGTAAGGGCTCTTCTTGCTCTGTGCGATTGGAAGATTGTGCTTGGCCGCATACTCGATTGCCTTGTCACGGGTTAGTGCAAGGTCGCGAATTGGGGCAATTGAGGTGAGGCTTGGATCAATGGCAGCCACCGAAGCCTCGAAACGGACCTGGTCGTTACCTTTACCGGTGCAACCGTGAGCAACGCTGTTAGCGCCGAGTTTCTGAGCAGTGAGCGCAAGGTGCCTGGCAATGACCGGACGAGACAGTGCCGAAACCAGCGGGTAGCGCTTCTGGTACAGGGCGTTTGCCTTGAGCGCCGGCATGAGGTAGTCGTTGGCGAACTCATCCTTGGCATCGATGACCACAGACTCAACCGCGCCGCAATCGAGAGCGCGCTGGCGAATCTGTTCCATGTCTTCGCCGCCCTGGCCGACATCGATGGCCATGGCTACAACTTCTTTACCGGTTGCGTCCTTGAGCCAACCGATTCCAACAGAGGTGTCTAGTCCACCTGAATATGCCAATACGACGCGTTCCGCCATGATGCTCCTCGATTTGTGCGCACACCCCAAAACTGGGCGCGCGGTCACTTCAATCTTAGTTTGTGAGCAGTTACTGCTGATCGAGCCAGACGAGCAGCGCTTTCTGGGCGTGCAGGCGATTCTCTGCCTCATCCCAGATGACTGAGTTAGGGCCATCGATGACTTCGGCCGCAACCTCATAGCCGCGATAGGCAGGCAGGCAGTGCAGGAAAATCGCGTCTGACTTTGCCTTGGAAAACAGTTCCTGGTCGATGCCGTAGCCAGCGAAGTCCTTGACGCGCTGCTCTTTCTCGGACTCCTGCCCCATTGAAATCCAGGTGTCGGTAGCCACGGCATCCGCGTTGGACACGGCAAGCGAGGCATCGGTGGTAACCAAAATTGAACCACCGTGGGCAGCCGCAATTTCTTGAGCTCGAGACACAATCGCGGCATTGGGGAGGTAGCCACTCGGTCCGGCAATGGCAACGTGCATTCCGGCAAGCGCCATGCCGATTAGGTAAGAGTTCGCCATGTTGTTGCTGGCATCTCCGACGTAGGCAAACTTGAGGCCCTTTAGCGATCCCTTGTGTTCCAAAATGGTTAGGAGATCCGCCAGAATCTGGCAGGGGTGATAGTCATCGCTTAGCGAATTCACCACAGGAACGTTTGAGTGAGCTGCCATTTCCTGGAGGCCCTCATGAGCAAAGGTGCGCCAAACGATGGCAGCAACCTGACGATCCAGAACGCGAGCGGTGTCGGCTACCGATTCCTTTTTACCCATTTGGCTGGTGCCGCTATCCATGACCAAGGGCACTCCCCCAAGGTCCGAAACACCAACTGAAAAGGACACCCTGGTTCGCGTTGAAGTCTTGTCGAAAATGAGAGCAACCGTTTTTGGGCCGGCGTAGGGGCGGGCGGAATAGGGTGCTTTCTTTAGTTCTAGAGCGAGGCGCAGGATTTGTGCCTGTTCTTCAGCGGTGATGTCGTCGTCTTTTAGAAAATGGCGAACCATTGCATTGCTCCTTTCGAGGGGAATCAAGGAGTCTAGCGTGAACTGTCTGGCAAGACCAAAGTGCCAACGCCCGAGACGGTAAATATCTCAAGGAGAATGCTGTGAGGGGTTCGGCCATCGATGACGTGGGCGCGCGGCACCCCACCCTTGACAGCGTGCAAACAGGCTTGCATCTTGGGGATCATTCCAGATTCGAGCCTGGGTATGAGAGTCTCGAGTTCCGAGGTAGAAATTTCGGAAACCAATGAGTCCTGGTTTGGCCAGTCACTGTAGAGGCCAGCTACATCGGTCAGAACAAGCAGTTTCTCGGCACCAAACGCAACGGCGAGCGCGGCGGCGGCAAGGTCAGCGTTGACGTTGTACAGCTGCCCCTCGACATCGGGGGCCACCGTTGAAATCACTGGGATTTTGCCGTCATTTAGGGCATCGAGCACCACTCGCGGATTTACGGTGGTAACCTCGCCGACGTGCCCGATGTCCACGGGACCATCGGGGGTCTGCAGGTAGGACTTGACAGCCTTGAAGAGATTCTGGTCTTCGCCCGAGAGAATCACGGTTTCGGCGCCAGCCTCGTTGATGAGACCTGCTAGTTCCTGAGAAATCTGATTTCGCAGAACGTCTCGAACGACTTGGATGCTCTGGTCTGTTGTGACTCTAAGCCCGCCTTTGAATTCACTCTGGATTCCGAGTTCCTGAAGTCGCGCCGAAATTTGCGGGCCCCCGCCGTGTACGACAACGGGTTTGATGCCAACCCACCGCAGGTAGGCCATATCCTGGGCAAACGCGCGTTGCAGATCTTGATCGACCATGGCATTGCCGCCGAACTTGATTACCACAATCTTGTCGTGAAACTCCTGCAGCCAGGGCAAAGACTCAATGAGAGTACTGGCCTTGATGGTGGCAAGGTTTTGATCCTGAGCAGCCGAGGGAATCATTAGCTGGAGTACTCGCTGTTCTCGGTTACGTACTTGTGAGTTAGGTCGTTGGTGTAAACCGTGGCCTGATGACTGCCCGCATTTAGCGAAATCTGAATCTGCACGGCACGAGCACTCAGATCAACCAGACTCCGAGGCTGGTCGGGTTGACCCTTGCGGCTGACGCTCACACCGTTGATTGAGACATCGATGTCATAGGGGTCAAACTCGGCCTTGGTGGTGCCCACAGCTGCCAAAATGCGGCCCCAGTTTGGATCATTGCCGTAAATAGCGGCTTTGAAGAGATTGTTGCGGGCGACGCTTCTGGCAACCTCTACGGCGTCTTCTTCGCTGGCGGCAGCCGTGACCTCAATGGCAATGTCATGGCTTGAGCCTTCGGCATCGCTGAGCAGTTTTTGAGCGAGCTCGTGACAAACCTGGGTTAGTAGTTCCTGAAACTCGTCGCTGTCGGGCGTAACTCCGCTGGCACCCGAAGCCATGAGCGTAACCGTGTCGTTGGTGGACATGCAGCCGTCGGAGTCGAGGCGGTCAAAGGTAACCCTGGTTGCCGCGCGTAGGGCAGAGTCAAGTTCAGGCGATTCGACCACGGCATCGGTAGTGATAACAACCAGCATGGTAGCCAAGCCCGGTGCGAGCATTCCCGCGCCCTTTGCCATTCCACCGATTGACCAACCCGCTGGAGACACCCGGTACGCGGTCTTTGAGACCGAGTCGGTGGTCATGATTGCCTCGGCCGCTAGCGGGCCGGCGTGGCTGCTGAGCTCTGAAATTGCCAGGTCGACGCCCGACAAGAGCTTGGGGCGGTCTAGCTGGTCACCGATAAGGCCGGTCGAACAGACAAATACATCGCCTGCTGAAACTCCGAGCCCGCTAGCCACCTTCTCGGCGGTTGCGTGAGTGGTTTGGAATCCCTCAGGGCCGGTGTAGCAGTTTGCTCCTCCGGAGTTCAGAATGATGGCCTCGACCTGGCCGTCGGCAATCACCTGTCTACTCCAGATCACGGGGTTGGCTTGGCATCGATTTGTGGTGAAAACAGCGGCGGCCGCCTTGAGCGGACCCTGATTCACAACGAGTGCGAGATCGCGGTTGCCGTTCTTTTTGAGACCTACAGCCACTCCAGCTGCGACAAAACCTTTAGCGACAGTTACCGTCACGGAGCCACTCCATTCACGTTTAGGCCGGTGGCTTCGGGAATACCAAGTGCCAGGTTCATGGACTGAATCGCCGCACCCGCGGTTCCCTTGACCAGGTTGTCAATAGCCGAAACCACGATGACACGTCCCGCCGCTTCATCGATGGCGATTCCCATTAGGCAGGTGTTGGCGCCAACCGTAGCCGAGGTGTTTGGGAATTCGCCTTCTGGCAGCAAGTGCACAAACGGCTCGTCGCGGTAGGCGTTCTCCCATGCCTCGCGAACCGATTGGGCCGAGGTGCCGGGAACCAACTTGGCGGTGTTGACGGCAAGGATGCCCCTGGACATAGGAACCAGCACAGGCGTAAAACCAAGCTGAACCGGTTGGCCCGCTGCCTTGGACAGGTTTTGCTCAATCTCTGGGGTGTGACGGTGAATCCCGCCAACCTGGTAGGCCGAAGCGGAGCCAGAAATTTCGGAAAACAACAAGTTTGATTTGAGGGACCTACCAGCGCCCGAGGTTCCAACGGACAGCACCGAAACCAGGTCGCGTGGCTCAATCACGTTGGCTGCCAGACCAGGAGCCAGCGCAAGGGTGATGGCGGTGGCATTGCAGCCTGGAACTGCCACCCTGTTGGTTTCTGTCAAAAGACTGCGTTGTTTGCTCGAACCTTGAGAAATTAGCAACTCGGGCATGCCGTAGGTCCAAACTCCCGCGTAGTTTGCGCCGTAAAACTTGTTCCAATCGGCTTCTGACTCAAGTCGGAAATCGGCTCCGCAGTCGAGCACCAGAGCCTCTTTAGGAAGCCAACTAGCAACCTCCGCCGACTTTGCGTGAGGTAACGCGAGAAAAATGACTTGGTGCCCTGCGAGCGTTTCGGAGTTAGTGGGAGCAAACACCAGCTGCGAGTACTGAGTCAGGTGAGGGTGCAGCGAACCAACGGTTTCACCAACGTTGCTGTTGGCGGTTACGGTCTTCAGATACAGGTCAGGATGCTGTGCAATAACCCGCATCAACTCGCCGCCAACGTAGCCACTGGCACCCACTATGGCAACGGAATAGACCATTTTGAACCCCTAAGCGCGAAGTGTTGCAGCGAAACGTTGATTTGCTAAAGCTACCGCTTGGTCGCGAGCAACGGTGGCTTCGGCCTGTGTGAGCGTGCGATCCGAAGCTCGGAATCGAAGCGCAAACGTCAAAGACTTTTGCCCCTCGGCGATGCCGGCTCCACGATAGTCATCGATGAGGCGCACGTCTTCAAGGAGCTCTCCGGCGCCATCGACAATAACCTGCTGCAAATCGGCGGCCGGCACGTTAGTGTCTACTACCAGCGAAAGATCCTGGGTCGCGGCCGGGTACACGTGAACTGCAGAGGCTTGAATAACCGCAGGTGCTAGCTTTCCCGCCAGATCAAGGTTTAGTTCGAGGACTCCCACTCGGCGTGGCAGGTGGTTTTCGGCGGCAATTCCGGGGTCGAGCTCGCCCGCGTAACCGATTACCTGGTGGCCAGACCCGGTCTCTACAACCAGTTCAGCAGTGCGCCCGGGGTGGAATCCCTTTGGTGCGGCCTGCCGTACCTGAAGGTCTAGGCCAAGAGCGCCAGCAATAAGGCGTGCTGCCTGGATGGCATCTTGGTAACCAGTCACCGTTGCACTCTGTCCCGGACCAACAGGATTGCGGGTACCGGTGAAAATAGCAGCGATGTGTCGTGGCTGGTCCGGAATGGTCGCTTGCAGGTTTTCGATGGTGGTTGAGTCTGGGCGCTCCACCCCACTGGGCAGATCAGCGCTTTTGGTAATGGCTGTTCTGGGGTGGAAAACTGAACCCAACTCAAACAGTGCCAGGTCGTTGAAACCACGCGAAAGGTTTCTGGCTGCTGCCGAGATGAGCCCAGGCAAAAGCGAAACCCGCATCTGCCCGGCTTCGCCCTGAAGCGGGTTCGCCAGCACTACAGTGTGATTGGTTTCACGGTCTGAAACCGCGAACAACTCCTGCTGCTCGGGGGTGACAAACGGATAGTTGAGGACCTCGGTGAGCCCGGCCGCGGCAAGTGCGTTGGAAACCCGGCGTCGCTGCTGCTGGGCCAGAGTCAGGCCACGTCCTGGAGGAGCCACCGGAAGCCGAGTTGGGATTAGGTCATAGCCGCTGATTCTTGCGATTTCCTCGACCAAGTCTGTTTTGTGGCGAAGGTCTGGGCGCCAAGTCGGCGGAATTACCTCGAAGCCCTCGGAGACCTGTGCAACCACACAACCTATCTGCTTCAGGACATTAGAAATCTGTTCTGCAGAGTACTCGACCCCAACGAGTTCAGAGGCAAAGTTTTGCGGCAGCCAGATGGTTGGGCTGGGCTCGTATCCGCGGAAGTCGGCACCAAAATAGTCGGACTCGCCCCAACTGTGGACCTCGAGCAACTGAACCACACGCGCAGCCGCAAACTTTGCTATGGAGTGGTCAACCCCCCGCTCAAAACGCTTGGAGGCTTCGGATGAGAGCTTGTGCCTGCGAGCGGTTCTAGCAATTGCAATCGGGTCAAAGTTGGCTGCCTCGATAAGCACATTCTTGGTCTCCGAAGTGACCTCGGTGGACTCGCCACCCATGACTCCCGCAAGCCCGATTGGACCCGATTCGTCGGCTATGACAATGTCCTCGGGGTGCAACTTGCGAACGACGCCATCGAGGGTTTTTAGAGTCTCGCCCTGGCGCGCTAGGCGCACGGTTATACCGCCTTGAAGCTTGTCTAAGTCGTAAGCGTGGGTGGGCTGCCCAAGTTCGAGCATTGTGTAGTTCGTGATGTCCACCGCGAGCGAAACAGATCGCATTCCCGCGAGCTTGAGGCGTGAAACCATCCATGGTGGAGTGGGTTTTTTGGCATCGATGTTTCGTACCGCGCGCAGCACGAAGCGAGTTGAGAGCTTGGCGCCTCTTGCGGTGGACTCATCAGAGATTTTGAGGTCGAATCCCGAGGTTGACGCTGGTTCTACGTTGCCGATGGGGTCGCGAAAGACAGTTCCGCTGGCATGCGCGAATTCACGGGCAATACCGCGCATGCTCAGAGCGTAGCCGCGGTCGGGAGTTACGTTGACTTCGGCGGCTTGGTCGTCAAGGAAGAGTAGTTCGATTGCGTCGGTTCCGACCTTGGGGTCTAGCCCCAGCTCCTGGAGTCGAATGATTCCGCCGTGGTCATCGTTGAGCCCAAGTTCACGACCCGAGGCCATCATTCCATCGGAGATGTGACCGTAGGTGCTTCGGGCGGCAATTTTGAAATCGCCTGGAAGTGTGGATCCCGGAAGGCAGACCACAACCTTGTCACCGACTACGAAATTTGCGGCGCCACAAACGATTCCGCGTACCGACTCTCCACCATCGGCCGCCTTTTCACCGCTTGGGGCAACCTGAATCTGGCACCAGCGAATGGTTTTGCCATTGGACTGGGGTTCTTCAGCGAACTCGAGGACTTGGCCAACTACCAACGGCCCGGTGACATGGAACTTGTGAATGCCTTCTTCTTCAAGACCCACCTTGACCAGCTGGGCCATAACTGTTTCTGGTGTTGATCCGGCCGGCAGGTCTACGTGCTCGGCGAGCCAGGATAGGGGAACGCGCATTAGAGAACCAATCCAAACTGCTGGCTGAACCGGACATCGGCTTCGACCATATCGTGCATGTCTTTTACATCGTTGCGGAACATTAGGGTTCTCTCAATACCCATTCCAAAAGCAAATCCCGAGTAGATTTCTGGGTCAATACCCGCGGCACTGAGGACGTTGGGGTTGACCATTCCACAACCACCCCATTCGACCCAGCGGGCACCGCCCTTGGCACCTGGGTGCCAGACGTCGAGTTCAGCCGAAGGCTCGGTGAACGGAAAAAAGCTTGGTCGCAGGCGAATCTTGGCGTCTGGGCCAAACATGCTGCGCGCAAAGTGCTCGAGGGTGCCACGCAGATCGGCCATGGTCAGACCCTTGTCAACGGCAAGCCCCTCAACTTGGTGAAAGACCGGGGTGTGGGTAGCGTCAAGTTCATCGGTACGGTAAACCCGACCCGGACAAAGGACGTAAACCGGAACCTCACGCTCGAGCATTGAACGCACCTGCACGGGTGAGGTGTGGGTACGAAGCACAAGGTGCGATTCAACCGGCTCAATGAAAAATGTGTCCTGCATTGCACGGGCTGGGTGGTCCGCGTCAAAGTTCAGCGCATCAAAGTTGAACCATTCGTTTTCTAACTCAGGGCCCTCGGCGATTTCCCAACCCATGCCCACGAATACATCAGAAATTTGTTCCTGCAGCAGCGATAGCGGGTGTCGCGCACCCTGGTGCGAGAGCATAGGCGCAGCGGTGACGTCGACTGATTCCGAAGCCAGCTTTGCCAGTTCTTCTGCCTTGGCAATAGTTTCTTCGCGGGCGGCATAGGCCTGCGAAATTTGGCTACGGGCGGCACCCACCAACTTTCCAGCTTCTGCTTTTTGCTCGTGCGGAAGTTTTCCAAGAAGTGCGTTTATTTGAGCGATTGGTGAGCCATCTCCCATTGCAGCAGTTCTGGCTGCCTTGAGCGAAGCTAAATCTTTGGCGCCCTCGATGGCGGCGATGGCTTGCGATACAGCAGCATCTACCGTCTGGGCGTTGATCGAATTGGTCTCTGACATAGGCTTCTAAGTCTAGCCTTTGGAGGGTTTGGGCTCGGTCAGGAGCGGGCTAAGCTCTGTGTTGCGCGAGCGCGGTTGCGTACAGACAAACGCTGGCCGCAGTGGCTAGGTTGAGAGATTCCGCGGCTCCGTAAATAGGGAGTGCTACCACCCGATCTGCAAGTGCCTTGGTTTCGGGTTCAAAGCCCCATGCTTCGTTACCAAACATCCAGGCGGTGGGTGCCCCAAGAACTGACTCCGCAAGTTCTGGCAGAACCTCACCACCGGCATCGGCAGCGAATACCTGCATTCCCGCCGCTTTAAGCCTGCCAACCACTTCTGCTATTTCGGCATCGATGACGAGTGGCAGATGAAACAGCGAACCAGTGGTTGAGCGGACTACCTTCGGGTTGTAGACATCGACGCTCGAGGTTGTGAATATAACTGCGTCAGCACCGGCAGCATCTGCGGCTCGAAGCACAGTTCCAGCATTTCCAGGATCGCGGACCTGCGACAGAACCGCAACCAACTTTGGCTGAAGTGCTAACACCTGCTCCAGATCAACGTGAACTTGGCGGCAAACCGCCACGACTCCCTGCGGAGTAGAGGTGTCACACATGGTCTTGAGAACAGACTCGGTAACCAGGGTCAGGTTTATGCGCGCAGCTTGGGCGCGGTCAAACAAATCTTGGTGGCGATCCACGCACTCTTGAGTTGCGTATAGGGCTTCGACCAATTTGGGGCGATCGATAACTTCCTTGAGACCTTGAGGCCCCTCAAGCAGAAAGAGCCCGGTCAGTGACCGGGCGTCTTTCTTTGAAAGCTTGGCGACCCCGCGAACCAGGTTCGACTTGGGATCAGCTAACACCGAAACTACTTAGCCTTTGGAGCCGAAGTATCTGCTGGAAGTGCAGCCTTGGCGGTTGCAACCAGGCTGGCAAAGGTGTTTGGTTCGTTGACTGCTAGGTCAGCGAGAATGCGACGGTCAACTGCAACGCCCGCAAGGTTAAGACCCTGGATGAGGCGGTTGTAGGTTAGGCCGTTAGCGCGCGATGCGGCGTTGATTCGCTGAATCCACAGGCGACGGAAGTTGCCCTTCTTGTCCTTGCGGTCGTTGTATGCGTAAACCAGCGAGTGCAGCATCTGCTGCTTTGCCATGCGGTACAGACGCGAACGCTGTCCGCGGTAACCGTGAGCACGCTCTAGAACTGTGCGGCGCTTCTTGTGAGCGTTAACCGCGTTTTTTACTCTTGCCATTTTTGTTAGCTCCTAAAGATTGAAAGTTTGCGGGCTACTTGCCGAGCTGCTTCTTGATGGTCTTGAAGTCGGCTGCCGATACAACCTGGTCCGCGTTTAGGCGACGCTTACGACGGCTCGACATGTGCTCAAGGTTGTGGCGCATGTTGATCTGCTGCTTCATGAGCTTGCCGCTACCGGTGAAGCGGAAACGCTTCTTGGCGCCCGAGTGGGTCTTCTGCTTTGGCATTCGTATCTCCTTCTATTCGGCAGCTGGTGCTGCCGCTTCCGTTGGCTGTTCGGTTGCAGGGGCAGCATTGCGCTGTTCTGCAGCCTTCTTGGCTTCTGCCTTGGCATCAGCCTTGTTCTTGAGTGGTCCGATTACCATCACCATGTTGCGACCATCAATCGACGGAGTCGATTCGATAGCGCCAAACTCGGCAACTTCTTCGGCAAGCTTTTGAAGCAGTTTGATGCCCATTTCCGGACGGGACTGCTCACGCCCGCGGAAAACCACGATTACCTTGACCTTGTCGCCAGCCTTGAGGAACTTCTCAATTTGGCTGCGCTTGGTTCCGTAGTCGTGCGCGTCAATCTTTAGGCCGAATCGAACAGTCTTTAGGACTGTGTTGACCTGATTCTTTCGGGCCTCGCGAACCTTTTGGGCGGCCTCGTACTTGAACTTGCCAAAATCCATGAGCTTCGCAACCGGTGGCTTTGACATTGGTGCAACCTCGACTAGGTCAAGGTCTGCCTCTTGCGCCATGCGCAGGGCATCTTCAATACGGACAACACCGATCTGCTCTCCGGCAGGTCCGACTAGGCGGACCTCTGGTACACGGATGCGGTCGTTGATACGAGGATCGCTGATAAGTTGCTCCTAAGACGTGACTGAATGGCCACGGTCAGGGCAGTTGCCTAAACACGCGCAGAACTGAAAGTTCAAAAGCTAACCCGGCCATCATTTGAGAATCGATGATCGCGGGTGGGAAATGAATCCACTTCTGACCGAGGCGAACCTCGGAGCCGTGGGTTAGTCTATCAGGGTTATTCGGCTTGAGTAAAGCCCAAATCTTAGGAACGATGCCATCCATGTCTGAAGTTGACCAGCAAATCACCGAGTTAGCGGATATTCCGGCGGTAGAGGTGGTTGGGCGGTACTTTGTAGAGTTGCTCAACCTAGCCGCCGTTCACTGCGGACTTTCCGAGGACGGGCGACCAGCAGACCTTGACGAGGCCCGCAAGTACATTGATGCCGCTGCCGGAATGCTCACCGCAGTTGCACCTTTCATGGGTGATCAGCACGCTCGGATTTGGAGAAATGCGCTTCGCGAGGTGCAGCTGGCATTCCGCGATGAATCGGTGGTTAAAGATGCTCCCGGACAGGGCCCTGGTGAGAAGTTCACTGGGCCTGTTGCCTAGGCTGCGGCATGCCTAGACTGCGGCCACCCTCAAGGGGCTAAGAAACCGCGACAATTTTTAGGTGAAGCGAATCCACGAACTCAGGGATCGCTGCCTGACTGGCCCAACCTTCTGAGAGCCTGGCAACGAGTTGTTCAATCTGGTTCTCGCTCAAGTCAGCCGATAAACCAAGGCGAACTTGCAACTCCTCATTAGCCAAGCGGCAGGTTGGGTCGGCGTCAGCCAGGTTGAACTTTAGAACCTGAGGGTAGCTGTCAACAACCGCTTTGAAGGCTAAAAACACCTGCTCGTTCACGTGAGCCGGTATCCAAGGCTGATTTTGAGCCAAGGCCCAAATTGCTGGGCGCCTAAGCACAAACTCCGTTTCAGACCCGGCATCAATTACCAAACGGGTCTGACCCTCGGTTGCCGCTGCCAGTGCAGCTCGCTGACCCTGAACCGGAACGGGACGGGCCTGGGGGTTCCAGGCATTCATGGTTGCGACAGAAGTGAATACTGGCAAAGCCTCTTGGCCGTCTGGTGTCTTCACAGAAACTATAGAAAGGTCGGCGGACTTGTCTACCTTTTGCCCGTGCGCGCCTTCGGCGGAGTCCCCCAAATTGGCAATTAGAGGCACCAAGACTCGAGCCGAACCGAGAGCCGAAACCACCTCAGCCGAGGACGCGCGTTGCTCGCCAAACGCCACGAGTGCTTCTAGGAGCGCAGGGTCGGCACTGCCATCATCGTTGGAATGCGGGTTTGGCTGAAGAGTTCTTCCCGCCCACGGAACCCCCGCAGAATCGGCAAACCTATCCGGATTCATGTGCTCGTGGGCCATTAGGTGGGTTATTTCTAACTACTTGCCAGAGGCGACTGCGAGCGCTTGTTGCAGCGTGAAGCGACCAGCGTAAAGAGACTTTCCAAGGATTGCTCCCTCGAGACCTAGATTCACCAGGGAGTAGAGATCGCTAATGTCCTGAAGAGATGAGATTCCGCCAGAAGCCACAACTGGCTTTTTGGTGCGCTGCATCACCTGCTTGAGCAAGTCAAGATTCGGCCCCTTTAGCGTGCCGTCTTTAGTTACGTCAGTCACTACGTAACGAGCGCAACCGTCATCCTCAAGGCGAGCAAGCACATCCCATAGATCGCCGCCCTCACGAGTCCAGCCTCTGGCAGCCAAGGTGGTGCCGCGAACATCGAGGCCAACTGCAATGGCATCGCCAAATTTGGCTATGACACGTGAGGTCCACTCGGGGTCTTCGAGGGCCGCGGTGCCGAGATTCACTCTGGTGGCACCCGCTTCCAGAGCGGACTCGAGCGAGGCATCGTCTCGAATACCACCGGAAAGTTCAATCTTGACCGAAGCGGCGGATTCAACCACCCTGCGAATTACGTCTCGGTTATCGCCTCGACCGAAAGCTGCATCTAGGTCAACCAGGTGAATCCACTCGGCCCCAGCTGTTATCCATGCCTGAGCAGCCTCAACCGGGTCACCGTAGTCGGTTTCACTCCCCGCTTCACCCTGGGTCAGGCGCACTGCCTTGCCGTCGGCTACATCCACAGCCGGAAGAAGTTCAAGATAGTTATTTGCCATTTGGATTTCTAACCTTTCGAAAAACTGTTCACCCAGTTGCTAAGCAGTCTCAGGCCGGCTTGGCCAGACTTTTCGGGGTGAAACTGGGTGGCGCACAGTGGACCGTTCTCAACCGCTGCCACAAAATCTGAACCGTAGCTGGCCCAGGTTACCTTGGGCTGCTGGAAAGCCCCTTCGGCTTGCAGGGTCCAATTCTTGACCCCGTATGAGTGCACAAAATAGAAGCGCTCGGTTTCGACACCTTCAAACAGCGATGATTGCGGGGCGGCCGTCACCGTGTTCCAACCAATGTGAGGCAAAATTGGTGCCTCCAGAAGTTCAACCGTGCCTGGCCATTGTGCGAGACCCTCGGTTTCAATTCCGTGTTCAACGCCGTGCTCAAACATGACCTGAAGCCCAACGCAAATGCCGAGAACCGGCTTTGAAGCCGCTAGTCGTTGATCGATGATTGCCGGTCCCGATACCTCGCGCAGCTGTCGCATCACAGCGTCAAACGCGCCAACCCCAGGCACCACCAAGCCGTCTGCTCCAAGTGCGGCGGAGCGATCCGAAGTTAGGGTCACGTTGGCACCGACTACCTCGAGCGCTTTTGCTACCGAGTGAACATTTCCGCTGCCATAGTCAAGAACGACTACGTTGGGACGACTCACAGAGCTCCCTTAGTTGACGGGATGCCAACTACTCGGGAGTCTGGCTCCACTGCTTTACGGAAAGCCCGGGCAAAAGCCTTGAACTCGGTTTCTGCAATGTGGTGCGGATCGCGGCCTGCCAGAACATTCACGTGCACGGTTAGTCCGGCGTTGAAGGAGATGGCCTCAAAAACGTGGCGAATCATGGAGCCTGTGAAGTGCCCTCCGATTAGGTGAAACTCAAAGCCCGCGGGCTCGCCGGTGTGAACCAAAAACGGACGCCCAGACACATCGACTACGGCACGGACCAAGGCTTCATCGAGCGGAACGGTGGCATCACCGTAGCGCCCTATTCCGGATTTGTCGCCGAGCGCTTGCTTGATTGCTTGACCGAGAACAATGGCGGTGTCTTCAACCGTGTGGTGGACATCGATGTGAGTGTCACCAGTGGCTTTGACAGTCAGGTTTACCAAGGAGTGTTTTGCAAAAGCCGTGAGTAGGTGGTCAAAAAATGGCACGCTCGTGTCGATTTGCGATTGACCATTACCGTCTAAATCAATAGACAACTCTATGGAGGATTCCGAGGTGGAACGCTTGATACTCGCAGAGCGACTCATTTTGCGCCTTTCGCCGGCGATTTTTTGGGTGTAAGTAAAGTTTAGCGACCAAGCACAGAGCGCAGCGCCGACAGGAAGGCGGTGGTCTCAGCATGGGTACCGGCGGAAACCCTCAGCGTTCCGGGAATGCCCATGTCTCTGACGAGTACTCCCCGATCCAAGAGCTCTTGGAACACCGATTTGGAATCTTGTAGCCCACCAAATAGCACAAAGTTAGAGTCGCTTCGGTATGGGTCGAGTCCCATGCCTTGCAGCTCCGAGATGATGCGGTCGCGTTCTATTTTTATGTCTGCAACCGTAGCCAGCATTACTTGGCTGTGCGCAAGTGCGGCTTCTGCAGCCGCTTGGGTAAATGCGCTCAGGTGGTATGGAAGACGAACCAAACGCAGGGCGTCGACTACCGCTGGATCTGCGGCTAGGTAGCCAACACGGGCCCCGGCAAAGGCAAAAGCCTTGCTCATTGTTCTACTTACCAGCAGACGCTCTCGCCCAGGCAACAGGTTCAAGGCCGTCTGCGATGTATCGTGCGCAAACTCTGCGTAGGCTTCGTCGACCACCAGGATTCCCCCGGTGGTCTCGGTGAGGGCATCGTAAGCGGCCTCAATGCAGTCGAGACCAAGCGGCGTGCCGGTTGGGTTATTGGGTGAACAAAGCATGACGATGTTGGGCTTGTGCTCGAGGATTCCCTGGCGGACCAAATCTGGAGTTAGTTCGTAGCGTTCAGCGCGGGCTGCGTTGGCGTAGGCAGTGCCAGTGCCCTGCGCGATGAGCCCGTACATGCTGTAGGTGGGCCCAAAACCTAGGGCGGATCTACCCGGTCCACCAAAGGCTTGGAAAATGTGCTGGATGACCTCATTTGATCCGTTTGCCGCCCAAATTTGCTGAGGAGCGATACCTCGACCAAGGTATTTGGCGAGCGCTTCGCGAAGCCCGGTGAATTCGCGGTCAGGATAGCGATTCACGGTGAGGACTGCCTGAGCTATCCGCTCAATGATATCCAGGGCAACTTCTTCTGGAATCCGGTGTGTGTTCTCGTTTACGTTGAGGGCGACAGGTACCTCTAACTGAGGGGCGCCGTAGGGCTTCTGCCCACGCAGGTCGGGCCGGATTGGAAGATTTTCAAGCTCAGTCACACCTTAAGGTTACTTGCTTGAAGCGGGTGAGTTTCACGACCTCGCTTTGAACGAGTGGTCAGGAAACGCCCTAGTTTGCGGGAACGGCTAGCTTCTGGCCTGGGACTAGATCTGCGGTCTGTAGGTTGTTGAGGCTTACGACCTTTGTGATCCAATCGCGTGGGTCTTGGGTGGGAGCGTACTTGACTGCGAGCTGCCACAGAGTTTCACCGGCACGAACGGTTACATAGGAGAACGACGCAGCCGAGGAACCAGTCTGGTTACTGGCCTGAGCCGACTGCCATTGACCGAACTGGTTGATACCGGTTATGACCAGAGCCAGCAGGACAGCCGTGCGAATCAGACGAGCCTTGCGGCTGAGTGTGTAGCCCGATGCTTGAGTAGCTACTGCAGTTGCCATTTGATGCTGCCTCTCCGGTTGGAAAACCTTGGTTTTCGAACACTTGTTCCGAACACTTGTTCGAATAAGTTCATGATACTTTGCCCGACCGACAAACTGTCAAGGCTTTTTTCGAACTTTTTCGAAAATGTGTTTGATTATCTTTTCTTAGGCGAATAAACTTTCGATTACCACCGCTGGTAAAAAGTAAAACCACTACCACCGACATTTAGACAGGGGTTCGCATGGCTAAAGATCTAGAAAGCAAAAACCTAGGCCGACAGTCCGCAAGCGAAGAGCCAAAACTAAGTGGAAAACAGCAGGAAGTATTTGCTGCAATCCAGAGGCTGCGCGCCGATTCCGGCATGCCCCCGACCATCCGTGAAATTGCAGACGCGGTCGGCTTCAAGTCGGTAGCCAGTGCCAAGTACCAAATCGACCAACTCAAGGCCAAGGGCGTACTGGACCAAATCGAAAACGTGTCGCGGGGCATCAGCATCTCTGGCGAAGAAGAGCCAGTTCGTTCTATCGCTGTCCCCCTCGTTGGACAGATCGCCGCTGGTTACGGAACCACAGCCCTAGAGCACGTAGAGGACACATTCGCTCTTCCAGAGCAGCTAGTGGGCAGGGGTCAGCTTTTCATGCTGAAGGTCAAGGGCGATTCCATGATTGATGCCGCAATCTGTGAGGGCGACTTTGTGGTGGTCAGATCACAACCCACGGCAGATAACGGTGACATCGTGGCTGCTCTGTTGCCCGGCGATGAAGAGGCCACCGTCAAGGTTTTCAAGCAACGTGATGGTCACACCTGGCTTTTGCCCAGGAACAGTAACTACGAGCCAATCCTTGGCGACGAAGCCAAGGTTATGGGCGTAGTCGTCACGGTTTTGCGAAAGCTATAGAGCCGAATCAGTTTTTCTTCAGGCAAAACTGTTCCAGCTCGGCAGCGATGTCTGGCTTCACCATGGCCTTGACGTAAGTGCCAGTCTCGCGATACTCCAGCTCTAGGATTCGGCTGTTCAGGTGGAGCCTAGAGACCAAGTCACCGCGATCGTAAGGAATCACAACCTCAACCGAGCGGTCAGGCTCGGGCAGTAACTCAGCGATTTTGCCGATAAGCTCATCAAACCCCTCGCCGGTCTTAGACGAGACGGCTACCGAGTTGGGCTCGAGCCCCCGAAGCGCGAGTCTCTGGGTGTCGTCAACCAGGTCAATTTTGTTGAATACGATCAGCTCTGGGATGTCCCTGGCACCAACTTCACCTATCACATTTCGAACCGTGGAGATCTGGCCAGCTGGGTCCGGGTGCGAGGCGTCGACAACATGAACTATCAGGTCCGAATCGCCAATCTCCTCGAGCGTTGACCGGAAGGCTTCAACCAACTGATGCGGAAGATTGCGCACAAAACCTACTGTGTCCGCAATGGTGTAGGAGCGACCATCGGGGGTTTCGGTCTTTCTAACAGTTGGGTCCAGGGTTGCGAAGAGCTGATTCTGAACCAGCACCCCGGCTTTGGTGATTCGATTGAGAATGGAAGATTTACCCGCGTTGGTGTAACCGGCTATTGCAACGGCCGGAACCTGGGTTCGCTTGCGATTAGCGCTCTTAGTTTCGCGCGCAGGCTTCATTGCGGCAATCTGTTTTTTTAGCTTTGCCATTCGCGTGTTGATGCGCCGGCGGTCTAGCTCGATTTTGGTTTCACCCGGACCTCGCGAGCCCATTCCAACACCACCGGCAGCCTGTCCACCTGCTTGACGACTCATGGACTCACCCCAACCGCGAAGTCGCGGGAGCAGGTACTCGAGTTGAGCGAGCTCCACCTGAGCCTTACCTTCGCGGCTCTTGGCATGCTGGGCGAAAATATCAAGAATGACCGCGGTTCGGTCAATTACCTTTACCTTCACGACATCCTCAAGGGCGCGACGCTGGGAGGGCGCAAGCTCGGTGTCGGCAATGACGGTGTCAGCACCGGTTGCCCGAACAATCTCCAGCAGTTCCTGCGCCTTGCCCTTGCCTAAGAATGTTGCGGGATCTGGGTTTGCACGGCGCTGCAGCAGGCCGTCGAGCACCTCGGAACCTGCGGTTTCTGCCAGTGCCGCCAGCTCCCGAAGCGAATTCTCGGCCTCGGAAACATCGCCGTTCCAAATGCCAATGAGGACAACCCGTTCAAGACGCAGTTGTCGATACTCAACCTCGGTTACGTCCTCGAGTTCGGTGGAAAGCCCCCGAACCCTTCTGAGCGCAGAGCGGTCCTCGGCTTCGGATTGGTCCCCGTCAAAGTCCGTGTGCCCGTGTGTCCTATCATCACCTAGCGCGGCTGCGCGATCGGCCCGCTTCAGAATGCGGTCAATAACCTCGGCACCACGATCGGTCGAGTTAGGTCGGTCGCGTGGGAGTTCGCCAGCTCCGGGTTCGTTGGCCGTTTTTTCGCTCACGTCTCTAACACTATCCCCGCCATCTGTAATAGGTTTTACGTTATGTCTTCTGATCACTATTTTTCAGAGACTCCAGGCAGCGATTTCAAGCCCAAAGAAATTAAAGTGAACATCGATGGCCACGCGGTGACCGTAGTGACTTCTGGCGGCATTTTCAGCCCAGATCGAATAGATGTTGGAACTTCGGTTTTACTGGAACACCTAGACGAGGCTCCCCCGTCGGGTAACCTCCTTGACATTGGTTGTGGCTGGGGTCCCATAGCCCTTTCGCTGGCGCAACGCTCACCCAAGGCCACGGTCTGGGCCATCGATGTCAACGACCGTTCGATTGAGCTGACCAAGCGTAATGCTCAAAAACTGGGACTGTCCAACATCGTTGCTTGCCGGCCAGAGGAAGTCCCGACCGACCTGACCTTTGAGGGAATCTGGTCGAACCCTCCCATTCGAGTGGGCAAGAACGAGTTACACCAAATCTTGCTGACCTGGCTACCCAGACTAAAAAGCTCGGCAGAGGCCTACCTGGTCGTTCAAAAAAACCTTGGAGCAGATTCGTTGCATCGATGGCTCGAGGCCGAGTTGCCCGCAGGCTTTTCGACTATTCGAGTGGATACTGCCAAGTCCTTTAGGGTGCTGCGAGTGAAGAATCGCGACTAACGCGCAAAATCGCTGTCTTGGAGTTTCAACAATCCGCTGAAGACTAGTTCGGCGGCCCCGCTGAGTCCAACGTGCTCACCCTCTTCTGTGGGGAACATGCGAACGCCCAAGGTGCCACCAGGAACTCGCACCTGCCAGGTATTGGGGGCGCCGGTGCCGGCCCAATGGCGGGTTGCAAGGGCCGCGGCAACAATTCCTGTGCCGCAAGACAACGTCTCTCCCACACCGCGTTCGTAGACCCGCATGTTGATGTAGCCAACACCGTTTTTGACCATGGGCTCCTGCGGAACCACGAACTCTACGTTGGCCCCGTTCTCGGGCGTCGGGGTCACCTCGGGGGCCTCGTAAAGGTTAAGGCCGGCAAGTTCGCGCCCCTCGGCCAAGGCAACCACAACGTGTGGATTGCCCACGTTGATTCCTGTGCCGGGTCGATCCACTTTGAGCCCATCGGCGTGAACCAGTAGCTCATCGGACTCTAGTTTCCAACGACCCATGTCAACCGCGAAACCTGCCAGATTGCGCTGGACATCTTTGACCCCCGCCCTAGTTGCAATTGCAAGAGTTTGGCCATCTTCAAGAATTGCGTGCCCTGCATCGGTGAGGTAGCGGGCATAAACGCGAACTCCGTTTCCGCACATCTCTGCGACGGAGCCATCGGCGTTGTAATAGTCCATGAACCACTCGGCATCGGGAGCGTTCTCAAGAACCTTTCGACCAGCAGGTAGGTTTTCGGAACGAATAGCCCGAATGACCCCGTCTGCTCCAACGCCAAAGTGTCTGTCGCAGATTCTGGCGATTGCCTCCGGGGTCAACTCAAGCTCGCCGGTCGGGTCCAAGTACAGCACAAAGTCATTACCTGTACCGTGGCCCTTAACAAATGGAAGTTCAACCGAACCGCGTGAAGTCATGGGTTAAGCCTAACTTTGCAGGAACTCATTGACCAACCCCTGAGCCTTGGTAATCAGGTTTGGGTCTCGGAAGTCAAGCCAGTTGATTCGCTTATCGCGATTGAACCAGGACATCTGGCGGCGGGCGTATTTCTGAGTAAGCCTCACCGTGTCACTGATTGCTTGATCCTGCGTCATGGTGCCGTCAAGCTGCTCCAAAGCCTGCGCGTACCCAATGGCGCGTTTTGCGGTCTTGGCGTCTCTTAGCCCTTGTTCCACTAGCCCCGCCACTTCGTGCACCAGTCCGCGAGTCCACATGTTGCCAACTCTCTCTGCGAGCCTAGGCACCAATACCTCTCGGGGTCCGTTTAGGCCGACTTGCAACGATGGCTGCCACTCAACCGGCACGTCCGGAAGAGCCGCCGCAAACGGCTTTCCCGTCATGGTCACGATCTCGATTGCCCTAACCGTGCGGCGCCCATTTTCCGGAATGATGCGGCTTGCCGCTACCGAATCCAGTTCGGCCAATCTGCGATGCAGGGCAATCGGACCGATTTGCTCTAGTTCCGCCTCGAGTTTCGCTCTAAGTTCTGGGTCGGTTCCCGGAAATTCGAACTGATTGAGTACCGATGCCACGTAAAGCATGGAACCGCCAACCAGAATCGGAACGATACCGCGGGATTGCAAGTCCTGGATGATGGGGCGGGCCAAAGCTTGATATTCGGCAGCGGTTGCCTCGTCGGTTAGTTTCAGGTGATCAATCAGGTGGTGAGGTATACCTCTGCGCTCCGCTAAAGAAAGCTTTGCCGTGCCAATGTCCATGCCTTTGTAGAACTGCATGGAGTCTGAGTTGATGATTTGCGCCTGAACACCGCGAACCTCCAGTTGCTCGACCAGAGCTAAACCTAGATCTGACTTACCGGTGCCAGTGGGGCCGACCACCGCAATGAGTTTGGCGCCGGCCATGGCTAGTGACTGTGCTGCTGAGTCTTAGAAAGCGTGGGGATTCCAAGCGAAACCTTGCCCCCGGAGGGAGCAGAATCTGGGCCTGGTACCGCACAGCTCTCTGCCTGGGCTCGATCCCAGGCGTCGCCGGCTATGGTTCGACGCAGTTCGTAGTCACTAGAGTCGGCTAGGTCGGCAAGCAAGAAGTAGGGTTTGGCATCTGTGATGGTCACCGTTACCAGGTCACCCGGTCTTGGCATGGGTTCATTTTGAGGAACCACAAAGTGGACCAATCGGTTATCGCGCGCGCGACCCGTTAGTCGCTTGGTTTGGTCATCTTTGCGACCCTCGTCATTGGCCACCAAAACCTCGGCCCGGGTACCAATCAGCTTCTTGTTTTCAGCCCAAGCCAGGTCATTGCAGAGGGCAAGGAGCCGCTCATAGCGGTCTTGCACAATCTCTTTAGGAAGCTGATTGGGAAGCTCTGCCGCCGGAGTGCCGGGACGCTGGGAATACTGGAACGTGAACGAGGCTGCGAACCTTGATTCTTGAGCAACGCGCATGGTGTCTTGGAAGTCTTCTTCCGTCTCACCCGGGAAGCCAACGATGATGTCAGTGGTAATGGCCGCGTGCGGAATGGCAGCCCTGACGCGCTCAATGATGCCCAGGTATTTTTCGCTTCGATAAGACCTGCGCATGTCCTTGAGGACTTTATCGCTGCCAGATTGCAAGGGCATGTGGAGCGATGGCATTACGTTAGGCGTCTCAGCCATGGCATCGATGACATCGTCGGTGAACGCCGCCGGATGTGGACTGGTGAATCTAATGCGCTCGAGACCCTTGATTTGCCCGGCTGCTCTTAGAAGTTTGGCGAAGGCGCCCTTATCACCGAACTCCACACCGTAGGTGTTTACGTTTTGCCCAAGCAGGGTAATCTCGATGACGCCCTGTTGAACCAGTGCTTCAATTTCGGCGAGAATCTCACCGGGTCGCCGATCCATTTCTTTGCCGCGAAGGCTTGGAACTATACAGAAGGTACAGGTGTTGTTACAGCCGACCGAAATAGAGACCCAAGCGGCGTACGTGGAGTCACGCTTAGTTGGAAGATTGCTTGGAAAGTGCTGGAGCGTTTCCTGGATCTCGATCTGCGCCTGGTTATTGTGGCGAGCTCGTTCAAGAAGTGCTGGCAGTGAACCGATGTTGTGAGTACCAAAGACAACATCTACGTGCGGAGCCTTGGCCAGAATGGTGTCTCGGTCTTTCTGAGCAAGACAGCCTCCGACGGCGATTTGAAAGTTTGGATCTGCTTCCTTGCGCCCTGTGAGTTGCCCTAGGTTTCCGTAGAGTTTATTTCCCGCGTTTTCACGGACCGCACAGGTGTTGATTACCAGGATGTCTGCGTCTGTACCCGGCGAGGCGGCCACATACCCTGCAGCCTCTAGAAGACCGGAGATGCGCTCGGAGTCGTGTACGTTCATCTGACAGCCGTGAGTCTTGACCTCGTAGCTGCGAACCTTGGTAGTTGTCATTAGAAGACTAATTTACCTGCTGCTGCGCAACTCGAATAGCGGTGCTAACTATGCCAGCAGAGAAACCCCTGCGACCGAGGAAGCCCGACAGCCTTCGGTACTGAACATCTTTCTCCAGCGCTACCAGGGATCGCATGCGCCTGACCGCCAATTCGGTTGCCAACTCGAGTTCCGAATCAAAATCTATGTCCTCAAGTGCCTGATTCACGAGGTCCTGATCGACACCGGCCGTTGCCAGTTCTCGCCTCAGTGCAGACTTTGACAGCCCACGACTCTGCCTTCGGGTGTTTGTGAAAGCTTTTGCAAACGCCGCATCGTCTATGAGCCCGACCTCTGTAAAGCGATCCAGGAGTCTCTGGCTAATTTCTTGCGGCACTCCCCTGTCTGAGAGCATTTTGAAGAGTTGAAGTCTGGTGCGAGGACTTCTGGAAAGCCGGTCTAGTATCCAGGTTCGAGCTTTTTCGTCCCACTCTTCGGGTGAAAAATCGTTTGGTTCGGCGGGCCGGCGAGAACGAGAAAAGTTCGAGCCTTTCGACCCGAACTTTTTCTCTCGACTCATGTCTTAGTTCCTAGGCGCTGGCGGCCTTGGTTGTTTTTGCAGGCGTCTCGGCCTCTTCGCTTGGAAGGTCTGCAACCACTCGAGGTACTCCTACACCCAGCTTCGCTTTGATTTTCTTCTCGATTTCATCGGCGATTGCGGGGTTCTCGATAAGGAAGGTGCGGGAGTTTTCTTTACCCTGACCAAGCTGCTCGGCATCGTAGGTATACCAAGCGCCAGACTTCTTGACGATTCCCTGTTCAACACCAAAGTCGATGAGGCTTCCCTCGCGAGAGATACCGACACCGTAGATGATGTCAAATTCTGCCTGCTTGAATGGGGCAGCCATCTTGTTTTTGACAACTTTGACGCGGGTACGGTTTCCAACGGCTTCGGTGCCGTCCTTTAGAGTCTCGATACGACGGATGTCTAGGCGAACCGAAGCGTAGAACTTGAGGGCCTTACCTCCAGCGGTTGTCTCAGGGCTTCCGAAGAAGACACCAATCTTTTCTCGAAGCTGGTTGATGAAAATTGCGGTGGTCTTGGTGTTGTTCAGCGCACCCGTCAGCTTACGAAGCGCCTGCGACATGAGTCGGGCCTGAAGACCAACGTGCGAGTCTCCCATTTCACCTTCGATTTCGGCTTTGGGGACAAGAGCTGCCACCGAGTCGATGACGATGATGTCGATTGAACCCGAACGGATCAGCATGTCTGCAATTTCTAAGGCCTGCTCACCGGTGTCTGGCTGGCTAACCAAGAGAGCATCGGTGTCAACGCCCAGTGCTTTGGCGTATTCAGGGTCAAGCGCGTGCTCGGCATCGATGAAGGCTGCGATACCGCCGTTTCGCTGGGCGTTAGCGATTGCGTGCAGAGCAACCGTTGTTTTACCAGAAGATTCTGGACCGTAAACCTCGACGATTCGACCACGGGGCAACCCGCCGGTTCCCAAGGCCACATCGAGAGCGATGGAACCGGTGGGAATGACCTCGATTGGGGCGCGCTCATCCGAGCCGAGGCGCATTACCGAACCCTTGCCAAACTGGCGGTCAATTTGCGCCAATGCGGTTTCGAGTGCCTTTTCGCGTTCTGAAGGTGATGGCATTTGCTTTCCTCTTGTTCTGGCTGAAGCCCTAGATTTTCGGTTTGAAATGAAACTAGGTGGAACCTCGGACATCGCATCTCAGACTTGCAGTTTCCCGTGTAAATCTGGTCAAACTTTGAACCTGTAGAAAGATTAGCAATTTTCGAACAAGTTTTCGAATATTTCGAATATTCAAGGCTGGCGTGTTGCCCTCGCCGAGACCTGAGAACCCTGCCATCGAGGTTCAAAACTTTGGATCAAAAGGTTATTTTGCGTCTTTGGGCTTGTTGATTCCGTGCCAGCGGGACTTTGGAACCTGGTTTGCTCGGCACAGAGCAATCCAGACCTCATTTGGTTCAACGCCACTGGCTAGGGCCTGTGCGGCGGTGCGGTCGCCCAATTCGAGCAAGACCAGATCGTTCAACACAACTTTCGAATACGATGCGCCAAACTCGTCTAAGACGAGTTCATTGAATTTGCTGAGCCGCACGGGCGAAAACGATTAGTTGCGAACTGCTGGAGTTTGGGTTTGAAAGCTGCGCAGGTTGTAATCGATAACCAAGTCGTCTGGAACGGTGTCCGGAATGTTCACCGATTCAGCAAGAGCGAGGCGGTCTGCAACCTCGAGCATGATCTTGGACAGAGGGACATCGAGTGCCTCGGCAACCGATGCCAGGATTTCCGACGAAGCCTCTTTTTGGCCGCGCTCTACCTCGGAGAGGTAACCCAGAGCAACACTGGCACGAGAGGCGACCTGGCGAAGGGTACGGCCCTTGCGCTGACGGAAGTCGCGGAGCACGTCACCGATTTCTTGACGGACTAGCACCATTGGGAACCCCTCTCTTCTTCTACTGAAATCGTAGTTTCTTACTGCGACATTAACTGCCAATTCTTGGAGATTGCTGAAAGTTACCTAAGGGCTAACTTCCTGCCACACTGAAAACCGATTCAGGCCTGAAAATGTTCCAAGAATAACTTGAGGGCAGCGCCCACAGTCCCCTGCCTAATTTGCTCTCGACTGCCTGAAAGCTTGAGTTCGACAACGCGGTCTCCTGCAAAAGACGAGAGCGCAATAAACACAGTGCCAACGGCCTTGCCCTCGATGGCATCGGGGCCGGCGACCCCGGTGGTCGCCAGACCCACCACGAGCTCATCGGTGATGCCGCAGTGCCCCGCAAAACGGACCCGCGCTCCCTTTGCCATTTCCAGTGCAACCTGCCCAGACACAGCGCCAAACCTGTCCAGTGAATCCTGCGGCACACCCAGGGCAGATTGCTTGACAGCATTTTGGTAGGCCACAACTGCGCCGAGCAGAACGTTTGATGCCCCGGGAACGGCGGCAAGCTCGGCGCTCACTAGTCCCCCGGTGAGAGACTCGGCAACCGCAAGTTTCAGACCACGATTTGTAGCTGCCTGCAGGACCGCGGCGGCCTCCGAAGCCGCTGCAGCCGGCAGGTTCGACACGACCCTAGTTGGAGACACGACGAGCTGCCCAGAGGTATTGGAAACCCGTGAACAGGGTCACCGCAACCGTTAGCCATAGTGCCAAAAATTCCACTTCGCGCAAGTACGGAATGAACAGGTCCAAGGGAGAAAGCAAGAATCCCAGCACGATTCCCTGCATGATGGTCTTGATCTTGCCGCCGGCGCTGGCGGCGATGACCCGCTTGCGAATCACCACGAAGCGGTAAGCCGTGATTCCTAGCTCACGAACGAGAATCAGCGCGGTAGCCCACCAAGACACTTCGTTGAGCACAGACAGCACCACCAGCGCCCCGCCAATGAGGGCTTTATCTGCAATGGGGTCCAAGATTTTGCCGAGGTTGGTGACCAGTCCTCGCCTGCGAGCAATTGAGCCGTCGAGCCCATCGGTAGCGATAGCCAAAACGTAGAGAGCGGTTGCGAACCAACGCTCCAGGTTGGTTTTGTCGGGAAAACTGACCAATAACCAAATGAACAGCGGAACCAACAAGATCCGCACCACGGTTATAGCGTTGGGCAGATTCCACGGTGAGGGTTGTGGCTTACTCACTCCTGACGTCCAGTCAGGAACCAAGCGTCCTCGCCGTCATCGTCATCGGAGTCGGTTGCACGAGGAATGAAATCGCTGAAATCTCCTGCGGCCATGTGCCCGGCCTGCGAGTCATCGATGGCTTCGGCCGCCTGCATCACCGCTGGTGTTGGCTTCACGCCCGGCTCTCCGCGTAGCTGCGCCAGCACCATTGGAAGCTCCTCGGGCTTTACGAGCACTTCACGGGCTTTGGCCCCCTCGGTTGGCCCAACGATTCCTCTTGACTCGAGTAGATCCATGAGGCGGCCGGCCTTGGCAAAGCCCACCCGTAGTTTGCGCTGAAGGCTTGAGGTTGACCCAAACTGCGAGTTGATGATGAGTTCGGCGGCCTGCAGCAGAATCTCGAGATCGTCACCGATGTCGGCATCAACCACCTTGGCGGTGGCAACCTCCTCGACATCGGTTCGGTACTCTGGCTGCATCTGGGCCTTGACGTGGTCGACAACACGATGAAGTTCATCCTCGGCGATCCAGGCTCCCTGCACACGCATGGGTCGGTTGGTGCCCATCGGGGAAAAAATGGCATCTCCCTGGCCAATGAGCTTTTCCGCCCCGGGTTGGTCCAGGATCACGCGGGAATCGGTGAGCGAACTTACCGAGAAGGCAAGGCGACTTGGCACGTTGGCCTTGATGAGCCCGGTGACAACGTCGACCGAGGGACGTTGAGTCGCGAGCACCAGGTGAATACCCGAGGCGCGTGCCAACTGAGTGATGCGGACGATGGAATCCTCAACATCACGCGGGGCCACAATCATGAGGTCGGCCAACTCATCTACCACTACCAAAAGGTATGGGTAGGGCTGGAGCACTCGGTTGCTGCCCTCGGGTACCTTTACCTGTCCAGCGACAACGGCACGGTTGAAATCATCGATGTGCTTGAAACCGAAACGCGCTAGGTCGTCGTAGCGCATGTCCATTTCCTTGACCACCCAAGCAAGTACCTCGGCGGCCTTTTTGGGGTTTGTAACGATCGGGGTGATTAGGTGTGGAATGCCCTGGTAGGCGGCCAACTCAACCCGCTTTGGGTCAATTAGAACCAGTCGAACCTCGGCAGGTTTGGCACGCATCAATAGGGAAACGATCATGGAATTCACGAAGCTGGACTTACCGGCACCGGTGGCACCCGCAACCAAAAGGTGGGGCATCTTGGCCAGGTTGGCAACCACAAAGCCACCCTCAACATCTTTTCCGATACCAATGGTGAGTGGGTGCTGGCTGGCAGCCGCGGCTGAGGAACGCAGGACATCGCCCAGGGAGACTATTTCGCGGTCGGTGTTTGGAATTTCAATTCCAATCAGCGACTTACCGGGAATTGGCGCCAGAATTCTGACCTCGTTGCTCGCAACGGCATAGGAGATGTTGCTAGATAGCCTGGTCACCGCCTCAACCTTGACACCGGGGGCAAGCTCTACCTCGTAGCGAGTCACGGTTGGCCCTCGCGAGAAACCGACCACCTTGGCGTCAACGCCGAACTCCTTGAATACCGCTGTGATCTCGGTTACTACGCGCTCGTTCGCTTCGCTCTTGGCTTTTGGAGGTGTGCCCGGAGACAAGATTGAGAGCGCTGGCATGCTGTAGGTGCGCTTTGGTTTAGAGCCGGTTGAAACCTGGGCAGCTCCCGAGGCAGAGGAACCACCCACGGGCTGCTCGGGAATCACGATTGGCAGAGTCAACGGTTCATCGGGGATTGATGTCTGGTGGGGTGGCACTGCCACTGTCGCCGAGCTTGCTCTGTCAACCGCCTGGGTATCACCAAATAGCGAGTCGAACTCATCGCCATCACCCTCAAAAGCCGGCGCGATATCCGAGTCCCTCGTGGTAGCCGATTCGAACGGCGCCTTGGGATTCTTGCCCGAACGCCACCACGGAACCTTAGTGCCATCGAAGGCGTCGTCTACTTCGTCTTGCGACGGAGTGATTACCTGAGGAGCCGCCTCCCCAAAAAGGTACACCCAGAGTTCGTGGAGTCGCTCGCCAATGCGGCTTGGAGCGGTTTTGGTCATGATGAGGAGCGAACCGAACGAAACCAGGGCAAGGACCGGAACCGCACCCCAAATGGTGATGGAACCAATGAGCGGCATGGCAATGACCCAACCGAAGAGTCCTCCGGCTTGAGACAGCTTTTCGATGCCATCGGACGGATTCGGTTGGGCGCTAAAGGCGTGCAAGAAACCGGAAATGGAAATCTGCAACAGCAAAAGCCCAAACCCAATGCGTGAATTGTCTTTTACCGACGATGGATTCCGCGCAAGGTAAACCGCAAACACCAGCATGAGTACCGGCAGAAAGTAAGAAAGCTGCCCGAAGAGCAACCCGAAGGTAAACGAGTTCAACTGCTGAGCAGTTGCCTGTTTGCCAAAGAACCAGAGGGTGATAATGCCGGCAACCGAGAGTAAAAACAGGAAAAAAGGAATGCCATCGCGGCGATCTTGGCGATCGATGCGGTCTGGGCTAAGCGCTCGACTGGCTCCACCAAAAAGGTGAGCGAAGAACATCCAAGTGGCGGCAACGGCCTTCCAAAAACTACCTTGCTCGGCGTTGTAGCTTTTGGGCGTTGAGGGCTGACGGTTGGCAGCCACGCGAGGGCGCGCGGGTGCCTTGGCGCGCGGTGCCGGGCGTTTGGATGCAGGTTTGCGTGTAGCCATGCCACAAAACTAACAGCCGTAACCGGCAATTGCCCGAAGGCGTGGCGACCCTAAATTAGCCGTGAATAACTACCGGGATGATCATGGGTCTGCGACGGTGAGCCTTAGCCACCCAGGTTCCGATAGTCCGACGAATGACCTGCTGCATGGCGTAGGTGTCGCGAACGCCCTCCTTTGCGGCATCGGCTAGCGCGCGCTCGATCTGCGGTTTGACATCGTCAAAGACGTGATCCTCTTCGGCAAATGCGCGCGCCCGGATCTCGGGACCTACCTTGACCTTGCCGGTTTCGGCATCGATGACGGCGAAAATAGAAATGAAGCCCTCGGCGGCAAGAATTCGGCGATCCTGTAGGTCGTCCTCGGTGATCTTGCCAACGGTCTTGCCATCGACAAACAGCAAACCGCATTCCACGGCGCCAACAATCTGGGCCTCGCCGTTTTCTAGGTCGGTAACCCAGCCATCTTCGGTGATCAGAACCGCCTCTTCTGGCACTCCGGTCTGCTTCGCCAGGTTTCCATTGGCAATCAAATGGCGATACTCGCCGTGAACCGGCATGACATTTTTGGGTTTCAGAATGTTGTAGCAGTACAGCAGCTCGCCCGCTGCGGCGTGGCCTGAAACGTGGACCTTGGCGTTGCCCTTGTGAACAACGTTTGCACCAAGCCTGGTCAACTTGTCAATGACGCGGTAAACCGCGTTCTCGTTACCCGGGATAAGCGAACTCGCCAAAATTACGGTATCGCCATCGCCAATCTCGATCTCGTGATCAAGGTTTGCCATACGAGCAAGGCCGGCCATTGGCTCACCCTGCGACCCGGTTGACATGTAGACCAACTCGTGATCTGGAATACTGGTCGCTTTTTTGGCATCAATCAGAATGCCCTCGGGGACATTCAAGTAGCCCATGTCGGCGGCAATCTGCATGTTTCGGACCATGCTTCGTCCCACCAGAGCAACTTTGCGATTGTGGAAAGCGGCGGCATCCAATACCTGCTGAACCCGGTGAACATGAGAAGAAAACGAGGCAACGATGACTCGGCGCCTGGATCGGCCAATGACATCCTGAATCACGGGACCGATATCCTTCTCGAGGGGCGTGAAGCCCGGGACGTCGGCATTGGTTGAATCGCACATGAAAAGGTCGAGCCCCTCCTCGCCAATACGCGCGAAGGCCCTTAGGTCGGTGAGGCGACCATCGAGGGGAATTTGATCCATTTTGAAGTCACCCGTGTGAAGCACCGAACCACCCTTGGTGCGCATGACCACGGCGAGCGCGTCTGGAATGGAGTGGTTTACTGCCACGAACTCAAGGTTGAACCCGGCCAACTGCTCGCGCTGCCCCTCGGCCACCACCATGCTGTAAGGCTTGATTCTGTGTTCCTTTAACTTGGCCTCAACAAAGGCCAGTGTCAGGGCGGAGCCCAGCAGTGGGATATCAGCCTTGAGGCGCAAAAGGTAGGGCACGCCACCAATGTGATCCTCGTGGCCGTGCGTGAGGACAATGCCAACCACATCATCGAGGCGGTCTCTGAGGTAGCCGAAATCGGGAAGGATTACATCGATGCCCGGCTGGTGTTCCTCTGGGAAGAGCACGCCGCAGTCAACAATGAGGATTTTGCCGTCGATTTCGAAGACGGTCATGTTTCGACCGATTTCGCCAATTCCTCCCAGCGGAATTATCCGAAGGACCCCTGGGCGAAGGGGCGCCGGGGCTGGAAGAGTTTGAACCATTTGGTTCCTTTTCTGTTATTTGCGGCCCGTGCTTTCACGGACCAAAAGACTTTTGTTCCTAGCGAGTAGTGCCCGCCACCTTTGGAAGCGCACCGCCGGCCGCAGCGTTGCGGTCTGGTCGGAAGTTTGCGAAGGAGAGTCCAGTGATGTCGCCCACCTTATCGATGTCAGCTTCAATGCGGGCGGCTTCGGACTCCTCGGGTCCCACCAGCGGCAGACGCACCCGCGGAGTGTTGATTAGACCAAGGCCGTGCAGCGTGTACTTGCTTGCAACCGTTCCTGGAACATGCGTCATGAGCGCGCGCTGAAGCGGCTCAAGAGTGTTGTGGACTGTAAGCGCGTGATTGAAATCATTGCGATTGGTGGCATCCACGAGTTCGCGATAGGCCGCCGGCGCTACGTTTGCGGTAACGCTGATCATGCCGGTTGCACCGATTGAGATGTGAGGCAAAATGTTGCTGTCATCGCCCGAGAAGTAAATGAGGTCGGTTTCGTTCATGATTCTCGAGGCCTGAGCTAGGTCGCCCTTGGCGTCTTTGACCGCAACGATGTTTGGGTGCTTAGCCGCCCGATGGAAGGTGTCATAGGCGATCGGGATTCCGGAGCGACCCGGAATATCGTAAAGAATCACTGGAAGATCGGTAGCGTCTGCAATTAGACGGAAGTGAGTTAGCACACCCGCCTGCGAAGGCTTGTTGTAATAGGGGGTGACAATCATTACGCCGTCAGCGCCAGCTGCCTCGCTGGCCTTGTAGAGCTGAATCGCGTGCGCGGTTTCGTTCGAACCGCCACCGGTGATCACCTTGGCGCGACCCGCCGAAACTGATTTTGCGACGGTAACCAGTTTGAGCTTCTCGGCATCGGTGAGGGTTGAGGTTTCACCCGTGGTGCCGGTTACAACCACGCCGTCGGCGCCGTTGCTGATCACGTAGTCAATGAGCTTTTCGGTGGAATCCCAGTCGACTTCGCCCTCGTGATTCATGGGCGTTACCAGCGCGACCAGTACCTGGCCAAAAAGTTCTTTACCGTTCTGCGACATGCCTACAAGATTAGCGGTTGTGACTTAGGGCGCGCCAAAGCCGCAGTAGCCTCAAAGGGTGAGTCTGTTTCCCAGTCGCGCTGAGTTGCGCACTTATCTAGCCTGGCCACGCACCGATTTGACCGCCGGGTTGACCGTTGCGCTTGTGGCTCTCCCGCTGGCACTAGCCTTTGGAGTTGCGTCGGGTTTGGGGGCGAAAGCGGGCATCACCACCGCGGTCGTGGCAGGCGCAATCGCAGCGATTTTTGGAGGCAGCCGATTTCAGGTATCTGGTCCAACCGGCGCCATGACGGTGGTCTTGATTCCGATTTTTGCGGCGCACGGGCAGGGCGGGGTGCTCTTGGTTGGGCTCATCGCTGGCGTATTTTTGGCTCTGGCGGGGCTGCTACGTCTGGGCCATCACGTTCACAAACTTCCAACCGCACTCATCGAGGGTTTCACAGCAGGAATCGCGCTGGTCATATCACTCCAGCAGGTCCCAACGGCTTTGGGGGTCAAAGGCTCAGGCGAGTCTTTGCTGGCGCGGGCATTTGAAGCAATCTTGCAGTGGGCTCAAAACCCAAATTGGGGGGTTCTTGCCCTGAGTAGCCTGACGACACTGTCTTTGATTTGGGGCGGGCATCGATGGCCACGACTCCCGCTCAGCCTTCTAGCCGTAGTGCTCGGGACCGTGGCCTCGCAGATGCTGGGGCTTCGGCCTCAGACCATCGGGGCATTGCCGGCAAGCGTTGGAGACTGGGATCTTGGCTTCCTTGGCGAGCTCGACAAAATCTGGATCCTGATCATTCCCGGGCTTACGGTTGCAGCGCTCGCAGCCCTGGAATCTCTACTGTCGGCCAAGGTGGCTGACCACCTGAGAGCCGACGGCACAAGCCACAACAGCGACCGCGAGCTACTTGGGCAGGGGCTAGCAAATCTGGTTGTTCCATTTCTGGGAGGTGTTCCGGCTACCGCCGCGCTCGCCCGAACCGCTGTAAATGTGCGATCTGGTGCGAACTCCCGGCTTGCGGCAGTTAGTCACGCGCTCATTTTGGCAGTCCTGGTGTTGACGCTGGCTCCGCTGGTTTCGCTGATACCGCTTGCGGTGCTAGCGGGAGTTCTCATTGCCACGGCAAGCCACATGGTTAAGTTCAGTGAGCTAGCTAAAACCATCAGGTCCAGCAGACTGGACGCACTCATTTTTTGGGTGACGTTGATTGCCACGGTGCTCACCGATTTAACCACTGCCGTGATCCTAGGCGGTGTTATCTGGCTAGCTCTTCGAAAGTCTCGCCTGAGCGTGGTGGAACCCGTAATCGACGAAGATGAGACGTTGGGAGACTAGCTCCCAAGCGAATGACAGCACTGGGACTACGGTGCGACTCGACCGTTTTTGTTGAACGAGTCGTAGGTGTAAGGCATCAGCTCGGCCCAGAACGCTTCCATTTTCTCGGCGCACATTTCAATTTCGCGTTGTGGGAATGACGGAAAGTGAGTGCCCTCGCGCTTGGTTCGAAGACTAAGGAAGTTCATGAGGGAGCGAGCGTTCATTGTGACGTACATGCTCGAGTAGATGTTGAGCGGAAGCACGATTCTGGCAACTTCACGGGCAACGCCAGCTTCAAGCATTCGCTGGTATGACTCATAAGCATGGATACTGGCAGTTCGCGCCTCTTGCTCTACCAAAGCCACCTGCTCCGCACTTCCCGGCAGGAACTCGTAATGTCCAGTCTTGCCCACCTGAACCAGGTTGCGCTCGGGACCGGGAACGTAGAAGACAGGGTTGAGCTCGCGGTAGCGACCCGACTCTTCGTTGTAACTTGCGATGCGGTGACGCATGAACTCACGGAAAACGAAGATTGGTGCCTGTACGTAGAAAGTCAGCGAGTTGTGCTCAAAAGGAGAACCGTGGCGGTCGCGCATCAGATAGTTGATAAGTCCTTGATCGCGCTTTGCACTCTCATCGGTGTTGGCCGCAGTGTTAGCCGACTCTAAAGTTTGCTCTCCCTGGGTGGAAACTCGTGCAGCAAAAAGAACATCGGCGTCCGAGGCTTGGGCACGCACCAACTCAACGGTTACATCACTTCTAAATACGATTTCAGACACGCCCTTAGCCTATCGGTGGATTGTTTCGCATTGTTTCAACCCGCCCAATGAGCTCCCGATGCTTGTTTTACGCTTGAGATTGTGCCTCTAGAAATTCGCCTCGGACTGATTGCAGCGCTGGTTGCGGTCAGTCTTTTCGCCGGCCTTATTTGGAAGGCGCGAACCGGTAGAGCTCACCGAGTAAAGAGCGGCGAGCAAATTGATCTGAGCAAACTAGAAGCCGTGAAGCATGGCAAACCGGTCCGCAAGTTCGGCAAGAAGGCAACGGCGCTGCAGTTCTCAACTGAGGTTTGCAGCCAGTGCCGTCAAACCGCAAGGGTCTTTAGCGAACTTGAAACCAAGAAACCTGAGCTTCTGCACATTGAAGTAGATGTGACGAACCGAATGGACCTGGCCGCTCACTTCAAGGTTTTGCAGACGCCAACGACTCTGATTCTTGATTCAAAAGGAATCGTGCGTGCCCGCATTGGCGGCGCACCCAAGCCAAACGTCATTAAAGAAGAACTGGCCAAACTGGAGGTCCACTAATGTCAAAGCAGCAACCACAGAGCATCGACCCTCGCGGCCCAAGGTTCGGTGCAGCGATCATCAATGTGTTTAGTATTGTGATTTTCTTCTTAGCCACCGACTCGGAAACCGAGACTCAAGCTTTCATTACGTTGTTACTCGTGACAGTTCTCTTTGCGATAGGGGCAATTTTGGGTAACAGCCGCCACCCATTCGGATGGCTTTACCGAAAGTTGGTTAAGCCTCGACTATCCGCACCCAAGGAGCTAGAAGACCCTCGTCCGCCACAGTTTGCGCAGGCAGTGGGATTGTTTGTTTCCCTGGTGGGTGTTGTGCTGTACCTAGCCCAGGTGCCTTACGGATTGGCGATTGCCGCGGCTGCTTTGTTTGCCGCCTCAACGCTGCAGGCCTACTTTGCATACTGCTTGGGATGCCAGATCTACCTTGGCCTAAAGCGCGTCGGTATCATTCGCCACAGCTAGTTTTGGCTTAGCTCCAGGGCTTTTCTCATGGCAGCTCGGGCTCTGCGGCGGTCACCACAGGCATCGTAGGCAAGACTTAGTGAAAACCAGTTGAGCCACGACTGGGGGTTTGCCTGGCACTGGGTTTGAGCTTTAGCAAATGCCTTTTGCGCCGTGACCTTGGTGGGGCGACCGCTTGGTCGGTACTCCAACTGCAGATCTGGCCAGTTTCCTGACGCTTCCACCTGGCCGGCTAGCTTCTCAACCCTGATGCCAAACCGAAGTTCGGCAAAGATACCCCAGATGGCAACTGCTGGAAGCACCAGAATGAACAGACCCATGGCCTTTGCAACCAGTTGTGGCTGCTCAAGCAGCAGTAGCCCACGCTGCCCAAGCAGTGAAACGTAAATAAGAGTCAACAAAACCATGACTCCAGCCATGAGTTTGGTTCTGGACAATTTAGTTCTCACCCAGGTCAACTACCGATTGCAAACCAACCAGAAGACCGGAAGCAGCGGATGCGGCCCTTAGAGACAGCAGAATGCCCTGGACATAAGCCTGGGTTGATGAGGTCTCGTGGCTAATGGTCAGGATTTCGGCATTTCCACCAAAAATGACGTCTTGCTTGGCTGAAACACCCGCGATTCGCAGGCTGTGAATTGGCACTCCCGAAACCACCTGACCGCGGGCAGGTTGCCCGACACCAGGAACCAACGGTTGAGTCATGCCTGCGCGGCTGTCCGCGATCATCTCTGCGGTTCGAACCGCGGTTCCGCTCGGGGAGTCGATCTTGCCCGCGTGGTGGGCCTCTATGATCTCAATCGAATCAAAAAACTTAGCGGCGTGAGCGGCGAACTGACTGGCCAGCATGGAACCAATCGAGAAGTTTGGAATTACAACCACAGCCGCACCCGCGGAGGACTCAAGTTGCTTTTCTACGTTGGATAGTTTGGATGCAGACCAACCGCTGGTGCCAACCACAACCTTGAGCCCATTCTCAACGCAGAACTCAACCACCTTGGGTGACACCTCTGGCAGGGTGACATCAAGGACCACGTCGGCGCCCAATACCTGGCTGAGCTCGCTCTTGGAGTCAAGAGCCGCGTGCAACTGCATATCTTGAGCGGCATCGATGAGCTCGAGCGCAAGTTTTCCCATGCGTCCGGTTGCCCCAACCACTGCAACTTTGATTGTCATGGTTTAACCCTAAATGTCTTGAAAAGTTTTTTCAGTGACATCGCCCACTGCCACTATGGTGCGCGAGCGACCAAGCAGTTCCACAGCCAGCTGCTGCACCTGTTCGAGGGTGACAGCTTGGAACGCGGACAATGTTGCAGTCAGATCGATGAATTCACCGTTTACAACCTCGGCGCTAATCAGGCGACTCATGCGTGCCTGGGTGCTTTCGTACTTGAGAGCGAGACCTCCGGAGATGTTTCCCTTGGCTAGCTCCAGTTCGGCCTGGGTAACCCCGTGGCTGGCAACCTTCTCGAGCTCGGCCAGCATGAGCTGGGTTACCTCGCGCGACTTCTTGGGTGAGCAGCCAGCGTACAACCCAAACACGGCGCCATCGCTGTATCCCTGATTGAAGCTGTAGACGCTGTAGGCCAAGCCACGCTTTTCGCGTATCTCTTGGAAGAGCCTCGAGCTCATTCCTCCACCCAGAATGGTGTTCAAGATGCCCATGGCGTACCGCCCCGGATCCTCTGCAACCAGCCCCTGGAAGCCGAGCAAAATGTTGGCCTGCGCGGTTGGGCGCTTGATAACTGTGAGCGGTGCTCCCCCAGAAATCTGAGCTGGGTTGTTATTGCGACGAGCTACCGGAGCTGCCTCGAGAGACAGATCCCAACCAGCATCGGTGAGTGATTTTTCAACCAGCTCAACCAGATTTGAGTGGTCAACACCGCCGGCCGCAACCACTACCAAGTCTTGCGGGCGGTAGTTGGCTTTGTAATGATCCCAGACCGCCTCGCGAGTCACAGCGTTGATGGTTTCTTGGGTTCCGCCAATCGGACGACCCAGCGGGTGACCCGCCAACACCGCCTCAAAGAAAGTTTCGTGAGCTACGTCCTCGGGGTCATCGTCATTCATGGCTAGCTCTTCGAGGATCACGGTTCGTTCGTTTTCGAACTCGACCGGGTCAATGAGCGAAGAAGTGAGCATGTCACCGATGACATCAACAGCAAGTGGTAGAGCGGTGTCCTGAATTCGCGCGTAGTAGCTGGTGTGTTCCTTGCCGGTTGACGCGTTGGAGGACCCACCGACCGAGTCGAAGGCAATTGCAATGTCAAGAGCCGTGCGTTTCTCAGTGCCCTTGAAGAGCAGGTGCTCTAGAAAGTGGGTGCTACCAAAGTGGCCGTTGGATTCATCGCGCGAACCAACAGCCACCGAGAAAGATACTGAGACGCTGGCGGCTCCGGGCATTGCCTCGGTTAAAACGCGAACACCGCTCGGGAGAATAGTTCGACGAATCGAACTACCCCCCGAAGCGGTGAACGAGAGTTCGCTCTGATCGAGCGGAAACAGGATGTCAGTCACTTGGGTGAATGAACCTATTCGGCCGAATTGGCGGCGTCGGCACCCTCGACAACCGGGGCAAGCGAGAGCTTTCCACGGTCATCAATCTTGGTGATCTCAACCTGAATCTTCTGGCCGACCTCAAGAACATCTTCTACGTTGTCAACGCGCTTGCCCTCGTTGAGGTGCTTTAGCTCGGAGATGTGCAGAAGGCCGTCCTTGCCAGGTACCAGGGAAACAAACGCACCAAAGGTGGCTAGCTTCACAACGGTTCCCAGGAAGCGCTCGCCAATCTCAGGAACGTGAGGGTTGGCGATTGCGTTAACAGCAGCGCGAGCGGCCTCGGCCGAAGGGCCATCGGTAGCGCCAATGTAGACGGTTCCGTCGTCCTCAATGGAGATGTCGGCTCCGGTGTCTTCCTGAATCTGGTTGATCATCTTGCCCTTTGGACCAATGACCTCACCGATCTTGTCAACCGGAATCTTGACGGCGATGACGCGAGGCGCAGTTGGTGCCATCTCGTCTGGCTCGCTGATTGCGTCGTTCATGATCGACAGAATGTGCAGACGGGCTTCCTTGGCCTGAGTCAGGGCGCCGCCCAGAACCGAAGCAGGAATACCGTCTAGCTTGGTGTCAAGCTGAATTGCGGTGATGAACTCGCTGGTACCGGCAACCTTGAAGTCCATGTCGCCAAGGGCGTCTTCGGCTCCGAGAATGTCGGTGATTGCCTTGTACTCGGTCTTGCCATCGATGACATCGGAGATAAGTCCCATGGCGATACCGGCAACTGGCGCACGAAGAGGCACACCCGCATTGAGTAGAGCCAGCGTGGAGGCACAGACCGAACCCATCGAGGTGGAACCGTTGGAGCCTAGGGCCTCGGAAACCTGACGGATTGCGTAAGGGAATTCGGTGCGAGTTGGCAGCACTGGAACCAGTGCGCGCTCGGCTAGTGCACCGTGACCGATTTCGCGACGCTTAGGAGTACCAACGCGACCAACTTCACCGGTGCTGTAAGGCGGGAAGTTGTAGTTGTGCATGTAGCGCTTGGTGGTCTCTGGGCTCAGCGAGTCAATCTGCTGCTCCATCTTGAGCATATTCAGAGTGGTGATTCCCAGGATCTGGGTTTCTCCGCGCTGGAAGATTGCCGAACCGTGTACGCGAGGAATTACCTCTACCTCGGCGTCAATGACACGAATGTCCTTGGGGCCGCGGCCATCGATGCGGATGTTCTCCTTGAGAACGCGGGTACGAACAACCTTCTTGGTGACCGACTTATAAGCTGCGCTCACCTGAGCGAAGGCTTCAGGGGAAAGGGTCTCGACCAGCTGGGCCTTGACCGAGTCCTTTAGAGCCTCGTCTTGGTTCTGACGCTCGGTCTTGTCAGCGATCTGGTAGATGCGACCCAACTCGGCCTCGGCCAACTTGGCGACAGCCTCGTAAACCTCATCGGTGTATGGAGGGAAAACTGGGTACTCTGCGGTTGGCTTGGCTGCGACCTTGGCAACCTCGCTCTGAGCGCGAACCAGTTCCTTAATGAACGGCTTGGAAGCCTCGAGTCCAGCTGCAACAACGTCTTCCGATGGAGCGGTTGCGCCACCCTTTACAAGGTCCCAGGTGTTCTCGGTTGCTTCGGCTTCAACCATCATGATTGCGACGTCTTCTACGCCGTTTTCAACGACCACGCGACCCGCAACAACCATGTCAAACACGGCGCGCTCTAGCTGAGAGTGCTTAGGGAAAGCGACCCACTGACCGTCGATAAGCGCAACACGCACTCCACCGATTGGACCGGAGAATGGCAGACCTGCAAGCTGGGTTGACATGGATGCCGCGTTGATAGCGATAACGTCGTAGAGCTCGTCTGGCTCAATGGCCATGACGGTTACAACTACCTGTACCTCGTTGCGCAGGCCATCGACGAAGGATGGGCGCAGTGGGCGGTCAATGAGGCGACAGGCCAAGATGGCATCGGTGGTTGGACGGCCTTCACGACGGAAGAACGATCCTGGGATGCGACCAGCGGCGTACATCTTCTCTTCGACGTCAATAGTCAAAGGGAAGAAGTCGAACTTGTCCTTAGGCTGCTTGCTTGCGGTGGTTGCCGAGAACAGCATGGTCTCGTCATCCATGTATACGGCAGCGGCGCCCTGTGCCTGCTGAGCCAAACGGCCGGTCTCGAAGCGAACGTAACGCTTACCGTGCTTGCCGTTGTCGATGGTGGCGACCGC
>JBJTMG010000117.1:0-2695 GCA_046063415.1 Micrococcales bacterium
GTCGCAAGTAGCGACTGGTGGGCATCGCGAAAGGTGGTGTCCGTCACCGCAACCGCGGTTTGAGCCCGAAGCGCTGCTGCGAACCCGCTTGGGCCAAGTTCTAGTAGGCGCTGACGAGAACCGGCCGGGGCTGCTGCGCGAGATCGGTTTTTGGCAGCTTGACCTATGGGTTCATGTGCCCAGCACGCGGACCATATGGCTGGTTCACAGTGACATCGGCCAGCCACTGAAGAATCTTGGTGCCTCGGTCCTGTGACGGCTTGGTCAGGAAGAGTTCTGGGCGTTCATCTATGAACGAGGTGCTTAGGTCTCCCTTGGCAAAGGTTGGGTCCGCCATGACCGCCTGCAGGAACGATATGTTGGTGGATACCCCGCGGATGCGGAACTCGGCGAGCGCGCGCTTCGCGCGAACCACAGCAGATCCGTAGTCACGCCCCTTTGCGATTAGCTTTACTAGCATCGAGTCAAAGAATGGCGAGACCTCGGCGCCGGTTGTTACCGTTCCGCCGTCAAGACGAATGCCAGCGCCACCGGGTGACCGATACGTCGTAATTTTGCCGGTGTCTGGCCTAAAGTTTGCAGCCGGGTCTTCAGTGGTGATTCGGCACTGAATCGCAAAGCCGTGGCGCGAGATGCTCTCTTGGGTAAGCCCAAGGTCAGCGAGCGACTCCCCCGACGCAATGCGCATCTGGCTCTGCACCAGGTCGATATCGGTGATCTCTTCGGTCACGGTGTGTTCAACCTGAATGCGCGGGTTCATCTCAATGAACACGTGCTTTCCAGCGTTTGCACCCACTGTGTCAATCAGAAATTCAACTGTTCCCGCATTGGCGTAACCAATTTCTTTTGCAAACGCAACAGCATCTCGGTAGAGCTGCTGGCGCAGGTCTTCATCGATGTTTGGTGCCGGAGCAATCTCGACAACCTTCTGGTTGCGGCGCTGAACTGAGCAGTCACGTTCAAAAAGGTGCACGTAACCGCCCTGGCCGTCAGCCAAAATCTGAACCTCGATGTGTCGCGGCCGAAGCACCGCCTGTTCCAAGAAAACCCGAGCGTCGCCAAATGCACTTTCGGCTTCGCGAGAAGCCTCGATGAGCGCAGCTTTCAAATCCTTGGCCTCGGCAACCCGGCGCATTCCACGACCGCCACCACCGGCAACAGCCTTAACGAATAACGGAAATCCAATTGCCTCGGCCTGGGCGACTAATTCGTCCACGTTTGCCGAGGAGCTGGTTGACTTTAGAACCGGAACTCCAGCGGCAATTGCTGCCGACTTGGCGTTTACCTTGTTACCGGCAAGCTCAAGAACGTGGGCACTGGGGCCAATAAAAGTGATTCCATTTGCCCTTGCGGCTTCGGCGAGTTCTGGATTTTCACTTAGAAAGCCGTAGCCCGGATAAATGGCATCCGCGCCGGATTCTTTTGCAACGCGAATGATCTCTGAGACATCAAGGTAGGCGCGTACCGGGTGACCTTCGGAACCAATCTGATACGCCTCGTCGGCCTTCAACCGGTGAGTCGAGTTTCGATCCTCATAGGGGAACACTGCAACGGTCTTAGCGCCTAGTTCATAGGCGGCACGGAACGCACGAACGGCAATCTCGCCTCGGTTGGCAACCAGGATTTTCTTGAACATCAGATCCTTGAGTTAGTAGGAAAGGTGATTTCTAACGCCTGATAAAAAGGTAGCCTAAGAAGGTGCATGTTCTGAGTGTCAGCTCCCTGAAAGGGGGCGTAGGTAAGACCACCGTAGCCCTGGGTCTGGCATCGGCGGCATACGCTCGAAGCCTTAGAACTTTAGTGGTTGACCTAGACAGCCAGTGCGATGCATCAACCGGTTTAGGCGTCACGGAGAGTCTCGGAACCACTGTCCTTGATGTTCTCAAGAATCCCCGGCACACCGTTGTGCATAATGCAATCGTAGCCTCTACCTGGGCCAGAAATCGCCTTGGAAACATAGATGTAATGGTGGGAGATCCACGCATCCAGGCCCTAGATGACAGCGCTCCAGACCTGAAAGATATCTGGAAGCTAGAAGAAGCGCTCTCGCTTGTAGAAAACGAATACGATTTGGTCATCATTGACACGCATCCATCGCTGAACGGCCTGACAAGAACAGCCTGGGCTGCAAGTGACAGAGTTTTAGTTGTAACCGAACCGGGTATTTTCTCGGTTGGGTCGGTAGGCCGAACCGTGCAAGCGGTAGATGAGCTCAGTTCGCAGGTCAACCACAGACTTGGGGTCGTGGGAATTGTGGTGAATCGAGTTCAGCCGAACTTCGACGAACACCAGTACAGGCTTCAAGAACTATCTGAACAGTTCCCGGATCTGTTAATGACAACCGCACTTAACGACCATGCCGCGGTGCAGCAGGCGCAGGGAGCGGCAAGGGCTATTCATTCTTGGCCGGGCACAGCCGCCGCGGAACTATCCGATAAGTTCGATGAGCTGCTTTCAAATATCCAAGACGACGCAAAAAACCGGCCGGCGCGAAGAAGTCGGGATCGCCACAATAAGTTCTCAAGCGGTAAGGCCAAGAGGGCCAGCTGGTTCCGGAGAACCAAAGAAGACAGAGACTAGACAGCGCGCTTTCTCTGACGCCTTGACGCCAACTCGTCCATCTCTTCGAGAGAATCTGCGTGAATGTTCACCAGAGTTGCTTCAACCTCGCGAAGCACACGCCCAACTGCAATTC
>JBJTMG010000022.1:0-35165 GCA_046063415.1 Micrococcales bacterium
GCGCCAGCAACCGCTGCCTCAAAATACATTTGGGCACCGACCTGCTCGGCAACTTCAAAAATCTCGGGTCCGTGGGTGGCCAACAGCGCCTTGTTTGCGGTTACCACGTCGGCTCCCGAGTTGAGCGCCTGCAGCACGTAACTGCGAGCTGGCTCGATGCCACCCATGACCTCAATGACAATGTCTGCGCCCAGAATGAGAGACTCTGCATCTGTGGTTAGAAGTTCTTTTGGGACACCTGGTCGGTCGATTGAGGTGTCACGAACGGCAACCCCGATGAGCTCCAACTGAGCCCCAACGCGAGCGGCTAGCTCGGCTTTGTTCTCGATAAGCAGTCGGGCTACCTGGGAGCCAACGGAACCGGCCCCAAGCAACGCAATGCGCAATGGTCGATACTCGATCAAGGTTTAACCCTTCACATTCTTTTTAGGTGCCTGCTCCGCCTGGTAACGCACGTCCAGGGCGAACAAATCAGACTCGGTCTCCCCACGCAAGATTACCCGCGATGAGCCCTTGGTAACGGCAACCACGGGGGGTTTAGTCAACCAGTTGTAGTTGCTGCTGAGTGAGTAGCAGTAGGCTCCGGTGGCCGCGACAGCGAGCAAATCATTGGGGGAAACATCGGCTGGAAGGTATTCGTGGCGCACCACGATATCCCCCGACTCACAGTGCTTTCCAACCACCCTCGCCAGTGCGGGCTGGCTACTGGAAACCCGCGAAGCCAAAACTGCGTGATACTCAGCTTCGTAAAGGGCCGGGCGTGCGTTGTCGCTCATGCCTCCGTCAACACTCACGTATTTGCGAATCGCAGGCTCGGATCCATCGGTGACAACCACGTCTTTGATTGTGCCCACGTTGTAGATGGTGATTCCACTCTGGCCGGCAATGGCACGACCCGGCTCGAACGCCAGAGCAGGGACCGCAATTCCAAGTTTTTGGCACTCCGCAGCAATGGCATCGACGATTGCCTCGGCAACCTTGCCCACGCTTGGCGCGTTATCGGCTGGCTTGTAGTTAATACCAAAGCCACCACCGATGTTGAGTTCTGGAATGTCTCCGCCTTCAAGAAGTTGGGCGTGCATTTTGATCAACCGACGGGTGCTCTCAATGAATCCTTCTGGAGCAAAAATCTGAGAACCAACGTGCTGATGAAGTCCCAGGAACTTTAGGTGGCGGTGGCTTCTGATGGTTGCCACCAGCGCGGGTACATCGGCTAAGGCAATGCCGAATTTTTGGTCTTCGCGAGCGGTCGCTAAAAAGTCGTGAGTGTTGGCGTGAACCCCGGTGTTGACCCGAAGCCGCACCGGTTGAATGGTGTCCTGCGCTTGAGCGGTTGAGGCGATTCGCTCAATCTCGATTTCGCTGTCAATCACGATTGCGCCAACGCCAACCGAAACCGCCCTACCGATTTCGCTGAGCGACTTGTTGTTTCCGTGGAAGCCAATGCGCTTGGGATCCATTCCACCTGCCAGGGCCGCGGCGAGTTCGCCGCCTGACGCTACATCGATGCTCAGACCAACCTGGTCAATCCAACTGACCACTTCTGTGCAAAGAAAAGCCTTTGAAGCGTAGTAGACCTTTGCGGTGGTTCCGATCTTGGCCGCGGCCGACTCCAGGGCGTGCTTTACGCTCGCTGCTCTTGACTTGAAGTCGTCTTCGTCAATGACGTAGAGCGGAGTGCCGTAGGTGTTCGCCAGTTCGTCAACGGTTACACCGGCAACAACTACTTCACCGTTCTGATCACGCGCCACGTTTGAGGGCCAGATCTTGGTTTCAATGGCGTTAAGGTCTTTGGGAACCGTGAGCCATTCGGGTGCCAGAGGATTTGCGCTGGCCATGATTACATCCGCTCCGGAGCCGAAACCCCAAGCATGGCGAGGCCGTTGCTGAGAACGACCGAGGTGGCTTGGTTGAGCCAGAGCCTGGTTCGGTGGATGGCTTCCACCGGATTTCCCGAGATTGGAGTGACTCGACAGTTGTCGTACCAGCGGTGGTATGCGCCGGCGACTTCCTCGAGGTAGCGGGCAACCCGGTGAGGTTCGCGGAACTCGGCCGCCTGTGATACCACCCTGGGAAGTTCGCTGAGCTTGGCAAGCAGTTCGGATTCGGCCGCGTGGTCAAGCAACTCCGGCTGGAAATCGGTGCGTTCCACACCCAGGCTCGCGGCATTGTTGGCAACCTGACGGGTGCGCGCGTAAGCGTACTGCACGTAGAACACTGGGTTGTCGTTGGTTTTTTTGGACAGCTGCTCAAGGTCGATATCCAGCTGCGAGTTGGCCGAGGATCGAGCCAGCGCGTAACGAGCGGCGTCGACACCCACTGCCTCGACCAGGTCTTCCATGGTGACCACGGTTCCGGCGCGCTTGGACATACGAACGGGTTCGCCGTCGCGCACTAGGTTGACCATCTGGCCAATGAGAATCTCAAGGTTCAGGTTTGGCTCGTCGCCAAACGCGGCGCACATTGCCATCATTCTTGGAACATAACCGTGGTGGTCAGCGCCGAGCATGTAAATGCAACGATCAAATCCGCGCTCGCGTTTGTCCAGGTAGTATGCCAAATCTCCAGCGATGTAGGCTGCCTCGCCGTCGCTCTTAATCACTACTCGGTCGCGGTCATCCCCAAAAGTTGTGGAACGCAACCAGACTGCGCCGTCCTCTTCGAAAATGTGTCCCAGCTCACGTAGGCGCTCAATGGCGCGCTCAACGGCTTTGGATTCGTAGAGCGAGTTTTCGTGGAAGTAAACATCGAAATCTACGCCAAAATCATGAAGCGACTGCTTGATCTCTTGGAACATGAGCTCAACGCCGTACTCGCGGAACTTCTCTTGGGCCTCGGCTTCGGGAAGAGCAAGAAGGTCTTCGGCGGTTCCGGCTAAAACCCGGCTGGCAATGTCATCGATGTAGGCGCCACCGTAGCCGTCCTCGGGCGCAGGCAGCCCCTTGGCCTTGGCAAGCAGAGACCTGGCAAATCGGTCGATCTGAGCGCCGTGATCGTTGAAGTAGTACTCGCGAGTTACCTGTGCACCCTGCGCCTCAAACACTCGAGCGAGCGAGTCTCCCACCGCGGCCCAGCGGGTTCCGCCCATGTGGATTGGGCCGGTTGGGTTTGCCGAGACAAACTCCAGGTTCACCTTGACACCTGCTAGGTCATTTCCTGTTCCGTAAGCCTTATCGGCCTCGACAATTGCCTTGGCCAGTTCCCCGGCGGCACCGGCACTGAGCGTGATGTTGATGAACCCAGGACCAGCAATGTCGGTCTTGGTGATGCCTTTGGTCTCAGCCAGTTTGGCCGCCACCAACTGAGCGAAGTCTCTTGGCGCCATTTCGAACTTCTTGGCCAACTGCAAAGCAACGTTGGTTGCCCAATCGCCGTGGTCGCGACTCTTTGGGCGCTCCACAACTACTTCGGTTGGGAGCTCGCCAGCGCCGAGCTCTCCAGTGGCCTGTAGCCCCTGAAGGATGCGAACAATCGCGGCAGACAAATCTGCAGGTGTCACGGAAAATCCCTTACCGAAGGTTTAGCGAAAAAGTGCAATCAAGCGGGCCTATGCGGCAGCCGCAAAAGAACGATGATTTAGGTCAATCTTAGCGTTTAGGGCTATTTCAAAAGAAAAAAGTGGTGGCCGCAGCAACGACCACCACTTTCTTTCCTAGGAAAGGTTTTGCCCAGGTTTATTTGACCGAGCCCGCAGTCAACCCGCGCACAAAGTAGCGCTGGAGACCAAAGAACACGGTAAGCGGTACGAGCATCGAAATCAGACAGCCGGCCATAACGACCTGCCAACCCTCACCGTGCTGTCCAAGCATCGAGAGAATGCTGTAAGTCATGACTGGGTGCTTGCCAGAGAACAGGTAAGCAACAAAGTAGTCATTCCAGACCCACAGGAATTGGAAAATAGCAAACGACGCTAGAGCTGGAACTGACATTGGAATGATCAAGCGCCAGAAGATCTGGAAGTGGCTGGCACCGTCAATGCGAGCGGCCTCAATCAGAGCAAATGGCAGAGTCATCATGTAGTTGCGCAGAATGTAGACCGCTAGCGGCATTGCGAAGGCACTGTGAACTATCCAAGCGGCTGGGTACTCGCCAAGAATGTGGAAATCACCGTACTCATTTCCAGGTATGGTCATGAGCCACTTGTCGAACTCTCCAAAGGTCTTCAAGATTGCAACGATGGATGCCTGAATCGGTACCACCATGAGGCCGATGATCACGCTGAACCAGAACTCGCGACCCTTGAATTCCAAGAACGTGAATCCGTAGGCGGCAAAGGCGGCAAAGGTAATCGGCAAAATGGTTGCCGGAACCGAGATTGCAACTGTGGATAGGAATCCTTCACCCAAATTCCAGTCGGACCCAAAGACCGAAGAGAACGCGCTGAGTGTCCAATCCTGCTCGAGAGGGTTGAAAATGGCGGTCCACCAACCGGTTTCAACCGAAGCACTCTGAGTACGGAAAGCTGTGACAAAGAGGCCCAGCGTAGGGAGGATCCAGATCATCACCACTAGCAGCATGACCAGGGTGGTACCTGGCTTGAACCTCTGAATGCGAGTCAGAGCGGTAATCTGGCGGCTCATCGAAGTTCCTCCTGCTTGCGGTAGGTGCGTACCTGGTAAATCATGATTGGGATGATGGCAAGCATGAGGATTACCACCACGGCGCTCGCCTTACCGGTGTTGTTATAAACGAAGTACTGAAGGAAGAAGTCCACACCCAAAACGTTGGTGTGGAAGTTTCCACCTGTCATACCCCAAATCACATCGAAAATTTTCATTGTGGAAATCAGAACCGTGATGAATACCGAAACTGCTGTGACGCGAATCTGCGGAAGAATGACACGCCAGAACACCTGCCAGCCGTTTGCACCATCGATGGCAGCTGCCTCGATAGTCTCGTCAGGCACCGCCTTGATTGCTGCGGAGAGTAACGTCATGGCAAAACCAACGTTGGCCCAGATCACAACGACCATGAGCAAAAGGTTGTTGATGGTGAAGCTCTCCTCTTGGAGCCAAGCCACCGGTTCACCGCCTAGCGCCGCAACAATTGCGTTGAGCATACCTACCTCTTGCTGGCCACCACCGGTCCAGGAGTAGGTCAGACGCCAGATTGAAGATGCTGCCACAAACGAGATGGCCAATGGCATGAAGATGATGCTCTTGAATACACGTTCGCGGATTGGTCCCAAGCGGTCGGTGAGGGTCGCGATAGCAATACCCAGAGCCACGGTGACTGCTGGTACTACCAACACCCACTCGAAGTTGTTGAACACTGTCGAGGCAAAGTTCGGGTCAGCGAAGAGCTTGGTGAAGTTCTCGAACCCAACCCACTTGGTCGAGTCTTCGTTCATGAAAGCGTAGGCAACGGTTTGGATGGTTGGTAGAACCAACATGCTGCCGATGAGCAGCAAAACCGGACCGATAAAAACGTATGGGCGCAATACGCGACTGATCTTGCGTGGAAAGAGTCCCACTACCCAGTTGAGGAGAATGTAAAAGGCAAAGGTGGCTATCGGTCCAAGAATGACTGCCAACAGCGGTGTCACTAGTGCACTGAGAGAGGATTGGGCGTCCATTGAAGGATCCTTTTCTGCAGGGGTGTTAAGGGTGGTGCTAGGGCTTGAGAGAACCCGTGAAGCTGATGTTGCTGTAAGGCCCTACTAGAAGAGTATTGGCGGGAAGAGCGAACTCTTCCCGCCAATCTCTAGTAGTTACTTACCTGTTATCCGAGTTGGATTACTGGTTGTAGCTTGCGTCGATCAGAGCGAAGGTCTTAGCCATGCTCTGCTTGCCAGCGAACCAGTTGGTCAACTCGTTCCACTCGGTCTTGTTAACCTGTGGTGGAGCCTGGTCCGAACCATCGAAGCCGAAGCCCGAAGCCTTCGAGAAGATGGTCTGGAACTGAACAGCCAGTGGGTCAACAAAGTACTTTGGAGGGAAGGTCTTGTGAGGCGAGAGGAATCCGCTTGCGTTCACAGCGTAACCCTTGGTGCCAAGCTTGTCGCTCCATAGGTAGGAAGCAACAGCAGCAACTGCTGGGTTGTTGTGGAATACAGCGGCGGTGTCGCCACCACCTAGAACAGCCTTGAAGCCCTTAGCAGGAGCTGGGTATGGGAATACACCAACGTGCTTGTAGTTTCCGGCAGCTAGTTCGGCCTTGATGTTGTCTGGGAAGAAGCTGGTGATGAACGAGCCCTGCTTGAGCATGGCACAGGCACCCTTAGCCTTCGAAGACTGGAATAGACCCTGAGTGGTTGCTAGACCGAAGAAACGGCTTGCAACACCCTTACCGCCACCCTGAGTCTGGTCCTTGGCAAGTAGGGTCTTGGCTAGAGCGTTTCCAGCCTTGACGATGCGAGGGTCCGACCACTTGACCTGGCCCTTCCACCACTTGTTGTAGACGTCAACGCCAGCGTTCTTTAGAACTAGCTCTTCCATCCAGTAGGTCAGCGACCAACCGGTTGCGCCACCCGACTCGGTACCGGCACACCATGGGTAAGCCTTGCCCGAAGCCTTGATCTTGGCAGCTAGCTTGTCTAGGTCAGCCTGGGTCTTAGGAGTGGTCCACTTGTTTGCCTTGAATACGGCTGGGTTGTAGAACACGATCGACTTTAGGTTTGCCGAAACAGGAAGACCGTAGGTCTTGCCGTCGTCAGCCTTGCCAAGAAGCTCGAAACCTGGAACGAAGGTCTTGATGGTTGCTGCGTACTTTGAGCCAAGAACCTGGTCAACTGGAACTAGGTTGGCCTTCTGAGCTAGAAGTCCACCTGGCTGCGGCCACAAGGCAATGTCAGGTGCCTGACCGGCCTTGATCTTGGTGGTGATGTCGGTGTCAAAGCTTGCAAGGCTGGTGTACTCAACCTTGATGCCCGAGCTTGCAGGGAATGCAAGGTCGAGTTCGCTCTGGAATGCTGCTGCGTCAGGTGCCGAGTAGCCACCGTAAACGGTAACGGTGCGGGTTTCAGCGTGAGCTGCACCCAGACCTAGGGTTCCTACAGCTAGAGCAGCGGTTGCCACTACTGCGCCGAGGCGAATGCCCTTCTTCATGTGATTTCCTTTCCTAGGACTCCCAAACGTTATGGGTGTCTAAGTCAGAACTGTAGACCCGAGTCCTTGGCGCTGTAAGCGTTTTTATATCTTCGTTATCAAATCTTTGTAAACGCTTGCAGATTTAGCCCTTTTTTGGCACCAACCCCAGTACCGGATCGGCTGTGACGGGTATTGGGTCAGACAGCTCGCCAACAAACTCTCCATCAACTTCGTTGACAAATGCGAGAAGATTCCAACCCCCGTCTTTGCCTTGAACTAGGCGGGATGCGTACAAATTAGTGTCCGGAAACAGGGTGGCTCGGTTGAAGTCCACATCCGATAAATCCGGCGCCACGGGCATACTGTAAACGCCACCCAATTCACCCGAATTTAGACGCTCCCGAGACAGCCAAATGGGGCCGCAGCAAAATAACAAAATTGGCACTCCGTCGACAATTTCGAACTGAAATACCTCGGTTTCACCGAATCCTTGTCCAGCGCTTCCAGCGGGTGGTTGCACTTGCCAATTGACTAGGTCTGGCGACTTGGCTAGGCCCATGACACCGCGTTGTCGCTGATCAACCGCATCGATGGCTGCGGCCGTAGTTAGCATGGTCCAATCGTCTTCCCCCGGAAGTTTGAAAACCCAAGGATCCCGAAATGGCTCATTTGTGAAGCCGGCACTAAGGGTTTGGTACCACCTTGGATCGGCAGCCACCACCGGCTGGTTAGAAACCTTCTCCCAAACCATGAGGTCAGTTGAGATGGCCATGCCTACGGTCTGCCTCTCCCCCGCATCTTCACGACTGGTCCCCGTGTAGAACATGCGCCAAAGGTTTGCTGTGTCATCCCTGACGATCGACCCAGTCCAGGTGGTCCAGCTGTCAAATGCTGGTGACTCACTGGGAGTCAGGGCATCAACCACCTGAGTCCAGTTCTTGAGATCAGCTGATACCGCGTGCCCAACGGTCACATTGCGGTGCCTTCTGATCGGTTCGCCCAGCGCCCGACTGGCTTGAAGGTAAAACGCGTGGTGGTTTTCGCCATCAAAGGCGTACCAAGAATCCCAAACCCACTTGTCAACCAACCTAAGTGCCATGTGCCTGCCTACCTTTACCCTGCTTTGCCTCCAATGATAGAGCGGGCGCTGTTAGGCTTGAAACTAGCCCTTTGCCCTCATAGCTCAGGGGATAGAGCACCGCCCTCCGAAGGCGGGGGCGCAGGTTCGATTCCTGCTGGGGGCACGTGTTTGGAATGGAATGGCTAAAGCCAGAAACCCTCATTGCCTCATTTGGTGCTTTCGCCATGATCGGGGTCTGCGTAATCGTCTTCGTGGAAACCGGCCTGTTGGTGGGCTTCTTCCTTCCCGGTGACTCGCTGCTTTTTGTGGTTGGCCTCATGATTGCATCTCAAAGCATTGTTTTTGGCTCCTGGCCGGTCCCACTCTGGCTTGCGTGCTTAATGATTTCAACCTCGGCGTGGCTGGGTGATCAAACCGGTTACTTCATTGGCCGCAAGGCAGGTCCGGCAGTCTTCAACAAGCAGGAATCCAAGTTCTTCAGCCAGAAAAACGTCGACCGCACCAACGCGTTTTTCGAGCGCTATGGTTCGCGTGCCATCATCCTGGCGCACTTTGTCCCTGTAATGCGCACGTTTGTTCCAGTTGCCGCTGGCGTGGGTCAGATGCCCTACCGCAAGTTCTTGCGCTACAACTTCATCGGTGTAATCGGCTGGGGAACCGGCGTCACGCTGCTGGGCTTTTTTCTGGGCTCGTTCGAATTCGTCAAAAACAACGTCGAGTACTTCACCATTGGCTTCGTTATTATCTCGAGCATTCCTATTGCCCTGGAATTCTTGCGAGCCCGACGCGACCACAAGGCCGAGGCACTGGTCAAGTAACCAGCCACTCAAGTCGCAGCATCAGAATTGCTGCAGGTAACTCGCTAGCTGGTCCAGCGCCAACGACCTGTGACTAAGGGCGTTTTTTACCGCCGGCTCAAGCTCGGCCGCGCTGCACTCAAAGCCCTCTGGGATGAAAATCGGATCGTATCCAAATCCGTGTTCGCCGCTCTCCTCAAAAGCCACTGAACCCGGCCAGATGCCGGTAAACGAAGCCTCACCCTGGGGCCCCACCAGCGCAATAGTGCAGACAAAGGCAGCGCCACGATTCTGAACCGGAACATCGGCTAGCTGAGCCAACAGCAGCTGGCGGTTGGCAACGTTGTCCCTGCCGCCTGCCCAACGCGCAGAGAAAATACCAGGGGCTCCCCCAAGGATTTCCACCGCGATCCCCGAATCATCGGCAATTGCGGTGAGACCAGTGTGCTCATAGGCAGCCCTCGCCTTGATTAGTGCGTTTTCTAAGTAGCTAGCGCCATCCTCAATTGGCTCCGGGCCGCTGTAACCCAGCAACTCAAGCCCCGGCACTCGTGCCGCCAAAATGGCGCCAACCTCTTGAACCTTGTGGGCGTTGTGAGTTGCAAGTACTAACCTCATGTGCCAGACCTAGCCCACCTGAGCCAACGCGGCCTGCTGAATCGCAGTCAGCTGTGCATTTCCGGCCAGCGCCAAATCGAGTAACAGATTGAGTTCGTCTCTGTCAAAGGGTGCACCCTCGGCGGTTCCCTGCACCTCGATAAATTTGCCGGACCCAGTCACCACAACGTTCATGTCAGTTTCGGCACGCACGTCTTCGGTGTAAGCCAGGTCTAAGAATGGAATGCCATCGATGATTCCTACCGACACCGCAGCCACTGAATCCGATAGCGGCTGCGACTTGGCTGGAATGAACTTTTTGGACTTGCCCCACTCAATGGCATCGGCCAGCGCCACAAAAGCACCGGTGATGGCGGCGGTTCGAGTTCCGCCGTCGGCCTGCAGGACATCGCAGTCAATGACAATGGTGTTTTCACCTAGAGCCCGGACATCTACCACCGCACGAAGTGAGCGGCCAATGAGTCGGGAAATCTCATGGGTGCGTCCACCAATCTTTCCCTTCACCGACTCGCGGTCGCTGCGATCATGGGTGGCACGAGGCAGCATGGCGTACTCGGCCGTGACCCAGCCCTCACCCTTGCCGACCTTCCAGCGTGGCACACCGTTTGTGAAAGATGCTGTGCAAAGCACTTTGGTGCCGCCAAAGCTAATGAGGGCAGACCCTTCGGCGTGATCACTCCAACCGCGTTCAATGGTGATTTCACGAAGTTGGTCTGGCTTGCGGCCATCGGCTCGAACGGTCATTTGCTAGTCCTTTGGGTTGGGAAGATTTTCAACGGTGACCACCTCTGGTCCCAAAAAGCGCCTGGCAAGTTTGCCAAAACTCTGGGCGTTACCGGTGGCTTGGAATCTATAGGAAGGCGCCGATTCATCGATGCGAAGAAGAGAGTGTGCGACCAAGGTTCGGTAAACGTCCTTGGCAGTCTCTTCGGCAGAGGAAACCAGAGTGACGTCCTCGCCCATGACATAGCTGATGGCACCGGTCAGCAACGGATAGTGGGTGCAACCCAAGACCAGGGTATCGACGCCAGCCTGCTTGATTGGTGCCAAGTAGCCCTCGGCTGCGGCCAGAAGCTCGGGTCCGCTGGTAACACCACGCTCTACGTAGTCGACAAAACTGGGGCAGGCAGCGCTGACAATTTCAAGATCAACTGCCGCCGCAAAGGCGTCGTCATAGGCCTTAGACGTGACTGTTGCCGTGGTCCCAATGACCCCAACCTTGCGGTTGCGCGTGGCAGCGACAGCTCGGCGAACTGCCGGTTGAATGACCTCTACTACCGGAATACCTCGACCCTCGGTATAGCGTTCCCGGGCATCGCGCAAAACTGCTGCCGATGCCGAGTTGCAGGCAATCACCAGAAGCTTGACACCCTCATCGACCAGGCGATCCATCACCTGAAGCGCCAACTCACGGACCACTGAGAGGGGCTTGGGTCCGTAAGGGCTATTTGCGGTATCGCCAACGTAAATGATTGATTCGTTCGGCAGCTGGTCAATGATTGCCCGAGCAACCGTTAGCCCACCCACGCCTGAGTCGAAGATGCCAATCGGTGCGTTATTCACGCACTCAGTCTATTCTTGGCCGTCTTTGCCGGCAGGCGGTTCGGGCCTGAGACCCTCGTAGATTTCCTTACAGGTTGGGCACACAGGGAACTTTTGCGGATCGCGTCCGGGGACCCAGGTCTTTCCGCAAAGCGCTTTTACCGGAGTTCCCAGAACGGCAGACTCAACGATTTTTTCCTTGCGAACGTAGTGTGAATAGCGCTCATGATCGCCCGGCTCAAGGTTTTCAACCAGTTCCTGCTCGAGCAGGGTTGAGCCGGCGGTTTGACCGCCGATGTCCTCTTGTCCAAAATCGCTCATGCTCTAACCTGTCCTCTGACTCACTACTTGTTCAGATTTACCGCATCGCCAAGAGTAGCCGAAACCGTCAGAGTTTTGGCTCCGCGAATGACTTTGAGTGTGACCTTGGCTCCCGCGGGCTGCTGACGCACCAGAGCCGTCAAATCCGAGGCTGACTGCACTTTCTGGCCGGCAAACTCCGTGACGATATCGCCCTTACGCAATCCAGCCTTTTCGGCGGCGCTTCCCTTGGTTACTTCCTGAATCAGCGCACCAACCGCAAAGCTCGCATCGCTTTTTGAACTGAGCGAATCCGATACCAAGGCTCCCAGCATTGCGTGGCTTGCGCTTCCGGTTGCAATAATCTCGTTGGCAATTCGCTTTGCATTGCTAGATGGAATGGCGAAACCAACTCCAATGCTTCCGGCTTGAGTGCCTCCGGTGCTGCCCGCTGAAGCAATAGCAACATTGATGCCTAGAAGTTCGCCGTGGTCATTCACCAAGGCCCCACCCGAGTTTCCTGGGTTGATGGCCGCGTCGGTCTGAATCACATTTAGGTTGATTGGCGCAGCGGTAGATGAGCCATTGAAGAACTGAAGTCCGCCCAGGCCATCCTTGCCAGAAGGTGCAGCCGAAGAATCTACCTGAATGGTTCGGTTTAGCGCCGAGACAATGCCAGAGGTCACAGTGGCGTCAAGCCCGAGCGGAGCGCCAATGGCCACTACCGAATCGCCCACGTTGATCTTGGTGCTGTCGGCAAAAACAATGGGGGTTAGCTTCTGCACGGCGTTGACCTTGATAACGGCCAGGTCGTTGGTGGGGTCGGTGCCAATCACACGGGCCGAGTAGACGCGGTCATCGCTGGTCTTTACCTCGATGGTGGGTGCGCCCGTGGTCCCGTCTAGCGTGACCACGTGAGTGTTCGTCAAAATGTAGCCACTGGAGGTAAGAACCACGCCAGAGCCACTTCCGCCGGAAGTAGCCGAGGAAACCGAGATGGTAACAACCGATGGCGAGGCCTTGGCAGCAGCGCCCGTGACCCAGTTGACCGAGTCGGTGTTGTTAACAATGACCGTTCCCTCGCCGCCCGAGAACGCAAGCATTCCAATGCCGGTGCCTGCCCCAACCACCGCTCCAACCACCGAACCAACAACAATGCCTGCCGTGATGCTTGACTTACGCAGCGCCCTTGTTGCTCGAGCACCGAAAGCAGCGGGGGAAGCAGCGGTCTGAGCTGGAGTCTCGAACAAGAATTGGGCGTTGTAGTGGCTGTTTGTAGGGGTCTGGTTCACGATGTGCCTTTCCACGCGCTTTCAACTGTGAAAAAAGTTTCACAACAAAGCCTGAGTAGTTTATGTGAACAACCATGACGTTTCCTGAACTATTTCCTAGTGGGTCAGCACCAGAACCGTTCGACTTTGTTTCCCAGGAGTAAGCGACACCTCAACCGGGATCTGCAATGGTTTGGCGCTCAGCCAAATCTGATCGGGGTCTCGAATCCATTCCCCTCCACTCAACCGGTACGAAACTCTGAATCTGACTCGAGCCGAGGCCAAATACACACCAGAGGTGGCGTAAGCGTGTTGGGTACTAAAACCTATTGCCTGCGATTGGTCGCCAAGAGTCCACTCGGCTCGATTGGGCACAAATCGCACGCGCACCAACCTCCCGAGTAGGTAGGTAAACCCATCAGTGGTTTGTTTTCGAACGGCCAATGAAACCTCCTCAGACACCGCCACCTGTCCCAACGGCAAACGACTGGCAAGCGGTTTAGCTGGTCTAAATAGCGCGAGCCCAGAGTTGTTCTTTACCCTGCGGGTCACCTTTACGCGACTCTTGGGTTTTGCAAGCGGGATCTTTTTGACAACGGCCTTTTTAGCCGTTGGTAGGGGCTTAACCTTGGTCGGCATCGATGGCTTGGCTGTCGCCTTTGGTTTCACCGTCACTTTGAGAGCAAACTGTTTGATAAGTTTTTTGGACGCGCAGATGGTGAGAAGATCTCCGTCTACCTGAGAACCAACCTTGATGCCGTTGGATTTGGTGCCGGCGTTCCGACACTTTGCGGCCTCAGCGGCTGGTGCCGACATCGATGTGATTGAAATAGCAAAAACAATGGCGAGTGCGAGCATTTTTTGTGTTTTGGTCATTGCCAAAACTTAGGTCAAAGCCAGATTCGACGATTTTTGTTACTCACAGGGCGGTGCTTACTGTTCGGGGGCTTGGTTCCCTGAACTTGAGGGCCGCTTAAAGGGCGAAGCCCCTGTGCTCTACAGGGGCTTCTATTTGGTTGCGGGGGCAGGATTTGAACCTACGACCTCCGGGTTATGAGCCCGGCGAGCTACCGAACTGCTCCACCCCGCGGCGAAGTTTCAATAGTAGCACAACCAACCAGTGTCTCGAAACCGGCGCTACTTCTGTGAGGCAGCAACAGCCGCCTCAACTGCCTTTTGCAGAGCCTTGTCGGCTTCTCCGTAGGCGGTCCAGTCGCCTGCAGCCATGGCATCGGCCTTATCAGCGATTGCCTGGGCCGCAGCCTTGAGGGCCAGACTTAGCGCTGTGTTGCCAGTTGATGACGAGCCACCCGACCCAGCATTACCGGTTCCAGAACCAGTCCCGGTACCCGCACCTGAGCCTGCCCCCGAAGAACCGCCAAACAGGGTGTCTAGCGCCTGAGGCAGGGTGTCTTCAAAGGCGATCTTGTCTCCAAACGAGACCAGGATCTTCTTGAGCAACGGGAAGCTGGTTTCGCCAGTTGACTTGATGTAGACGGGCTGAACGTAGAGAAGGCCGCCTCCCACCGGCAAGGTCAACAGGTTTCCGTTGAGAACCGTGGTGGAACCTTGGCGAAGAATGTTCAGGAGCTTGGAGACATCGCTGTCTGAGCTGAAGTTGTTCTGAACCTGTCCCGGTCCGGGAACCACGGTATCGCGCGGCAATACCAGGAGCTTGAGCTGGCCGTAGGTGTTGGCTCTGACACCCTTTGTTGAACCCGCATCGGAATCCGCAACCAGATAGCCAGTCAGAACGTTTCGGCTAGATTCACCAGTTGAACGCGGAATAAACGTGGTGTAAAGGCTAAACGCCGGACTCTTGGAGTCTGGGGTCTGCATGGTCAGATAGTAGGGTGGCTGAGCCTTTCCACTACCGTTGGTGGTCTGGCCAACCGGGTCGTTAGGGATCATCCAAGCGTCCTGCTGCGAGTAGAATGCGCCAGCTTCGGTCACGTGATACTGCCCGAGCATATTTCGCTGGATCTTGAACAGGTCAGCCGGGTAGCGAACGTGGCTCATTAGTGACCCAGACATTTCAGAAATTGGTTTCACCGTGTTTGGGAAAATCTTCTGCCAGGTCTTCAGAATCGGATCCTTGGTGTCCCACGCAAAAAGCTTCACGCTTCCGTCGTAGGCATCTACGGTTGCCTTAACCGAATTCCGAATGTAGTTGATGTCCGGACGGAAGGTCTGTGCCGTTGCAGTGTCCGCGATGGCATCGCCCGGATTCTCTGCGCGCGAGTAGGGGTATCCGGCACTGGTGGTGTACCCGTCAACGATCCAAACCACGCGACCATCAACCACCGATGGGTAGGTGTCCGAGTCAAGAGTCAGGTACGGAGCCACCTCTTGCACACGCTCGAGCGGGTTGCGGTTGTACAAAATCTGAGAATCGTTGCTGATGGCATCCGAAAGCAGAATCTGCTCGCTGCGGAACTTGAGAGCGTAGGCAAGGCGACTAATGATGTTGTCTAGCTTTGGGCCACCGTTTCCGGAGAACGTAGTGTAGGTCTGCTGGGCAGCGCCGCCGCCTGCGGGATAGTCAAGTTCCAAGGGCTTAGAACCCTTTTTACCGCCAACAATAGAGTAGGTCGGCGAACTCTCGCCGAAATAAACCCGTGGCTCGTACTTGCCTAGCGCTCCCTCGGACGGGATTCCAGCCTGGAAGAAAACCGGCTGCCCATCGACCGAACGTTGGTTTCCGTAAGCGGCGACAACGCCGTAACCGTGGGTGTAAACAATCACGTTGTTGTACCAAGACTGGGAGCTTCCTAGCCCCGCCTGGTTTAGTTCGCGAACCGCAATGACGGTGTCCTGAGACTTTCCGTTGATCTGGTAGCGGTCGACATCGAGGTGGTCCACAAAACCGTAGTACTGGCGGTACTGCTCGAGCTGCTTGAACGAGGAGCTGACTAGCGCGGGGTCGATGATGCGAATCTGAGCGGTGGTCTCGGCATCGGCGCGAAGGGCGTCTGGTTTTGCGGTTGTGGTGGCCTTGTAATCGACGCTCTTGACCTGGTCGAGTCCGTAAGCGTAACGAGTGGCCTCAATGTTGCGCTTGATGTACTCGGCCTCAAGGGTGCGCTCATTGGGCACAACCTGGAAGGTCTGAACGGCCCACGGGTAGATTCCCGAAAGGATGATGGACGAAACCACCATGAGACCGGTGGCCAGTAGCGGTAAGCGCCAACGACCAATAAACGCGGTGACCAAGAACATAGCGCCAACCAGAACTGAAATGGCCGCCATGATCTGTAGTCCAGGGATGGCTGCGTTCACGTCGGCGTACGTGGCGCCGGTGTAGAGCCCGCTGGCCGAGGTAAGAGTGCTGTATTGGTCAAGCCAGAGGCTGATGCCCTGAACCACTACGAACGCGGCAGCCGTGACTGCAACCTGAACTCGGGCGGCTTTGGTAAAAGTAATGGCCCTTGGTGCAAAACGAATGGCTCCGAATACCAGATTCACGAACAAGCCGAGCAGAAGCGAGACCAAGAGAGCGGCCGATACCAGCGATGCCAGGCCCTTGTAGAACGGAAGTTCAAACATGTAGAACGAGACGTCGAGGTTGAACTGCGGGTCCTTGATTCCCGCCGAGGTTCGGTTCAAGTACATGAGAACCTCGGGCCAACTTGCGGCAGCCGAAACTCCCGCAAAAACGGCAAGGAGCAAAGGAACGCCGATCATGAGGATTCGACGCAACTGCGTCAAAAGTTCGCGGTACTGAGACAAACCTGGGAAGCCATCGGTGGTTTGAACGTAGATTGGCCGGTTACGGAAGGCAAGCGCGAGAGACAAACCCGTTACCGCGCCCATGAACACGGCGGCGGCTGAAAACACGCCAACCTGAGCCCACAGCTTTGTGGTGAACACCTGCTGGTAGCCCAACTGACCAAACCAGAGCAGGTCGGTGTAGAAGCCCGCGGAATTGACCAAAATGAACCCCAGAACCACCACGATGATTGTGGCGATACCGGCTGGTGAAATGCTACGTCTTGGTGTCATGTTGTCCTCGCTAGTTTTGACTGCTAGTTGTGGCTACTTGGATTCGCAAAGCGGGAGCTGGTCGATTCCATTCCCCGATGCAATGGTCTGAACACTCCTTAGAGCGTCCTGGAAGTTGTTTACTTTGAAAACCGTGAGCCCGGCGGGAACGTGCCCGACGGTTTCGGCGCAGTTTGCAGCCGGAGAAAGGAACCATGATGCGCCGGCGCGACTTGCCGAATAAAGTTTTTCGCGAATACCGCCGATTTCGCCCACGTTGCCGGCTTCATCGATTGTTCCGGTTCCGGCGATTATCTTTCCGCCGGTCAGCGCGCCGGGCGTGAGCTTGTCGTAGATCCCGAGCGAGAACATGAGACCACCGCTGGGTCCGCCAACGTCTTTGAGTTTCAAGTCGAGCTTGAGTGGGAATTGGAAGTGTTCGCTGCCAAAGATTCCCAGGCGGTAATCGCCCTCCATTTTCTTGGGGGTGTAGTCGAGCACCACGGTCTTTCCATCGCGAAGAATGCTCAACTGAATGGGTTTTCCCTGGCCCGATTGAAGCACCTGGCGAAGCTGCGTCATTCCGCCAATCACTTTGCCGTCAATCGCAAGAATGGTGTCACCCGACTTTAGGACGCCAACGGCCGGAGAGCCCTTCTGAAGCTGAACCACCACAACCTGCTTGGTGTACTTGTAGCCGAGCTGTCGAAGGGCCACCGCACCTGCCTGCATGGTGGAATCCTCAAACAACGCCAGGTTCTCGGAGTCAACCTGGTCCTGCGTTTGGTTGGGCGGGAAAATCTGGTCAAGCGGCGAAATGGCCTGTGCCGGATCCAACCAAGCCAGGAAAAGCTCGAACCAGGTTGGAGTGGCTTTTGGGGAACCAAGCACACTCACGGTTAGCAGCTGCAGGGCACCATCGGTGTCGTAAGTTTTGGCTCCACTAATGGTGATCACCGGGCTGCCGTTATCTTGACCCAACACGTTAAAGGCAGGTCCGGGGCGCTCAATGACGTAGGGGGCCGGCAGGTAGGTGCCAACCACAACGGCCACGGCAAATGCCAAAAAGGCGAACCAGCCAACCACTTTGCGAGTGGCCGAACCAGGCCTGGCTACATTGCCCGAGCCTTGCGTTTCCTGATCAAATAAAGTCATGGTCACCTATCTGGGTTAAGCCTAGGTGAGCGCGGGTTCTTGCCGGGTTTTGTTGCAGATGATTCAAAACGCTTAGGGCGAACAAAACGGTATTTGACCACGCCCACAGGCACTTTTCAGGAATCTGCGGATACCGTTGGAATTGGAAAGGCACCTGCATGACTGCAAACCATGACGACCACGATGACTTCGAAAACGAGTCTCCGGGAAATCGAAAGTTTGACCCTGCGGAGTTTCAAAAATTCTTGGAACAGTTCATAGCCAATCCCGAAAACTTTGACGCCGCCGAACTTGCCCGAGCAGCTGGTTTAGGAAACGACCCAGCGCAGCTAACCCAGATGCTAAGTCAACTGCAGGCCGCGATGAGTGCCGGTGGAAACCTTCAGTCAGGTGTCAACTGGGATTTGGCTCTGCAGCACGCTCGTCAAACCGCGGTTGCCGGCGAGAAGCCAATCACGCAGGCTCAGATAGAGGGTCTTCGCGAAGCCCTTTCAATAGCTGAACTCTGGTTAGACGCCGCCACAACCATGTCGGGGTTAGCCACCGAACCGAAACTACTGACGCGCGACCTGTGGGTGCAGGACGCCATGCCATTGTTCAAGTTGCTTTCGGAGCCGGTGGCAAATCGCATGAGTGGGGCGCTGAGCGAGCACATGCAGCAACACGCCCCTGAGGAATTGAGCCAACTCATGGAGTCGGCAGGTGCACTCATGAAGTCGGCCGGCGGTGCTCTGTTTGGAATGCAGCTGGGGCAGGCAATTGGAAAACTGGCCAGCCAAGCACTTAGCGGCGGGGATATCGGGCTTCCGCTGTTTGCCGAACAACGCGCGGCGTTTGTACCCCAAAATATTGGCGAGTTCATGGCCGATCTTGGAGTGGATCAACGCGAGACCCTCATTTACCTATCCGTCCGAGAGCTGGCCCACACTCGCCTCTTCAAGCACAGTAAGTGGCTTCGAGAGCACGTGGTAACCCAGATCAACGCTTACGCTCAGGACATTTCCATCGATGATTCCAAGCTCGCAGATTTGGCCGATTCCGAGGCCCTTTCCAACCCCGAGGAGCTCAAGGGCATTCTGGAGAGTGGAGCTCTGATTGCAGACCGCACTCCGGAGCAACAGCGCGCGCTCGAAAGCATTGAAACGCTTCTGGCCCTGGTTGAGGGCTGGGTAGAAGCGGTAACCCAAGACGCCACGAAGCTTCTACCAAAGTCGGCAGCCATTGCAGAGGCGGTTCGGCGGCGGCGCGCGGTTGGCGGCCCTGCCGAACAAACCTTTGGAACCCTGGTTGGACTAGAGCTAAGACCACGGCGGTTACGTGAGGCAACCGAACTGTGGCGAGTGCTGGGGACTGAACTTGGATACGAGCAACGCGACTCGCTCTGGGATCACCCCGACCTGTTGCCCACGGCAGCCGACATCGATGCACCAACAGTTCTTGTGAATCGACTGCGGGGCGGGTCTAGTGGCGATGACTTTGATCAGGCGCTACGAGACTTGCTGGGCGAATAACTTCTGCTGTGGATAACTGGGGCAGTTTTTTGTGGCCCCTTGCCACAATCTGGCTATGGTTCTAAAACTAAACTCACACCAACAAGTCCTTTGGCGCTCCCCCGAAACCATGCAGATCGGCTTGGGTGACTCGCAGGTTACGCTCCAAAACGTGACATCGGGGCAAGAGAGATTCATTGATGCACTGTCGGTTGGCATTGCCAACAATCAGGTGGATGCGGTCGCCAAGCAGAGCAAACTGCCGGCGGAACAGGCACGCGAGCTGCTCTCCCGTCTGCAACCATTGCTGCTTCAACCAGCCCCTCCGCTCACGCTCCCCAAGCGCTTCGCCCCAAAACCGGGCGAACCCGACTTTGAGCCAACCGCACCGGCCCAGGCTTTCACAGAGGTCATTCGCGCCAGCCTGAACCACCAGGTGGAAGCCCAGTTAGTCATGAACGAGCGTGCGCTACGGGTTGTCCACATTGATTCGCTAGACAAGACAGGGCTTCTGCTTCTAGACGGCCTGGCGGCGGCTGGAGTTGGAACGGTGGTGACTCATGACTCGGAGCTTGTCGGCGCTACGGACCTTGGCCCCGATGGCTTTCCCACCGGGCTTGCCGGACACACCAGATTCGACGCCGCCAGCCTGATTCTTGAGGCCAGTCAGACCTCAACTCGACTGGTGCGCGGCGAAAAACTCAAGGATCGCCAGCTTGACCGAGTTGACTTAGCGGTGTTGGTTGGGCAGCAGGTTTTAAACCCAAAGCGCTACAGTCGCTGGGTCAATCGACAGGTTCCTCATTTGTCACTGATTTTCACCACCGATGGCTTGGAGGTGAGCCCAGTGGTCACCTCGGGTAAAACGGCCTGTCTCTACTGCCAGCATCTTTGGGCACAGCAACGGGACTCAGACTGGCCGGTGATTAGCGCTCAACTACTGACCAGCAGCCTGGTCTTTGACGATGTATCTAGCCGACTTTTGGGTTGCGGCCTCGTGCTGCAAAATGCACTTTGGTCACTAGATTCGGTGGGTGGCTTCCGCGGATCAAGAACCGAAGTCACTGGCTTTGTCTACAGTCAGAAAACTGGGCAGTTGACGCTAGAAAAATGGAAACCACACAAAGACTGCGCTTGCCAACTAGTGCTTGGGCTCTAGCAACTTCAAAAAGCGCGATGGCTGTTTGACAAAAGCCGGGGCTCCCGAGCGTGCTGCACCGTTGGGGTGTTCATTGGCAGACCAGGTCAGCAGCAGGTGCCTCTTAGCTCTTGTGATTGCCACGTAAAGTAACCGCATCTCCTCAGCAATTTCTGCCTCGGTTTTGGCATAGCTAATGGGAAGGTATCCCTCGGATAGCCCAATTACAAACACCTGATCCCATTCCAACCCCTTGGCGGCGTGAATCGTCGAGAGCGTCACCGCGGCGCGAACGGGGTCGTGCTGGGAGCGCTGGCGCTCCACAAGCTCGGTGTAGAAATCTTGCAGGGAAATCTCTGCGGGAACTTCGTCCAGAATCCCTAGCAGGGCATTCAACGATTCCCATTTATCTCTGGCCGCTCCGCCCACGCTTGGTGGCTCGACCGACCAACCAAGACCCCTGGCAATTTCCGTAACCAAGTGGACCGTGGGTTTTGAGGTGTCAGAGACCAATTCGGCTCTTATTGTCTGCATCGCCTGAACAATTTCTGGCCTGGCAAAGAAGCGAACCCCGCCACGCAACTGGTACTCAACTCCGGCCTTAGAGAGCGCTTGCTCAATGGCTTCGGACTGCCCGTTGATTCGATAGAGCACCGCAATCTGACTCGGCTTGGTTCCAGCGTCGATGGCCGACTTGATGTGGCTGGCCACGTAGCTCACTTCATCCTGGACCGATTCAAACCGTATGACGCGGGGCGCGAGCCCCACTGGACCAGCAGCGGTTAGCGAGTTTTGACTGCCCGAGAAGGTTCTGAGCCTGTTGGCAAAGTTGACTATCTGCTGCGTCGACCTGTAGTTCTGGGTGAGTTCAACCACGGTGGCCTGCTCGTACTGTCTCTGAAAATCGTGCAGGAAACGCGAACTTGCTCCGGTGAACGAGTAAATAGTCTGGTTGGGATCACCCACTACACACAGGTCACTTCGGTCGCCTAGCCAAGTTTGCAGGAGCGCTTCCTGCAATGGCGAAATATCTTGGTACTCGTCAACTGTGAAAAAACGGTATTGCTGCTGCACGTGAGCTAAGGCCCGGGGTTCTGCACGCAACATTCCCAGGCAAAGAACCAAAACGTCTTCCCAGTCGATTTGATTCGCCGAGGTTTTTGCATCCTCGTATGCCCCAAGCAACTCAATCATGAGCTTCGGGCTCAGGTTGCCAGGTGGCTTGCGTCCGGCCTGAGCGTATTGCTCAAGTGACAGCATTGAGTATTTGCGCCACTCGATCTCGGCAGCCAAATCTCGAACGGCCGATTGATCCAGGCGCAACTTTCGTTCCTCGGCAAGCTTTCCCAAGAGTTTGGCCTTGGATTCCAGAATTGCCGGAGCTGCGACACCCGCAAATTGGGGCCAGAAAAACTCAAGTTGCGCTAAGGCTGCCGAGTGAAAAGTCTTGGCGGATACCGTTCCAACACCAAGTGCCCTGAGCCTAGATCGCAGTTCGGCTGCGGCTTTATTTGTATAGGTGAGGGCGAGTACTCGATTTGCACTGTAATAACCCTTTGAGATTCCGTAGGCGATGCGGTGCGTGATTGTTCTGGTTTTTCCTGTACCCGCTCCGGCAATAATGCAGGTTGGTCCGATTAGGGAGAGCGCTGCCTCGCGCTGCTGGTCATCAAGCTTGGCCAGAAGATCCGTTGTCATGTGGCCTAGTCCTTGGGCGAGTGAAGGAGTGAAAGATCTCCACCAAACCAGTCGTCAATGAGCGCACGGGCGATAGACAGAGGGCCGGGCAATAACAAACCGTGAGCCTCAGCTGCCAATTCTTCTCTGCTGAACCAACGCAACTTGGCGATTTCCTCACCGTCTGGAACTAGCTCTTGGTGGCCTACCGATGGATCGAGCTTGGCGGTGAATCCCATCATTAGCGAACAGGGGAAAGGCCAGGGTTGACTGCCTCGGTAGGTTGGCGTGGACACGCGGACCCCGGCCTCCTCGAAAACCTCTCGGACCACGGCTGCGCCGAGCGACTCGCCCGCTTCGACAAACCCAGCCAGAATCGACCATCGGTTGTCCTCCCAGACGCCCTGGCTGCCCATAAGCAAACGATCCTGTTCATCGGTAACCGCCACGATGACTGCGGGGTCGGTCCTTGGGAAAGTCTGGGTGTCATCGTTGAAGCACCGACGCGACCAGCCACCCTGTTGAATCACGGTTGGAGTTCCGCAGCGCGAGCAATAAACGTGGGACTCGTGGAAGTTAGCGAGGGCAAGAGCCTGCGAGTAAATGCCGGCATCTCTAGCCGAAAGGCCGGCACCCGAACGGCGCAGGTGGTGCCAGTTTGAGGGGTCTGGTTCCAACTGATCAGCGGCATTCTGGCTGAGGACCGCGAGCACTACGGGTGTACCAGCTGGCTCGTCATCGCTGCTCTGGGTTGTAACCCCAAGGTAAGCGCGGAGTTGAGCGCTTGGAACCTGCTCAACAGGATACAGGGCTAGGGCCGCGAGTGGTGAGTTTGGGTCACCTTTGAGCAATACCTTGCCGCGGTGGAGTGCAATGACTCGGGTGGCGGGGTTTTCCCAAAGGACATCGAATAGATCGGGGTTGTCCCGACTCACGTAGTCGCGGTCCACCGCGGCTCGAGCCAACGGAAGGTCAAGCGGTTCGTACACGTGACTCCTTCCTCGGCTAGCGTGGCGGTACCAAACTATTGCCCGTTACCTGTCTAACCTAAAAGGCATGGGTAGATCTCCCTTGATTTTAGCCGCGCTGGCCAAAGACGCTGTTCCCGCTCTGGATTTTGTTCAGGTTGTACCGCTTGACAGCGCCAGCCGCGGGCACTTTGATTCGGTAATCCTCACCTCGAGTGACGGCGAGCACTACGTCATGAAGATGCCAAATGGGCAAGCAGCCGGCCTGGCCCTAGAAACCGAACTTCAGGCAATACGTGCGCTCAAATCATCGCTGCGCCTTCAGCTACCTTTCAACGTCACCAACCTGGTTGGAGAAACCCGAGACCAAAAGGGCACTCGCGCACTGCTATTTGCATACGTTTACGGCGACCCAATTGATATTTCAAGGATCCAAGCGACCAGCCCACTGCTCACGAGCATTGGCGAAGCAACGGCTGCCATACACAACCTGCCGCTCTCAACCGTTGAGGATTCTGGGCTTCCAGTCTTCACCCCCGCTCAAACCGTGCAACGCAACCTGGCGATGCTGGATCGAGCGGGATCAACTGGCCAAATTCCAGCCAGACTCCGTAACCGCTGGGAGCAAGCGCTCGAAGACATAAACCTGTTCCGTTACCAGCCAACTGTGGTTCACGGTACCCTGTACGGCCAGACCATGCTCTCGCTTGATTCAGCGGTTTCCGGCGTTTTGGAATGGTCCACACTGCAGATTGGCGACCCAGCAAGCGACCTGACCTGGATTTTGGGGGGAGGAAGCGAGGAGGTTGGCTACACCACGCTTTTGGCGTACCAAGCCGCACGCCCAAACGTAGACGAAAACCTGCGCCAGCGCGTTCAGCTTTACAGCGAACTGGAGTATGCCCGAGCCCTGCTCGAATACCAACTTCACGGAGATTCAGAGGGCGTGTCCTCGATGATTTCGCTCCTGGAAGATCTGGCTACCAACCTGGACGCGGGAGTCCTACCCGATTTGAAACCAACACCGATAGGTAGCGGATTCAGTGCAACAATTTCGGCACCCGCAGCGGCCCAAGAGCCAATTTTTGCCAATGACGGTTTCTCGTTTGCAAGCCTTGGTGGGTCTATGGCCGAGGTATCGGATGAGACGAAACCCCTTCCGATTTTGGCTGAGCCTGCGCCTGCTGAGGAACCTTCCGACGAGGACAAACTGTTTTTAAATGCGCCTTTGAGGCCGGCTGACCTTTCTAATACCGGTGAGGTACCCAGCTTCCTGTCTGATGACACCGCACCTATCACTCTTACCGAGGGTGATTCTGATGCGAAAAAATCTGACGGCGAACTTTTTTAGGCTAAGAAGCGACAGACTTCCACCGCTTCAGTAGCGCGGGTAGGTCATCGAGGTCGGTTCTCCGAATAACTCGATTTTCCTCAACGTAGTAAAGGCAAGCAGAAACTCGCTCAATGGGTATTCGCTTTAGAGCCGCAAACGCAACACGATAGAGGGCTAACTGCAGGACGCGTTCGTCCTCTTCTTTTTGCCCCTTAGGAGAAGCACCCGTTTTCCAGTCGACTACCTCGAATCCGTCTGCGGTTTGGAAAACCGCGTCTAGCTTGCAGATAAAAATGTTGTTTTCAACCGCTAGCTGAATCTCGATCTCAACGTAGGCTGGCTGCTGGTTGGCCCACTCAGACTGAGCAAAATTGGCCTGCAGCTCGGCAATCTTTTCCTTATGAGCAACCAAATCCACCGATTCAACCTGTTGGGCGGCAATCTCAAGGCCGAGATCATCGATGTTGCCCCCGGTTGCCAGCGCTCGCGACAAGTGGGCGAAACGCTCTTCCATCATGTTGTGGAATATGGTTCCGGCCCTGGTTGCCTGGTATGGCGCCTCTGGTACTGGGCGGAGAATTTTGGCGGCAGCCTTTTCTGCATCTAGAACGTAATCCTTGAACCCACTGGCATTGACTCGAATGGGTAGTTCAACTTGGTTGAGACGACTGAGATTGTTGACACGCTCACCGAGCAGCAGGTCTAGGTCTCGCTGGAGTGACTTCTGAAGAGCACCCCGCGGCGTCACGAGCGCACTTAGGGTTTGCTCCTTAGCTCTTTGCACGACCGGGGCGAAAACCGGGCCAATGGGTTCGAGAGGCCAATCCAGAGTCAGCTGTTCTTGCTGAAGCGGGTTGGCTGTAGCCATTACCTGGGGGATGGTGCGCTTGGCGGAATCCTCTGGCTCCCACTCCTTAAGTGGAGTGAGACTGGAGTCAAGCTCCAATGCCGAAAGTAGGTAGGGGCTAGGTTTCATGGGAGATTTACTGGTGGGCTTCCAGTATGAACCGGTCAGGAGCAGCTCGCGCTTGGGTCTGGTAACCGCAACATACATGAGTCGAAGTTCTTCACGCAGGTTGTGAACTCGCATCTGGTCAGAGAATGCATCAACGGATTTTTTGAGTTCGGGTTGGCTGGAAACATCCAGGAAATTCCAAGAAGGCAAAGACGGCCTATCTCCCCTGAGTGGGAACGGCAGTTTGGCTTTAGATAGCCACCCCTTGGTGTTTCTAGAACGGACTGGAAAATCTCCTTCAACCAGATTTGCGATAGCGACGAAGTCCCATTCCAGCCCCTTAGCCGAGTGAATGGTTTGAAGCTGAATTACTCCCTGCTCCGGCACTGCGCTCGGAACTTCGAATCTTTCTCGGTCATTGGCAAACTCTAGCCAACGCAAGAATGCCCCCAGGTTGGGCTTTAGGTTGCTCCCCGCGTATCCAGACACGATGTTAGAAAACGCGTTCAGGTGCGCCATTGGGTGTTGATTGCTCGGGTTGGCAACGACCTCAATGTCGAGCCAGAGTTCTTGTTCAACGGCGCGCACGAACTCGGGAAGCGGCAGACCGGTCTGTTTGCGCAAGTTGGCAAAAACCCGAGCGGCATTCTGGAACCGAGACAGCGCAGGCTCTGGAATGCGTGCAAATTCAACTTGCCTTTCGTCTAGCAACTGATCTAAGGCATCGACTAGCGAAACGCCATCCTCTGGAGAATAGGTTTCAGAATCCGCGAAGTAGCGATTAAGGCTCTTTGCAAAACGGTGCAGGCGATCTATGTCTTTTGCGCCGATACGCCACCTTGCCCCAGTCAAAAGACGCACCAGCTCGGAACCTCGGGTTGGGTCGTGAACAACGTGAAGTGCAGAAACTAGATCAACTATTTCGGGTACTTCGAGCAGACCGCCAAGCCCAATCACTTCAACAGAGAGCCCCTTGTCCTGCATAGCCTTGAGGAAAATGGGCATGTTTCTACGGTTTCGCATGAGGAGCGCAGCAGTGGGGCGCTTCTCCTGATCTTGAGTCAACTGCATGCGCTTGGCGAACCAGTCGGCAACAGTCTGAGCCTCTTGAATCAGGTCTTGCTCAAAAGCAACCCCGATGACCCCTTGGCTAGCGTCTTGGCGAGCGTTCAAGGCTACTGGCTGCAGTTGCCACTGGTCCTGCGGCAGAAACGACGCGGGGCTTCGGAGTGGTTCAGCCAAATGATTGGCAAGGGTCAAAACAGCTTTGGGGTTTCTCCAGCTTGTGGCAAGCTCAAAACGCTTTGCAAAGACTGGTTCGGTTGGAGCGGTTTGATCGCTGAGCGTCACCGAATTCTGGGTCAGCATCTTGTTTTGTGAAATCTGCCCTTCGAAGCCCGAGGCGAAGTCGGTGCCGAAACTACTGAGATTGGAAGCGCTAGCACCCCGCCAACCGTAGATTGACTGGTTGGGATCGCCTACCGCGAAAACGCTCTGATGCCCGAACAGATTTGCCAACAAGCGAGTCTGCAAAAAACTGGTGTCCTGGTATTCGTCCAGAAGAACTTGAGGAAAACGTTGGCGCTCTCGAACCTTGACCTCGGGTATTTCGCGCACAGCACGCTCTGCAAGAGCAACCTGATCTGAATAGTCCACGTACCCGAGCCGATGCTTTTCTTGCCTGTAGGCGTCTGCCAACTTTGCAGCCACCACCGTCACCGGGAAGGGCTCTAAGAGTTCGTCGTAGTAGGCAAACTTTGAGAAGTCGTTTGAACCCGGTTTCTTGGGCAGGTCTGTGATGCGTTCCAAAACCTGGGTAGTGACGGCTTCAACCTGGGCCGAGTCGACTAGGTTGTCGTTCATGTCGGCTGCCATTTCTAGCACGTATTTGACTACGGAATCCAAGTTGAGGTCTAAGTCGGCAAGCCTTGAATCGACCTGAGATCCGTACCTGAGCACAACATCTCTAGCCAACTGGAAAGCTGCCGCCTCGGTAATGAGAGTCGACTCGCTCTCGTACCCCAACCCAAGCGCGTAATCCCGGAACAACGAGTTGGCATAAGAGTTGTAGGTGGTAACCGTTGGTTGCGCGAAATCGTAATTGAGTCCCGCAGGCCAGAACTTGCTGTCACGCAGGACAAGTAGGTTCTTGAATATTCGGTTGCTGAGTTCGCTGGCGGCCTTTCGAGTGAAGGTAAGACCCAAGATCTGTTCGGGCGTTGCGTATCCGTTTGCAACCAGCCACAACACCCTCACCGCCATGAGCTCGGTTTTTCCGCTTCCGGCACCCGCTACCACCAGACTGGGCGAGTTCACAGCTGCCTGCTCAACTGCAGCCTGCTGCTGTGCCGTTAGCGCAAAAGGCTGCATGAGTGAGTAGATTTCCTGCGCACTCACGCGGGCAGGCGCATTCCCGCTGTGATTATCCGGCATACGAGACCGCCCTTGTTAGGTGAAGACTGCATGATCCGTATTCGTTATCGCTCTCGCAGTGTGAAGCAACTTTGGCCACGAAGACCTTGTTTGGCATGGCCATGCCATTGGCGGCATCCTGCAGTAACTGCTCAAAGTAGTTCGCCAGCACGGGGTCATCTTGAATGGAGGGTTGGTCTGCGGTTCGAGGCTTGTCTCCAGCAACAAGCAGAAGCTTGGCGCCGTCGAGTTTGGTATTGCCGTGAGGTACTTTCAAGTCCTTGAAGGCTCCGTTTTGGAACGCAAGCTGATAGAGACCAAGCTGAGCATGGTTCTTTGCTTCTTCGGCAGTAAACGTGCGCTTGCCGGTCTTGAGGTCGACTATGACCAGATTTCCGGCTGGCGTCTGCTCAATGCGGTCAACCTTGCCAATGATTTGAGCTTTGCCGAACCTGAAATCAAAGCCCTGTTCTACCGCGAGTACTCGGTTTCCGTTAGCCTGCGAATCGGTCAGATAAGTGACAAGGTTTGCAACCATCTTGCGCGCGTTGCGCTTTTGACTCTGCTCTATCCAGTCGGCTTCGAAACTGAGCGTGTGCCACTTTGACTCAACGTGCTGCCAGATTTCCTCTTGGGTTCCGGTCTTGCTAAGTTCGAGGGCCTTGTGAATGAGCGTTCCCAGGTTTGCTGAGAAGTCGCTTGTTCCTGCGCCGTGATTATTCAAGAACCAGTGCAGCGGGCACTTAACGAAGTCCTCGAGCTGCGATGGTCGAATGGTTATGAGTTCACCGGCATCTTCGGTGTCTTGATCGACGGTGAAATCAAAGAGTGGCTCGGTTGTTGAGAGCGGGGCCACGCCGTACCACTCATCGGGGTGGGCACCAGGCACTCCAGCCTCTGAGAGCTGCGCTAAACCAGCGGCGAAAGCCACTTGTTCAGTTGGCTCTGTGGAAAGCGCCAACCGCCTACGTAGGCTTCCCGAAAGCCCCCGCAAGGTTAGAGCACTCGATCTAAAATCTGTGGTTTTTGGAATGGTTCCCGCGGCCAGCATGACAAATTGCGAGAGTTGGGCTTCTTCTTGATCAAAGCTACTGACCAGCACCAAACCCGTGCTTGCCCCAAGCGATTTATAAAACATACGAAGTTCATCGGCCAGCTCGGTGCGAAGCGGTTGTCCGCTGGGGTCGACTCGATTTTGAAGTTGAGCCAGCAAGAGCCCCGCGCCCAGAAGCGAAGACCTTGGCTTGAGATTTGGCCAAACTCCTTCTATTAGCTGCGGGGTAGCAACTACCTGGTAGCGGCGCCCAACCAAGCCGCTAGGCGTAACCAGGTCAACGGTGTTTCGGCCGCGGTCACTAATGACCAAATTGTCTTCGGGTAAGTTCTGGTCTAGCTGCTGCGCAATGAAATCTGACATGGATGACCCGGGCGAACGCTCCACGTAACGATTAGCCGTGGCAAAAAGCGCGACCACTGCGTCTAGGTTGCGATTGGCCTGCACCGCCACTTCAGAAAGCCCGCGCGACCATTCGACCCAAACCTCCTGGAGCCTTGGCCCCTGATTTGGTCGGGCCTTGTCCCAGATTTGCCAGAGCAGGTCCTCGATGGTTTTAGCTGAATCGTTTGCCACTTCCTTGGCAGCTAAAAAGTTACGAATAAAAAGTTTGGCGGTTCGGGCCTCGGAGCCTTTTATGGTCGCCAGGTAGTCGGCATTTTCAAAGAGCTCCACGAGAAGTTCATTGGTGTTCCTGGTGCCATCTCCAGCCAGTTCCTCGGCTCTTAGCGCACGTCGTAAGCGTCGAAGGCTCAGGTTGTCGAGCCCGCAGAAGACTGAGGTGAGCAGGAACACCGCGTCTTCGGGCGAAAGTGGTTGGTCGCTTAGTGCGAGGCGAGCAACCTGAAGCAGCTGGTTGGCGGCGAACTCATCGCGCAAGGCGGACTGAGCTCCCCTGATACGAACCGGCACTGACTCTGCGGCAAGACCCAACTCGAGGTCTTGGAGTGCACCTCTGGATCTTGCAACCACCGCCATGTCCTGCCAGGGAACACCCTGGTACAGGTGCAACTCTCGCAGTTGCCGCGCCAGCCAAGCGACTTCAGCAAACTTAGAGCTCAGAACCTGGACCCGAATGTTGCTAGCACCAAGTGACTTTCGCTGTTGACCGGCACCCGCTGGAGGAATCAGAGCGGAAATTTTGCTCAGAACCGCAACTGATTTTTGTTCGGGACTGGTAGATGACTCCCCAGTAACAGTTGCAAACTCAGAATGCTGGACTTGGCGATCTAGATAAAAGTTGAGTGGCTGCTCTGAACCGGCCAGTGAGCGCGCGAGCTGAGTCATGAGCATGGGGTCGGCGCCACGAAAACCCAGAGTTGTGGAATCTGGGTCGCCAAATAACGAAACTCCCGCACCCGACTGCCTTGCCAAAGTGCGAATGAGTTTGGCCACGGTTGGGGTGAGTTCCTGCGCGTCATCGATGAGGATTGCTTTGAGCCCAACCAACTGGTTTTTAGGATTTGCCTCGAGCAGTGAAATGGCACTTTGCAGTAGCGAGGGCGAATCGAACTGGTTCTCAAACTCGGGCTGCGCCAGAAGCCTTTCGTAGTTCTCAAAAATTTGGGCAGCCGCAATCCACTGCGGTTGCTTGGAGGCACCGCGCAATGAATCTTCACCCAGGTCTCGAAGGCGCTGGGCGCTGACTCCCCACTCCTGACAAACTGCCAGAAGGTCTCGCAGTTCGGCTCGAAAACCCTTGAGAGAACGTGTGGTCTCGGAAATGTGGCTGGGCCAGAGTCCTGTCTGACCGTTTTCCTGGGCTTCTTGAAGCAAGGCGGAAATTAGCGAATCTTGCTTGGCACCACTAATCAGTTGCGGAAGGGGACGGCCGGCGGCCAGAGCCTCTTGGCGGATTAGTGCGAACGCCAAAGACGTTGCGGTTCTGGCAAGTGGACCCTCGGTAGCCGACTGGAGTTCGAGCGCTAGGGAGTCACGAAGCAGTGCCGCGGAATCTCTTGTGGCGGCAAGCACCAAAATTTCTGAGGGGCTTATGCCAGATCGAACCAGTTGAATAAACCTGCCGATTAGCGCAGTGGTCTTACCCGTGCCCGGTGCACCAAAAACCAGTAGCACGCCAGACGCCGGAGCGGTGGACACTGCGACCTGAACCCCGGCCAGCGACTGCGCGGCAGGCTGGAACTGCGGCGTGGCAAGGAACTTGGCTTGGGTCATGTGAAAAGACTACTGATGGGCTCCGACACAAACGCGAAAGGCCGCCCCCATTGGAGCGGCCAATCTGTGGAAACTTGGAGCTAGTAGCGGGCTTGAGTCGGTTCGATTTCTTCAACCCAGGCGACCACACCGCCGCCCACGTGAACTGCGTCGCTGAAGCCAATGCGCTTCACCACAGCGAGCGCATCTGCCGAACGCTTGCCGCTCTTGCAGTGCAGCACGATCTGCTTGTCACTCGGAAGCTTCGCAAATGCCTCACCGGTTAGGAATTCACCCTTGGGAATCAGGATTGAGCCGGGGATCCGGTTGATTTCGTATTCGTTCTGCTCGCGGACATCGATGAGAACAAAATCGTCCTCGCCACGCTCGCGGGCTTCTAGGCGATCGGCAAGGGTGTGGACATCGATGGTCGAATCTCGGGTGTATTGATCGGTGTCGTTACCCTTGAGGCCACAGAAGTAGTCGTAATCGATGAGTTCGGTGATCTCAGGAATCTGGGGATCCTTGCGAATCTTTAGCTCGCGCCAAGTCATCTCGAGGGCGTCAAACATGAGCAGGCGACCAAGCAGGGTGCGGCCGGTGCCGGTGATGAGCTTGATTGCCTCGGTGGCCATGACCGATCCGATTGCGGCACAGAGAACTCCGAACACTCCGCCCTCGGCACAGGACGGCGCCATTCCCGGAGGTGGGGCCTCGGGGTAGAGGTCTCGGTAGGTGGGGCCGTGGCCCTGCCAGAACACTGAGACCTGGCCATCGAAGCGGAAAATGCTTCCCGAGACGTAGGGCTTGCCCAGAATGGCTGCAGCGTCATTTACCAAATAGCGAGTTGCAAAGTTGTCGGTGCCGTCGAGGATTAGGTCGTAGTCCTTGAAGATCTCGAGGACATTTGAGTTGTCCAGCCGTACCTCGTGGAGAATCACGTTCACGTGCGGGTTGATACCCTGAACCGATTCGCGAGCCGAAATGGCCTTGGGGCGGCCGATATCGGCTTGAGAGTGGATTACCTGGCGCTGCAGGTTGGACTCGTCAACGACATCGAAATCGACGATGCCCAGAGTGCCCACTCCCGCGGCAGCAAGGTAAAGAAGTGTTGGTGAGCCGAGTCCACCGGCACCGATAACCAGAATCTTGGCGTTCTTAATGCGGCGCTGACCGATGAGCCCCACCTCGGGAATGATCAAGTGGCGCGAGTATCTTTCGATTTCGCTCTGACTTAGCTCGCCTGAGGGCTCAACGAGCGGGGGCAAAGTTGTGGCTGACATAGAGCCAAGTTTAGGACAGCGGACAAATGGGTCGTTTTCCTGTCGTAATCTGGAGTAAGAAATAGAAAGGCAGCTCTTGGAAATCAGAATCGGTATCCGTCAGTCTTCTCGTGAGATTAGCTTTGAAAGCACCGCCACCGCCAAAGAGGTAGAGGCTCAGGTTGCCGCCTCACTTGAGGGTTCGGCCAAGGTGCTAAAGCTCAGCGACGACAAGGGCCGCGTTTTCGTGATTCCAACCGACGCCCTGGCATACGTAGAGATCGGCGCAGAAGAAACTCGCCGGGTTGGGTTTATCGCATAATGTCCTTCATTCCTGTTGTTGAGGTTCTTTTTCTAGTTGTCTACGCGCTGCTCCTCTGGGCCGTAGCGCCCTACATCATGAAGCCTTCCGAGGAGTATGGTTCGCTCATTCCAGCAACCATTGCCCTGTCGGTTGGTTCGCTTCTCTGGTCGATCCTGACCTGGGTTGGCATGAGCCACAACGATGGCTGGATCTGGGTGATTGTTCTAGTAGCAATGCCGGTGGCAATGGGCTTCGGAGCAAAGTACTTCCTGAAGGCTCGCCTGGCGGGCAAGCTCTAAACAGCGATTTAGCGGGCCGCCGGAATCTAGGCGGCTAGCCCCAAGCCATCCATGCGAAGGCTGTGCGCGGCAATCAGTTCGGTGACCAAGGCTTCGATTTGAACGTACTCGGCGGTTGGGACAGCAGCGCGTAGTTCGAGGATGACATCGCCCATGATTCGACGCCCCCAAAGCGATAGGCGCGACCCAAGCTGTTGGTCCTCGGCCATTGCCGGCACCAAGACCTGTTTTACGAAACGCTCAATGGTTCTGTCATTCAAAATTTTCTCGATGTCGGCGCGCAGGTCGGCGGGAAGTCCCACTGCAAGACGACGGTAGAAGTCATCGAGGAATCCGACTGCGAGATAAATCTTTAGTACGTTCTCGTACCAGTCGAGGCCGGTGGTGCGGCTGTGAAAGGTGTCAATGCGCTCAACGAAGGGGTCCATGGCGTCGGTTGGATCGAGGCTCAGTGCGGAAAGTTTGCGCGAGAGCTGGCGGTACTTTTCAAAGTTTTTGGCGCTGGCTTCGGAGAGCTGCGTCTTGGCAAGCGTGGTGGGCGCAAACTTGAGCTCGGCGGTCATGATTTCGAAGCTGGAAAGTTGCAGGTAAGCGAGTTGGCCCAGAAAGTCCTTGACCTCGGGGGCGAATGGACGAAGGTCAACGGTCCCCTTCTCGCGGGCCGCGCGCTCTTCCCGAGATGGCAGCACCAGCTTTGGTGCTCGCTTGCGCAAACCCTTAATCCACTCAAACACAGCCCAAGTTTACCCGCCAACTAGACTTAGGCCATAACGCTAGGAGCACCATTGACTTTCCAAGACCTAGGGATTGACGCCGACATAGTCTCGGCACTGGCATCCCGGGGAATCACCGAGCCATTCCCCATTCAGGAACAAGCCATTCCTGTAGCCCTGTCGGGCCAAGACATTATCGGTCAGGCGAAGACCGGAACTGGCAAGACCTTTGGCTTTGGTCTGCCGTTGCTGCAGAAATTAGGAAGCAACCCAGAGCACGGAGCAAAGGCGTTGGTTGTAGTTCCAACTCGCGAACTTTGCGTTCAGGTGGCCGAGGACCTTTCGCTCGCCGCCGCTAACCGCGAAACCCAGATTGCCGCAATCTACGGTGGCAAGGCTTACGAGGGGCAGGTTGCCCAGTTGGAAGCTGGAGCGCAGGTGATTGTTGGAACCCCCGGTCGCCTAATTGACCTGAGCAACCAGCGCAAACTTGACTTGACCAAGATTCAGATCATGGTGCTAGACGAAGCTGACGAGATGCTAGACCTTGGGTTCTTGGCAGACATTGAAAAACTCTTTGCCTACACTCCGGCCGAGCGCCAAACCATGTTGTTTAGCGCGACCATGCCAGGTGCCATTGTCAGCTTGGCTCGCAAGTACCAGAACCGCGCCGTTCACATTCGAGTCAACGACCCCGACGAGGGCCACACCAAGGCAGACATTGCGCAGCACGTCTACCGCACCCACAACATGGACAAAGACGAAATGATCGGTCGCATCTTGCAGTCCGAGGGTCGCGGAAAGACCGTCATTTTTGTCAAGACCAAGCGCACCGCTGCCAAGTTGGCCGAGGAGCTAATCGACCGCGGTTTCAACGCCACTGCCCTTCACGGTGACATGGCTCAGGAAGCCCGCGAGAGATCCATGGCCGCATTCCGTGCCGGCAAGAAGGACATCCTGGTTGCCACCGAAGTGGCTGCCCGAGGCATCGATGTTGACGACGTAACCCACGTGATCAACCACAGCGTGCCCGAAGACGAGAAGGCCTACTTGCACCGCGTTGGTCGAACCGGACGCGCGGGGCGACTGGGCATTGCGGTGACATTTGTGGACTGGGAAGACCTGACCCGCTGGCAGTACATTGACAAGGCTCTTGAGTTTGGAAACCCTGAGCCGCTTGAAACTTACAGCAGCAGCAAGCACCTGTTTATTGACCTAAATATTCCCGAAGGCACCAAGGGACGCATTGCCAAGAGTAAGCGCCCCGAAGGTTGGAAGCCGGGAGACGACGATAAGGGCGGCCGCAGCGGTGGCCGAGGTGGCTCGAACGGCCGAGGCGGTTCTTCTAGCGGCGGTCGCAACAACGATGGCCGCGCCGACCGACACCAGCGCAGCGATCGAGACCGTTCGCGCGGTGGCTCCAAGCCACACGCCGCCGGCTCGGGCGACGGCGCTCCAACCGGTGCACCCAAGCCCGAAACCCACGGCGACCACGAACACAAGAGCCCGGCCGCAGGCAACCGCAACCGTCAGCGTCGCCGCACCCGCGGCGGCTCGGGCTTAGCTGGGCAGTAGCAGCCGAACGCGAAACCATGCGAACCCCCGCCGGTTACCTGAGAGGTGTGAGACACCC
>JBJTMG010000118.1:0-2857 GCA_046063415.1 Micrococcales bacterium
TAAAGAATGGGAATAGCATTCCCAATAAGTTACGCAAGTGTCGCAAATTTGACCGAGAGGAAACCATGAGCAATGTAGCTCAGAACGCAAAGCCAAAGATCACCGAGATCGAGGGCTTTGGAATTGACACCATCCCCGATGCAGACCGCACATCTACTCCGTGGGACCTTTTCAGAATTCAGTTTGGTGGCGCCAACACCTTTGCCACCGTCTTGCTAGGAACCTTTCCAATTGCGTTTGGTCTGTCGTTCTGGCAGGGTGTGGCCGCGGTTGTACTGGGTGTTCTAGCCGGAACCCTGTTCCTAATGCCCATGGGTTTCTTTGGCCCACGCACCGGAACCAACAACGCGGTTTCCTCGGGCGCGCACCTTGGTGTTCGCGGCCGAATCGCCGGTTCGTTCCTTTCGCTACTAACCGCAATCGCGTTCTACTCGATCTCGGTCTGGGTGGGCGGTGACGCACTGGTTGGTGCGTTCGTTCGCCTGTTCGGCGCACAGGATTCGCAAGGCTTGCGCGTTGCGCTGTACGCGGTGATCGGACTCATCGTGGTGATTGTGGTTGTTTACGGCTACCAGTTCATGCTGTTCGTAAACCGCATTGCCGTCTGGCTAAACACCGCGCTAATGCTGCTGGCCATTGTTGCCTTTAGCGGAACCTTCAACGCCGGATTCGCCGGAACTCAGGAATACCTGCTTGGCGACTTCTGGCCAACCTTTGTGCTTTCGGCCCTCATTGCCATGTCAAACCCAATCTCGTTTGGTGCGTTCCTGGGTGACTGGGCTCGCTACATTCCAAACGGAACCTCAAACGGCAAGCTGGCGCTGGCAACCCTTGGCGCACAGGCCATGACCCTGATTCCGTTTATCTTTGGTGTTGCAACCATGACCATGGTCACCGGTGCCGACTACGTGGTTGGCCTCATTGGTGTTGCCCCAACCTGGTACGCGTACATCATTATTGTGGTTGCGTTCATTGGTGGTCTGTCCACCGGAACCACCTCGCTCTACGGAACCGGTCTGGACTTTTCATCGGTGTTCCCAAAGCTCAGCCGCGTTCAGGCAACCATTGCCATTGGTTCGGTTGCGTTCATCTTTATTGTGGTTGGCCGACTCTTTACCGACCTGCTTGGTGCTGTCAACGGCTTTGTGGGTGCCATTGTGGTAACCACAACTCCATGGATGATCATCATGGCCATTGGTTTCTGGAACCGCCGCGGTTGGTACTCAAACGCCGACCTGCAGGTATTCAACAAGGGCATGACCGGTGGTCGCTACTGGTTTAGCGCCGGAGTCAACTGGCGAGCCATGGTTGCCTGGATCGTTTCGGCCGTGCTTGGTCTGCAGTTTGCCTACTACCCACCGGTCATTGTGGGCATGTGGAGCGGCGTTGCCGGTGGTGTAGACCTAAGCCTCATTGTTGCCATTGTCTCGGCTGCGGTTCTGTACATTGGCGCACTGCTGCTGTTCCCAGAGCCAGAGTACGTTTACGGACCTCAGGGGCCACGCATTGGCCGCAGCACCAAGGCCCCTATGCAAGAAGTCAAGTAAGGCAGTTAGTTGAGCAACAACGTTCCAAGAATCACCAATGGCAACATTGTTGGTCAGGTAGATGCAACGGTTGTCCCTCGGTTCGCTGGGGCGGCAACCTTTGCACGCCTACCCAGACTTGACGAGGTTGACTCAGCCGACATTGCGGTGGTTGGTATTCCGTTTGACGCGGGTACCAGCTACCGGCCGGGTGCCAGGTTTGGACCTTCGCACATTCGCGAGAGATCGCGGCTGCTGCGCCCCTACAATCCAGCCCAGGACGCCAGCCCGTTTGCGCTGACCCAGGTGGTAGACGCCGGCGACATTGGTGTGAACCCGTTCAACATTGATGAAGCCGTGAACCAGATTGGCGCTGGTGTTGACCACTTGCTGGAGCAGGGGTTGCGGTTGGTAACCCTTGGCGGCGATCACACCATTGCGTACCCAATTTTGCGCTCGCTGCACGCGGTGCACGGGCCAATCACGGTGATTCACTTTGACGCTCACCTTGACACCTGGGACACCTACTTTGGCGCTCCCATTACCCACGGAACCCCGTTTAGGCGAGCCAGCGAAGACGGCTTCCTGGATCTTGATTCGTGTCTGCACCTGGGGATCCGCGGGCCGCTCTATGCCAAGAGCGACCTAGAAGACGACACCCGCCTGGGCTTCAAGGTGATCACCAGCGACCACGTTGACCAGCTGGGAATTCCGGCAATTATTGATCAGATCCGTGCCCGAGTGGGTAGCAAGCCGGTTTACGTGAGTATCGACATCGATGTCCTGGACCCCGCGTTTGCACCGGGAACCGGCACCCCGGAGATGGGCGGCTACTCAAGCCGAGAAATGCTGGCACTGGTTCGTTCGCTTGAGGCCGTCAACGTTATTGGCGCCGACATTGTCGAGGTTTCGCCGCAGTACGACCACGCGCAGATCACCGGCATTGCCGCCGCGAATCTGGCATACGAGCTAATCACAATCATGGCTAGGAACAAGTAATGAGCGCACAGCAAGAGGTTCTAGACGCGGCAGCCAAAATTGTTGCCGACTTTGGGGCTCACAAAACCGCCGAATATTTTGCCGGGTTCGCAGCCGATGCCACGTTCATGTTCTATACGCACACGTCGCGGTTGGAGTCGCGGGCGGCGTATCAGCAGCTTTGGGCGCAGTGGGAAACCAACGATGGCTTCAGGGTTCACGCCTGCCGCAGCAGCAACCAGCTGGTGCAGGTCTTGGGCGATGACGCCGCGGTTTTCACGCACCTGGTCTCTAGCGATATCGAGTTTGGCGGCGAAGTTTCCACCATTGCCGAGCGCGAGACCATTGTCTTT
>JBJTMG010000119.1:0-7802 GCA_046063415.1 Micrococcales bacterium
ACCAATGAAGTGCACCACTCCAAGGTCATCGGGGACCGGTTGTGAAAAGTCGGGTTTGATCATGCTGTCCTCGCGAGAGTTACGGGCCAACCGCAGAACGTGACCCAAGTCAATTAGAGCCTATGGGCTGAACTAGCCGGCGGCTTTACCCAACACGCCCTGAACCAGTTTTAGCAGGCGCTGAGAGCCGTCGGCCACGCCAACAGATTTGGCAGCTTTTGCCATTTCCAGCCGAGACCTGCTGTTCGAGATCAGCGGTACCAGCTGATCAGCGACAAACTGAGGTGTGAAGTCAGCGTCTAAGCACAGAACGCCACCGCCCACAGCAACCAGATCCGCAACGTTGAAGCGTTGTTCCCCGTTTCCAACCGGGTAAGGAACGTACACGGCAGGAAGCCCTACCGCGGAAAATTCAGAGACCGTGGCTGCCCCGGCTCGAGCCACCGCGAAATCCGCAGCGGTGATAGCAAGATCCATGCGGTCGCAATATTTGATACGACAGAAATCACCCTGATGCTCGGGCTCAAGACTCGAACGGTCGCCAACAATGTGTAAAACCTGAATTCCTGCGGCACGCAAAACTGGCCGGCTGGCCTCGATGGTTTCGTTCAGCTTGGCTGCGCCAAGCGAGCCGCCGGTAACCAGCAACGTCGTCGTGCTCTCATCCAGCCCAAAGTATGCCCTGGCGGCAACCACGTCGGCGCGGCTTCGGCTGGAAACCAGCGCTTCCACCTCGGCTCGAAGCGGCATGCCAACAAACTGGGCGTTGGCGATCTTGGTGTTCCTAAATGCCACACCAACCGCCGAAGCAAACCTTGCAGCCCATTTATTGGCCAGACCAGGTAGCGCATTTGCCTCATGCACCACGATCGGAATGCCCAGGCGCTTTGCAGCGCGGTAAGCGGGCGCGCTAGCGTAACCGCCGAACCCCACCACCACTTCAATCTTGTGCTCGGTCAGGTAGCGCTCAACCGTGCGCACGCTGGCCCTAAATTTCGCGGGAAACTTGAGTAGCTGACCATCGATGCGTCTTGGAAAAGGCAAGCGGTGAATCACCAGTAGTGGGTAGCCGCGTTCTGGAACCAATCTAGATTCGATTCCCTCGTGCGTGCCCAAGGCCCATACTTGGTGCTCGGGCGATTCGGCCGAAATGGCATCGGCCAAAGCGAGCAAAGGGTTCACGTGGCCTGCAGTTCCCCCACCAGCCAAAAGAAATCTTGTCATTACCTTTTCACCCGGGCTCGCCCTCGATTGGTCTCGTTTAGGTGATTGTCTCGTTCAATGGCCAGCACTATGCCAATGGCGCCGAGGCCAGATATGAGCGAGGAACCACCAGCAGAAATGAGCGGCAAGGGAACTCCCAGAACCGGGAACAAATTCAAGACCACGGCTATGTTGATTAGCGCTTGCCCGATCAACCAGGTTCCAATGCCAATCACCAGCATTCGCTTGAAAACCGTGTTGGCCCGTTGAGCGACCCTGCGAATCAACACACCCAGGTAGACAAACAAACAAATCACCGTCACGGCACCGATCATGCCCAATTCCTCGGCGATGATCGCAAAGATGAAGTCGTTTTCTACCTCGGGAATCCAGGTCCATTTCATTTTTGAAAGCCCCAAACCAACACCCTGAATTCCCCCGGCGGCAAGCGCCCAAATGCCGTGCTGAGTCTGGTCTGTGTACAAGCCCGTCACATCGCTGGCCGGGTCAAAAAACGCCTTGATTCGCCCAAGCCTAGAAGCCGCAGCGTTCATGGCTATAAAGCCGGCGACCGCAACCACCAGCAACGGCAGGCGCATGCTTCCTGCTGGCACACCACTGAGCCAAACCATGACTAGAACGATCAGCACCAGAATCATGGCGGTTCCAACATCCGAGGTGATTAATGTGGCTGCGCCAATCACGCCCAGCGGGACAAACACCAAGAAGTTGCGGTAGGACCTTGGGTCGTGAATCAGATGCTGACGATCTTCCATATGCCAGGCGATTGCCAGGATCAGTCCAATCTTTAGAAACTCCGAGGGCTGGATTTTTGTGAAACCAATATCCAGCCAGGCTTTGTTTCCATTGACAGAAACACCCAGGAACAGAATTGAGGCCTGTAGGGCCAAAACTGACCAGAATATTTTCATCGCGTGTCGCTGGTAAAAATCTGGGCTCACGAGCGAGGCAACCAATAGTAAAACGGCACCCACACTCGCGTAGAGAAGTTGCTTGCCAAAGGTGGCAAAGCCATTTCCGTTGTTGTTGAGGATTGAATCCACCGAGGACGAGGACAAAACCATGATCACACCAATAATCAGCATGGGCGTGGTGACCAAAATGATTCTCCAGAACAACGATGACTGCGCCGCGAAGACCCTAGAAAAAAAGTGTTTAGCCCAGGCGCTAGCGGCCGATCCCAAATTTCTTGGGTTCAGGTTTTGTGAACCACCTCTAGGCATGTTTCGGGATCCGCCCCGGACTCTGCGCTCATTTGCCCTGCTTGGAGTTTGACTTCTAGACATTAGGGTCCCGCCCTTCCAGCCAGAGCTTGACGGCTCCCGCAAACTGGTCTCCTCGGTCTGCGTAATCCTTGAACTGGTCCATGGATGCGGCGGCCGGTGCCAACAGCACGGTATCGCCCTGGGTGGCAATACCTCCGGCAGCGGCAACAGCAAGCGGCATAACCTGAGACTTTGACTCCGCGGCTATGGAAATCACATGCAGTTCGGGTGCCGCCTGCTGCAACGCCTGGAGCACGGGCTCCCGGTCCTCGCCAATGACAACAGCGGCTTTCAGTCGGTCTTTGAACTCCCGCACCAAGTCGGTTAGATCAACGCCCTTGAGAAGACCTCCAACCAACCAGATAACTGATTCAAAGGAGGCTAGCGAGGCAGCCGCAGCGTGTGGATTTGTGGCTTTGGAATCATCAAACCAGCGAACACCGTTGGCCTCGGCTACCAACTCAATGCGATGTGAATCTAAACGGAAACCCAGGATTGCTGCGCGAATGGAAGCTGGCGAGACATCGATGGATCTGGCAAGAGCGGTAGCCGCGGCCACGTTAGCCAGCAGATGTGGCGTTACCTCGCCAATTGCTGAAATGTCTTGCACCGTTGCAATCTCGAGAGCGGAATTTGCACGGTCATCAAGGAAAGCGCGGTCGCAAAGAATGTCCTCAACGTAGCCAATCTGGCTTCTAGTGGGTATTCCGCGAGTGAAACCAATAGCTCGGGCTCCCTCAATGACGTCGGCGTTTTCAACCAGCGCTTCGGTCACCTGATCCTGAACGTTGTAGACGCAGGCAATCTTGGTTTGCTCATAGACCTTGCCTTTGGCGTCACGGTAGGCCTCGAAACCCCCGTGCCAGTCCAGGTGGTCATGCGCAAGGTTCAGAACCGCAGAGGAGTAAGGCTGAATTTGGCCTAGGTAGTGAAGCTGAAAGCTCGAAAGTTCAACCACTATTGCGTCGAAACCTTCTGGGTCACGAATCACATCGAGAATCGGGGTGCCAATGTTGCCGCACGCGACCGCCCTGCGCCCGTCAGCAATCAGCATGGCTTCAACAAGTTGCGTTGTCGTGGTCTTTCCGTTGGTGCCTGTGATGCAAATCCACTCGGCTACCCGTTCAGTCTTGTCTCGAAGCCGCCAGGCCAAATCGATATCGACCCAAATTGGAATTCCGGCTTGAGTGGCCCAACTGATTACAGGGGAATCTGGTCTGATACCGGGCGAGGTGACAATTAGCTCGGGATCCAGATCAATAAGAGCTTGGGGCACTCCCTCGGCTTGCTCACCTAGCAGGTACGGGACCTCCAGGACATCGAGGATATCAACCAAATCTGCTTCGGCTTTGGGTGCGATCACCAATTGATTCGCGCCAAGTTCGGCCAGAGTATCCGCCACCGAGAATCCAGTGACACCGAGACCGATAACGCCTACCCTGAGGCCGCGCCAGTCAGAGTTCCAAGAGGTTAGTAGGTTCAGGTTTGCCATGGGAACTTAGCCGGCAATCCATTCAACGTAGAACGCTCCAATTCCAGCCATCACGCAGAGTCCTCCAATGATCCAGAACCGAACGACAATGGTGATTTCGGCCCACCCCTTGAGCTCAAAGTGGTGGTGCAGCGGCGACATCAGGAAGATTCGCTTGCCTTTGGTGATCTTGAAATAGGCTCGCTGAACAATCACCGAACCGGTCACAATCACAAAAATTCCACCGATGAGCACCAGCAGAAGTTCCGCGCGGCTCAAAATGGCGAGCGCGGCTAGAGCACCACCCAGACCCAGTGAACCGGTGTCCCCCATGAATATCTGCGCCGGTGATGTGTTCCACCACAGGAAACCCACGAGCGCACCCACAATTGCCGCGGCAACCACAGCCAGATCCAGCGGGTCGCGGGTGGTGTAGCAGTTAGAGAGTAGGGCTTCGGGGTCGCAGGATTGGTTGAACTTCCAGAAGCCAATAACCGCGTATGCGCCTATCGACATGATTGCCGAACCGGTAGCCAAACCATCCAACCCATCGGCAACGTTGACACCGTTTGATGCGCTCGAAACCAGAACGATAATCCAGATCACAAACAGCGCAACACCCAGATAGATGGCCCAGGTGGCGGTACCAAAAGCCATGAAGTCAAGCGCGGGGATGTCGCGGAAAATAGAGATTTTGGTTGACGCAGGGGTTAGCCCCGAGGCATCGGGGAATTGCAAGGCCAGCACGGCAAAGACAATGGCCACAAGAGTCTGGCCACCAATTTTGGCCCAACCTCCAAGACCAAGGCTGCGCTTCTTGTGGGTCTTAAGGAAATCGTCTAGGAAACCAACCAACCCAAGGCCGATCATCATGAACAAAACTAGAAGAGCCGAGACGGTAGGCTGCTCATCATTTCCAGCCTTGCCCACAAAGTAGCCAAGGGTAGCGCCCAAAATGAAGATGATGCCGCCCATTGTCGGGGTTCCGTGCTTGGTGTGGTGGCTCTGCGGCCCATCGGCCCGAATGAACTGACCCCAGCCCCACTTGGTGAATAGCCAGATAAAGAACGGGGTCAGAAAAAGCGAGAAGGCTAAGGCCACTCCGCCCGCGAGTAGAAGTGCTCTCAAGGCTGAACCTCCGCTAACCGATCTCCAAGGTGGCGAAGATTCGCCGATTTTGAAGACTTCACAAGGACTATGTCTCCGCTTCTAAGCATTCCACTAATGGCGTCAAAAGCCGGCTCAATCGCATCAAAGTAGAGCGATTCTCCGTCATAGCTTCCTTCTTGAGTTGCACCCATGTGTATGAGTTTTGCGTTTTCTCCAACCGCAATCACCTGGTTCAGGTTCAGGCGCACAGCCAGTCGGCCAATTGCGTCGTGCTCGGTTCTTGAGAACTCACCTAGCTCGGCCATTTCGCCCAAGACAGCGATGGTCCGTCTGCCAGTGCTTCTCCCAAGCTGCGCCAGCGTCTGCAGAGCGGCTTTGGTGCTGTCAGGGCTGGCGTTGTAGGCATCGTTGATCACACTCACGCCGTCTGCCCGATTGGTCAGCTGCATTCGCCACCGCTCCGCGAGCGGCAGCGACTGAAGAGCCGATACGATCAGCGGGCGATCCACTTGAAGGCTGTCTGCAACGGCTGCCGAGGCAAGCGCGTTCATGACGTGGTGCTCACCAATAATTTGAAGCCTGATTTTGTCAACCGAGCCGTCTGGCCAAACCAGATCAAACGAAGTTCCGTCCAGGCTCAACTGCAAGTTTTCGGCGCGGTAGTTGCAGTCGGGACCGGTTCCAAACCACAGAATCTGACCAACAGCTTTGTGGCTCATTTCACGAATGTAAGCGTCATCGCGGTTCAGCACCGCGACGGCGTTGGAAGCAGTATTTTCCAAAAGCTCAGCCTTGATTTTTGCGGTAACTTCAATGCCGCCGAATTCTCCTACGTGAGCAAGCCCAACCTTGAGCTCCACCGCCACATCGGGTCGAATCAGCTTCGCTAGGTAGGCGATGCTGCCGATACCATCTGCACCCAGCTCAGCCACCAAAAACCTGGTGTTCCGATCTACCCTGAGAACCGAGATTGGTGCACCAACTTCGTTGTTGTAAGACTCAATTGGTGCCACCGTTGGTCCAACTTGCTCCAGAATCGCGCGCAACATGTTTTTGGTGGTGGTTTTGCCGTTCGAGCCGGTGATTCCAATCACCTTCACAGAATCCCTGACTTGCTCAAGCACAAACTGGGCGAGCTTACCGAGAGCAAGTACCGCGTCGGGTACAACAATTTGCGTGATGCTCGAGTCGACTAGGTGCTCAACTATAGCGACCACGGCGCCAGACGCTTGCGCCTGCGCAACAAACAAATGCCCGTCGGTTACCTCTCCGGGTTTCGCAACAAAAATCGAGCCCTCGGAAACCAAGCGAGAATCGGTCTCAACGGATCCGGTTACAACCAAGGCCGAATCGCCAACCACTTCGCCGCCAACGGCCTCAGCGACCTGCGCTGCTGAAAGTTCAATCATGACCAACCGTTTTCTGCAAGAGCCGCGCGAGCTTCCGCTCGAGCCGAGTAAACGGTGCGTTTTCCTTGAATGTCTCTGTAGTCCTGATGCCCAGGCCCTGCCCACAGGATCGAATCACCTGGCTTGGCCAACGCGACCGCTTTACGAATCGCCTGCTCAGGTGGGCTAACTTCATAGAGTTCTCGGTTTGGAACAGCAGCCCTAGCGGCCTCGACCAAGGTAGCCCGAATCGTAACCGGGTTTTCGAATCTAGGGTGATGATCGGTGATAACCAAAACATCGCTGTTCTCAGCGGCAATACGCGCCATGTCCGGGCGCTTGCTGGCATCGCGGTCGCCATCGGCACCAAACACCATAAAGAGGCGGCCAGTGGTGACTGCCCGCAGCGAGGTTAGCGTGTGCAGGAAAGCGTCTGGACTGTGACCGAAATCTACATACACCGATGGCCCTGTTCCGTCAGTGACCAGCTCGGTACGGCCGGGCAAGTAGGCATCGATGCCTCCCGCAATTGCCTCCGCGATGCGAGCAAAGTCATAGCCGGCCTGGGTTGCCATGACAACTGCCAACGCACCGTTGGCTGCCATGTGAGCGCCAATCAGCGGAACTGAACTTGCAAGGAACTCGCCGTTTGGGCCACGCAGTTCAAAACTGGTCCTGGCGGGGGTCTGTGCAGTGATTGACACATTCCAGTCGGCCGGGCGGTCAGGATTTGAACTAATCGTGACTACTGGAATCTCGCTCCTCAGAGCAACTTCCTGTCCAAAGCTCGAGTCCAAAGACACCACACCACTCCGGGCACGACTCTTGGTGAATAGAGCAAGTTTGGCGTTTAGATAGGTCTCGAAATTTGGGTAGTCGTCAAAGTGATCGTGGCTCAGGTTGGTGAAACCCACAACGTCAAAATAGATTCCGTCTACCCTGAGTTGGCTCAGCGCCTGTGCCGAGACCTCAATGGCAATGGCCTCAACTGCTTTTTCGCGCATGCGAGCAATCAAGGCCTGCATTTCGGTAGATTCCGGAGTAGTCAAGCGCGAAACAATCACCTCACCGGCAATGTGACGCTCCGCTGTTGAAGTCAAACCAGTTACCAAACCCAGTTGACGAAGAATTCCCTCTAGCAGGTAACTGGTTGAGGTTTTTCCGTTTGTGCCGGTGGTGCCAAAGAGTTTCGGCAAGTTATCGCCAACGTTGCCATAAACAAACGCGGCTAGGTTTCCCAAATTGGTTCTGGGATTTTCCAGTTGCAGCAGGGGCACTGCCGCTTCGCCTAGCTCGTCGCGAATAACTTGCAGCCCCGCCGCATCGGTGACTATTGCACAAGCA
>JBJTMG010000023.1:0-2239 GCA_046063415.1 Micrococcales bacterium
TGGTGGTCTCGGCCAGGCAGAGGCATAACCGCCTCCGCCGTTGGCCTCCGGTTCGAATCCCTCACTTGCCACAATCAATCACTTTTGAGAAATAACTCCCGAGTGCCCTAGGTTTGGTCAAGAGAACCTTTCGGGAGGAATTAGCACATGAGAACTTTTGCCAAGTTGGTCACCGGGCGCGCGGGCGCGTGGGTAACCGTTATTTTGAGCTTCGTGTTGATTGGTGCAATCTTCGCCGCAGGAGGAAAGAGCGAAACTGCGACTTCTCCCGGCATCGGGTTGCCAGAATCGGCTGAATCTGCAAAAGTAACCGCACTGCAGGAGAAATTTCGTTCTCAGCAGGGTACCGCGGCCCTCATAGTCTTCGTATCCGAAACCTCCAGGATAGAGGGTGAGCAGCTCAGGCACATTCGAGGGGTGTCAGACGAACTCAAACAGATATCGGAACTTCCCTTCGCGCCAAATGCCATCTTTAGCCAGGACCGCACCGCAGCGTTGGTCAGTCTGCCCTTGAAAGAAATCGAAGACACTAAAAAACTCACCGCAAGGATTTCACAGATTCGCGAAGTTGTTTCTAAGGATGCTCCCGCCGGCCTAAAAGCCTACGTAACGGGGCCTGAAGGATTCAAGGCAGATCTAGCCAATGTTTTTGCTGGCGCAGACCTGAAACTTCTTATTACTACGGCTCTGGTGGTTGTGCTTCTTCTTTTGATCACCTACCGCAGTCCAATCCTGTGGATTGTGCCGCTGGTCGTAATCGGCATGGCCGATGGTGTGAGTGGTGTGGTGGCACGGATGGTTGCCTCCAACCTTGGAATCACGCTAGATGGTTCCGTGACTGGTATTTTGTCCGTGCTGGTTTTTGGCGCTGGAACTGACTACGCTCTGCTTCTCATCTCGCGATATCGAGAAGAGCTTTTGGTTCATCAGAATCGCCGCGATGCCATGCGAGTCGCATACCGAGAAGCTGTGCCAGCGATTTTCGCTTCCGCAGCAACCGTCATTTTGGCACTGCTGACCCTGACGTTTGCCCAGCTCGAAGGAACTAGGGCGCTGGGTTTGGCATGTGCCATTGGTGTGGCTGTTGCCTTCACAATCGCCGTTACTCTACTTCCCGCTGCCCTCGTACTCTTTGGTAGGTGGATTTTCTGGCCAGTTGCCCCAAAACTGGGAGGTAAGGATAAAACAGCAAATGGTCTTTGGGCCAAGCTGGGCACAGGGGTTAGCAAAACGCCAAGAGTCGTTGCTGCCATCGGAATTGCGTTGCTGATAGCACTTGCCAGCGGTACCGCCGGTCTCAAGATTGGGCTATCTAGCACGGAGCAATTCCTGTCAAAGCCTGAGGCGGTCGTGGGTCAAGATGTCCTGGCCGACAAGTTTGGTGCGGGTCTTGGCTCAGTCACTCAGGTGGTGTACTCCACTCAAAGCGACACGCCACTTTCGGCGGAACTTGCGAATGTCCCTGGTGTGGGTCGGGTGTTGAGTAACCAAAACCTGGGACCTTACACCCAGGTGAACCTTTCGTTGAAGGCCGAACCGCAGTCCCAGGAGGCCTTCGAAACTGTTCAGCGAATTCGCGACAAGATTGCCTCACTCAAGGGATCTGATGCGCTCGTTGGTGGCCAGGATGCCACACAGTACGACGTAGCCCGTGCCTACAGCGCCGATCAGGCTCTGATAATTCCGCTGATCCTCGGACTGGTATTTATCGTGCTGGTTTTGCTGCTTCGGTCGCTGGTTGCCCCCGTGCTTTTGCTACTCACCGTGGTGGCTTCGTTCTTTGCCAGCCTTGGGGCTGGGTGGTTGCTATTTGAGCACGTCTTCCACTTCCCAGGCCTGGCCCAGAGCACCTACCTGTTCAGCTTCCTGTTCTTGGTTGCGCTTGGCGTTGACTACAACATCTTCTTGGTGACTCGCGCCAAAGAGGAGTCGGCCAAGCTGGGCGTTCGGGCTGGCATGATTCGCGCACTTGGTTCAACCGGTGGAGTTATCACCAGTGCTGGTGTTCTGCTGGCTGCCGTGTTCGCCGTGCTAGGCGTTCTGCCGCTGATTGCCCTAACCCAGATTGGTGTGATCGTGTGCATCGGTGTGCTCTTGGACACCCTGCTGGTTCGTACCGTGATCGTTCCCGCGCTGGCGTTTATTGCAGGCAAGAAGTTCTGGTGGCCACGCGAAAAGGGCTACAAGGCCTAGACCCCAAACCCCGATGGCATCGGGGCAAAGTTTCCGGAGAGCGCGG
>JBJTMG010000024.1:0-28492 GCA_046063415.1 Micrococcales bacterium
GTCAGGGTGATCGTCTAGCCCCTTGGCCTCGACATCGGTGTGGTCGGCGTTAGCTTCTACCTGCACCTCAAGGTTGAACATGAAGCCGACGGTTTCCTCGCGGATGGCACCCATCATTTGCTGGAACATGGTGAAGCCTTCTCGCTGGTATTCGACCAGCGGGTCACGCTGAGCCATGGCTCGCAGTCCGATGCCTTCTTTGAGGTAGTCCATTTCGTAGAGGTGGTCTCGCCACTTGCGGTCGACAACGCTCAGAACCACACGACGCTCTAGTTCGCGCATTGCTGCCTCACCAATCTGGCTAGCGCGGTTGGCATATGCAATGCGGGCATCACTCAGGATTTCGCGGGTCAACCAGGCCTTGGTCAGACGTGAGCGGCTTCCGGCTTCGGCCAACACCTCATCGATTTGCAAGCCGATCGGGTAAATGGCTCGCAGTTCGGTCCAGAGGGCCTCTAGATCCCAATCGTGTCCACTGTGGTCGGAAATGTGCTGGTCAACAATTACCTGGATGGCCGACTCCAAGAACTCGTCCACGCGGGTTGAAATGTCATCGCCCTCAAGAATGTGACGACGATCAGAGTAGATGGCTTCGCGCTGGCGGTTAAGAACGTCATCGTACTTGAGCACGTTCTTGCGCATCTCGGCATTGCGAGCCTCAACCTGAGACTGGGCGCTCGCAATAGATCTGCTGACCATCTTTGATTCAATCGCAAGGTCATCGGGGATTCCCGGACGGTTCATGATCGCGGATGCTGCGCCCGAGCTGAACAGTCGCATGAGGTCATCGGTGAGTGAAAGGTAGAAGCGCGACTCACCTGGGTCACCCTGGCGACCGGCACGGCCACGAAGCTGGTTATCGATGCGGCGGGACTCGTGGCGCTCGGTTCCAAGAACGTACAGACCACCCACCTCGATGACCTTCTGAGCTTCCTCGGCGACTGACTGCTTGATCTGCTCGTAAGTCTTGGACCAGGCTTCCTGGTATTCGGCTGGGTTTTCCTCGGCAGAAATGCCCAGTTTGGCTAGTTCTGCCACAGCCAAGAACTCGGCGTTTCCACCGAGCATGATGTCGGTACCGCGACCAGCCATGTTGGTGGCCACGGTTACCGCGCCCAAGCGTCCTGCCTGAGCAACGATGCTGGCTTCACGAGCGTGGTTCTTGGCGTTGAGCACTTCGTGGCGAACTCCGCGCTTAGCCAGAAGCTTTGAAAGGTACTCGCTCTTTTCGACCGAGGTAGTTCCAACCAGAATCGGCTGGCCCTTCTGGTGGCGTTCGGCGATGTCCTCAACCACCATGGCGAACTTGACCTCTTCGTTCTTGTAAATGAGGTCAGCCTGGTCGTTGCGAATCATTGGCTTATTTGTTGGGATTGGTACGACACCCAACTTGTAGGTGCTCATGAACTCGGCCGCCTCGGTTTCGGCGGTACCGGTCATGCCGGAGAGCTTCTTGTAGAGACGGAAGTAGTTCTGAAGGGTAACCGTGGCCAAGGTCTGGTTTTCAGCCTTTACCTCTACGCCTTCTTTTGCCTCGATGGCCTGGTGCACGCCTTCGTTATAGCGTCGGCCGGCGAGGATACGTCCGGTGTGCTCATCGACGATCATGACTTCGCCGTTCATGACCACGTAGTCCTTGTCGCGTTTGAAGAGGGACTTAGCCTTGAGAGCGTTGTTCAGGAACGAGATGAGCGGGGTGTTCGCCGACTCGTAAAGGTTGTCGATACCTAAGTAGTCCTCGACCTTGTCGATTCCTGCCTCAAGAATTCCCACGGTTCGCTTCTTCTCGTCGACTTCGTAGTCGATTACCGGCTGCAGGTTGTTTGCGATTCTTGCGAACTCGGCAAACCAGCGGTTTGCTTCACCAGATGCCGGACCCGAAATGATGAGCGGGGTACGAGCCTCGTCAATAAGGATGGAGTCGACCTCGTCAACAATGGCGTAGAAGTGGCCGCGCTGAACCAACTCGCCCTTGTCCCAGGCCATGTTGTCGCGCAGGTAGTCGAAACCAAACTCGTTGTTGGTTCCGTAGGTAATGTCGGCAAGGTACTGCTCACGACGAACCGCTGGGTTTTGGTTAGAGAGAATGCAGCCTGTGGTCATGCCCAGGGCACGGAACACGCGTCCCATGAGTTCGCTCTGATACTGAGCCAAGAAGTCGTTGGTAGTGACCACGTGAACGCCACGACCAGCCAGCGCGTTGAGGTAAGCCGGCATGGTGGCAACTAGGGTCTTACCCTCACCGGTCTTCATTTCACTGATGTTGCCAAGGTGCAGGTTGGCTCCACCCATGACCTGAACGTCGAAATGGCGCATGCCTAGCGTTCGCTTGGATGCCTCGCGGACAGCGGCGAACGCCTCTGGCAGCAGGTCATCGAGGGATTCGCCAGCGGCGTAGCGCTCACGAAGCAAGCGGGTTTCGTCTGCCAGCTCGGCGTCTGTCAGCTTCTCAAACTCGGGCTCAAGGGCATTGACGGCAGCGGTGTGGTTGCGCAACTTGGCGAGCAACCGGCCCTCGCCGGCACGTAAAAGTTTGTCAAAAATAGTTGCCAAGATTGAACTCCAAACGCTTGGGTTGACTACCTCAATCTTAGACGGAAGCCCCAGCCTAGAAGGGCTGGGGCTTCACGCTAGAAGCGAACCTAAGCGAGTGAAATTACGCCGTAATTCCAGCCTTTGCGACGGTAAACCACCGATGGTTTGCCGGTTTCAGTGTCAAGGAAAAGGTAGAAGTCATGCCCCACCAATTCCATGTGGTACAGAGCATCATCCACTGTCATGGGGACAGCTTCAAAAGTCTTACGACGAATGACAACTGGGCTCTCACCAAGGTCTGGGGCCTCTGTCTGAGCTGGCGCTGCCGTGGCGGTGGTTGCACCGTGCGAACCAAGCAGAATGTCAGAATCTACCGGGTGAATATCTAGCTCGGCAAAGTCGTGTGCGCTCATCTCGCTAAGTGATGCCTGGCGGTGCTGCCCGCGGTGGACCTTGCCACGATCCCCCACGCGACGAAGCCGCTCGGAAAGCTTTCCCAAAGCGATATCGAATGCTGCGAATTTGTCTCCGGCATGCGCTTCGGCGCGAATGATGTGACCTGGCTCAACAACGGTGAGCTCAACCTGATCTTCAAGTCCAGAAGATTTATGTTCGTGACGGGTGACCTTGATGGTCAAGGTTTGAGTTCGGTGTGCCAGCTGCTCAACCTTGTGTGCCCTCTCAAGCACATAGTCTCGGAAACGATCCGAAACCGTGAGGTTTCGGGCTGAAATGTTGATTTCCATGATGACCTCCGTCTCGGGCTTCGTTGCCCGTGAAAGCAAGTTATACCCATTTGCAGGTTTTTGTGTTGCATTTCACAAAGTTTCTGCAAATGTGACGAAACTTAACGGCTGCCACCCAGCTTGGGACAGCGCCCGACTGCACTCGGCAAGGGTTGCACCGGTAGTAACGACATCGTCTACCAGAACCACAGCGGTGCCAAAACTCGAGCCGGCGGGTGGTGCGACAGCCACCATGGAGCCAGCCAGATTGGCCTGCCGATCTAGTTTGTTGAGTCGCTTCTGGTTTTGGGTCAGGCGCTCAAACCTCAGCGGGTGCTGCACAATTAGGATGAGGCCAAGCAGGCCTGCCCGCCTAACCAAGGCCTTGGCAAATACGGCCGCCGGCGAGAATCCGCGAATCCGATTGGCGCGTTTGGAACTTGGCGCAGGCACCAGCACCCGAGCTTTTTGAAAAACCTGCTCGCAGGTTGCTAAGTCTGGCAAGGCCAGTGCTGCCAAACGCCTGGCAACTTGAACAGACCCCGTGGTTTTTACCCCGTGAAGAAGCTGCCTAACCTGGCCCTGATAAGTCGACCAGCTGTAACCGCAAGGCATGGGATCTCGCGTAACCCGCCGTATGCGAGTTCCCAGAGTCGACACGCAATCCTGACAAAGCTCGCTTGGTGGCTTGCTGCAAAGTAGGCATTGCTGGGGAAAGAGCTGTTCGAGTAAGGTCACCAGAACAGCGTTAGGCCCGATCCGGGACCAGAACAGCTAGCCAGCAGTTATCGGTGCAAAAGATCTGCTACTGCGCCATGTGGGCAACGCTCACGCCGGTGGCAAAAGGAGTCCAGTTGTAGCCGCGATACTGCAGCACCTGACCGTATTGGGTGACCGCAAAGTAACTACCACCCGAGGTGTTAGCCATGATTTGGGTACCTCCGGTTACCGCGTCAAGTTCGAGAACATCACCGCCAACCGTTTGAACTACGGGCAGCGCATTGACTTCGCCAGGAGCTCGGAAAAGCTCCAGAAGGTTCAGCGGACTGCACCAGGACAGTGAAACCGGGTACTGCCTGGCTGAAGGCAAACGAATGGGTTGGGTAAGCGAGATTGGTTGCCCCTGCTTGTCCCGAACTATGCCGGCGAGGTAGATGTGTCGAACGCCTTTGAAACTCGCAATGAAGGCGATGCGACTGCCCTCTGGGCTGATACTGAACTGGTGAAGCTGGAGATTGGAGATCCAGGGAGCAGATACCCTGTGGTTGAGACCGTAGAACCTAGTCGCCAGAAATGAATTTTTCCCTGCCGAAGTTGCAGTCCAAAGCCAACCGCGTCGGTCATATCTTGCGCTGATTTGCTTGGGGCGGGAATCAATCAACTGTGGTTGCTGACCCACCTGCCCAAGGTTCACCAGATAGGTACCCACGGCAGTCTTGAGCCCCAGAGTGCGCTTATCAGCAGAAATGACAAAGTCAGTTGCTCCAAGATCTGTTACGTAGTTTCTGGCTCCGGCAATCGTCTCAAACGATGCCGAACCAAGAGCCACCAATCGGCCGTTGGCAATTGCAACCGGATTGGTTGGGCTTGGAGCCTCGATAGCTTCGCTGTAGTCGGCAATTCCCTGCGGGCTTCTATCGATTAGGACCTGAACGCTGCTAACCCCTGGAAGCTTGCCAAGCGTGGCGTTCAACTGGGCCTTGAAATACTGCCTTGCCTTAGGGGTCGCCTCTAGCGCTTTGGGATTCAAATTAACCTGAGCCACTCCGGCTTCAACCGTTACAGCGTCAATAGCCAACTTGGTGCCCTTTGGCATGGGATTTTCAACCGCGCCAGCGAGCCAGCCACTGGGACCTTCGAGCAGGGTTGCCACCAACCTGGTCGCGGTAGAGGCGCGGGCAGGGAACCACCGAAGGTCAGGTACCAGCTTGGTGAAAGTGTGGTCAAAGAAATAAAGCGGGTAGCTTCGGAAAATCACGTCAAAGACTGGGCGAATAACAACAGTCAGATTGGGCGCAGAGGCGATACGCCACTGTCCACCGGTCTTAACCAAACCAACGGTGAAGCTGCGGCGTGTGCCAGCGGGCTGCGCCAGGTACTGGCCATCGGCGTCAATAACCGCCTGCACGCCTACATCGATGATTGCAGTGTCATTCTCACCAAGTGTGATTCGAAGGTCGCCCTGCTGAATCAAGACCTCATCGTTGGGGCTCCACTTTGAACGCAGCGAAGTGGCCAGGAACTTTCTGGCGATCGCGTAATCGTTCTGCGGTCCAGTTGCGGCGGTTATGAACCCCGACACAACCTCGCGCTGAGTTTGGCCCTTTGCTGGCCCGCTTGGCGAATAGTAAAGGTAGTCGCTGTTGAGTCCGCTCTGGAGGATCTGACCCTCTTTGATTGCCGAGGAGCGAGGCAGCTGCGCACAACCAGTCAAAACCGATACAACTGCAACGATGGCTGCCACTCTGGTCCAGGCAGAAGCTAGCGAGTTTCTTCTTCCTAGGTTCATAGCTGAATCTCCGTGGTGGCATCGGTTACCCCACTCGGCGGCAGCGGAAGTGGCGAGACGCTGAAAACGGTTCCCTTAACTCGAGGAATGGTTAGTCGGAAGCTGGCACCCTGGTTAGGTCGAGCCCAAACTTGCAGCCACCCGTTGTGAAGGTTGGCGTCTTCTTGGGAAATGGCAAGCCCCAACCCGGTGCCACCGGTGGTTCGTTTGCGAGCCGGGTCGGCTCGCCAGAAGCGGTCGAACACCCGATCGAGCTGCGCCTGACTCATGCCAATGCCGTGGTCGGTCACAGAAATAGCTACCGCCTTGTCGTCGGCAGCCACGGCCACATCAATTGGTTTCCCCTCGCCGTGCTCAACAGCGTTAGCAAGCAGGTTACGAAGCAGGCGCTCAATTCGTCTTGGGTCAAACTCGGCTTCGACCAGTTCGTTTGGAAGCTGAACGTTAATCTTTGAACCCTTTGAAGCAGCGAGCGGCTCGATGCCGGCAATTGCCATGCCCACCACCAGCTGAATGTCTTGGACTTCCATTTCGGCGCTGACAGCACCGGCGTCGTAGCGCGAAATTTCGAGAAGATCGTTCAGTAGCTGCTCGAAACGGACAATTTGGTTGTGCAGGATTTCGGCGGGGCGCTGCAACTCTTCGTCGAGCTTCTCGCGGTTCCTAAAGATCAGGTCACCCGCGATTTTGATTGTGGTCAACGGGGTTCTTAATTCGTGCGAGACGTCTGACACAAACCGCTGTTGCATTGTGGAAACGCTCACCAGCTTGGTCAGCTGTTTTTGCAGGTTCTCGGCCATTCGATTGAACGAGCGGGCCAGAGTTGCAATTACGTCGTCGCCACGCTCGGGGAGTCGGCGGTCAAGTTCTCCGGCCGCCAATTGCTCCGATGTCTCGGCCGCGACTCTCACGGGCTTAACCAGCCAGTCGGTCACGAAGAAACTAACCATGCCAATCATGACGATGAGAATTCCCCCTCCGATAATGAGGGTCTGCTGCACAAAGTCCAAGGTCTGCTGTTCACTTTGCAGGTCAAAGACAAGGTACAGCTCGTATGCGCCAGCGAGCGGAATCTGGATTGGAGCTCCAACCACCACTCCGGGGTGGTTGCCAACATCGGTGCGAATCTCAATGGACTGGTACACCAGGCTGCCGTCGGCATTCACCGTGCGTTTCCGGAACGTGTCGGAAATTACCGAGACATCGAGGGAAGCGGAAATTGGGCTCTGCAGCACAAGGGTGGTCGCGGGCTGGTCTAGGGTGCGTAGCAGCGCGACCTTTCGATCTAGGTTGCCACCGTTGGATTCAAGACTTGGAACAACAGAGTTCATAACGGACTGCAGCGCAACCTCGTCTGAAACGTTGGCTGCCGCAAAGGTGTTCTGTACTTGAACCACCGAGCGCTCGGACTCTGCCAGCACCTGGTTGAGACGAGTTTGGTAGAGACCATTTCCAATTGAGAAAGATAAAAAACCACCCAGAGCAATGAGCGCGAAACCGCTCAGCAAAATGGTGAATGCGACCGCCCGAGCCTGAAGTGACCGCCTAAATATGCCCAGAACGGAATTGGGGAGACCCCAGCGCCTCACTTAGTTCTGGCCAGCCTTGTAACCAATACCGCGAACCGTGGTCACGATCTTTGGGTTGTCTGGATCGTCTTCGATTTTTGAGCGAAGCCGCTGGATGTGAACGTTTACCAAGCGAGTGTCCGCCTTGTAGTGGTAGCCCCAAACCTGCTCAAGGAGTGCCTCGCGAGTAAAGACCTGCTTGGGTTTTCTGGCTAGCGTGAGTAGAAGTGTGAACTCAAGCGGGGTGAGCGATACCTTCTCGTCGCCTCGCCTTACCTCGTGCCCAACCACGTCTAGCATGAGAGGTCCAATGCGCACAAAGTCCTCGGACTCGCCGTCATTGGATGTTGCAACCGGACGCTGGCTTCGGCCAAGCGTTGCGCTGATTCGAACCAGGAGCTTCTTTTCGTCGAAGGGCTTCTCAACGTAGTCATCGGCGCCTGCCTTTAAACCAGTTTCCAAGTCCTCGGAATCGGTGCGAGCGGTAACCATAATGATTGGCACGCCCGATACCTCGCGAATTTCGCGACAAACCTCAATGCCAGACTTTCCCGGTAACTGCCAGTCCAACAGAATCAGGTCTGGGTTGGCTTCTTTGAATACCTGAAAAGCCGAGGTGCCGTCGGCGCAGGTGACAACCTGGTACCCGTGCAGGGGAAGCATCAAACTCAAAAGTTCGCGTAGTTCGTCTTCGTCCTCGACGATCAGAATTTTGGGAGCCACTGTTACCTCTGGAAATTCTCTAGTAGCGGTAGTGATCAACCTTGAATGGGCCGTTTACTGGAACACCAATGTAACGAGCCTGATCCGAGGTCAACTCGGTTAATTCAACACCCAGAGCGCCCAAATGCAAACGGGCAACTTTTTCGTCTAGGTGCTTTGGAAGCACAAATACACCTAGGTCGTAGTTGGCACGGTTAGCAAAGAGCTCAATCTGAGCCAAAACCTGGTTACTGAACGAGTTACTCATGACGAACGAAGGGTGGCCGGTGGCGTTTCCAAGGTTCATGAGACGACCCTCGCTCAAAATCAGAACCGAGCGCCCGTTTGGAAGAATCCACTCGTGCACCTGAGGCTTGATTTCCACTTTGCGGACGCCAGGGATTCTTGCGATTCCCGCCATGTCGATTTCGTCATCGAAGTGTCCGATGTTGGCAACAATGGCCTGGTGCTTCATTTGCGAAAGGTGCTCAGGCTTGATGATGCCCTGGTTTCCGGTTGCGGTAACGAAGATGTCGACATCCTCGATAACCGACTCGAGGCGAGCTACCTGGTAACCATCCATGACAGCCTGCAGAGCGCAGATGGGGTCGATTTCGCTCACGATTACGCGCGCACCCTGGCCTCGCATGGCTTCGGCGGCACCCTTACCAACATCGCCGTAGCCAGCCACGAACACAACTTTTCCACCAATGAGGACATCGGTTGCGCGGTTGATACCGTCTGGCAGCGAGTGGCGAATTCCGTACTTGTTGTCGAACTTGCTCTTGGTCACCGAGTCATTGACATTGATGGCTGGGAACAGCAGTTCGCCGCGCTTGAAGAACTCGTACAGCCGGTGAACGCCGGTGGTGGTTTCTTCGGTGACGCCCAGAATCTCGGCGGCAATATTGGTGAAACGGTCAGGGCTCAGCGAGAGCGATTTGCGCAACAGCTCAAGAATCACACCGAACTCTTCGGAGTCGTCGGGCGCGGTTGCGGGAACCGACCCGGCCAGCTCGAACTCGCGACCCTTGTGCACCAACAGGGTGGCGTCGCCGCCGTCGTCGAGGATCATGTTTGGGCCGATGTAATCGCGACCTTCAGAGGCGGCTTCTGCGGTCCAGTCAAAGATGCGGTCGGTGCACCACCAGTACTCGGTTAGGTTCTCACCTTTCCAAGCAAAAATCGGCACACCCGCAGGTGCATCGACGGAGCCGTTTGGGCCCACCACAACCGCGGCGGCCGCTTCATCCTGGGTGCTAAAGATGTTGCAAGATGCCCAGCGGACCTTGGCGCCCAGGGCAACCAGAGTCTCAATTAGTACGGCGGTCTGCACGGTCATGTGAAGCGAACCAGCGATGCGGGCGCCGGCCAGAGGCTGAGTGGGACCAAACTCGTTGCGAAGAGCCATAAGGCCAGGCATCTCGTTTTCGGCTAAGCGAATTTGGTGGCGCCCAGCGGCGGCTAGCCCCAGGTCTGCAACCTTGAAATCAAATGCGGTTTTGGTGGCGCCTTCTGAATGCAACATGTCTCCAATTATCAAGGTAATTCGGGTTTAAGAATCTCTGTGGTTGCCCGCTAGGAACGAATGAGGGCGAGGGCTTGGTCACGCACCTCAACCATGGTCGCCTCGTCCTGCGCCTCGACGTTTAGTCGAAGCAACGGCTCGGTGTTGCTGGCACGCACGTTCAGCCACCACCAAGGCTCCCCGGCTGCAGTGTTACCAACCAGGGTGACGCCGTCGAACTGCTCAACGCTAGCGCGATCAGCAAATGCATCGATGACTCGCTGGCGCGCGGCACCCGCATCAGTCACGGTTGAGTTGATTTCGCCCGATAAGAAGTATGGGTTGTATTTCTTGGTGAATTCACTCAGGGGGAGTGGTTGAGAACCAAACTCGGCGAGCACGTGCATAGCCGCAAGCATGCCGTTATCGGCTCCCCAGAAATCCCTGAAGTAGTAGTGAGCCGAGTGCTCCCCACCAAAGATCGCCTGAGTAGCAGCCATTTGATCCTTGATGAGCGAGTGACCAACTTTGGTGCGGATCGCGGTTGCGCCGTCGGCCTCGATGGTCTCCTTAACAATGCGCGACGTGATCAGGTTGTAAAGCACCGTGATGCTGGCCTGGGGTTGGGCTGCCCGAACCCGAGCGATTTCACGACGGGCAACCACGGCCGCAACGGCCGATGGAGTAACCGGGTCGCCGTTCTCATCGACCACAAAGCAGCGGTCGGCATCGCCGTCAAATGCCAGACCCAAGTCGGCTTTGTGCTCAAGCACTGCCCTCTGCAGGTCGACCAAGTTTTTGGGGTCCAACGGATTGGCCTCGTGGTTTGGGAAGCTGCCGTCGAGCTCAAAGTAGAGCGGGATTATTTCCAGTGGCAGCTGACCGAGGTCGGCTGCGTTACCCAACACGGCCGGAACAGTCATTCCACCCATTCCATTGCCGGCGTCAACCACAACGCGCAGTGGCCTAATCTGCGACAGATCAACCAACTTGCGCAGGTAGCCCGCGTAGTCTGCCAAAATGTGCAGCTCACGGAAACTGCCCGGTTGGGAAACTTCACTGATACCGGTCTCCAGGTAAGCAATAGCCCGGTCGCGAATAGCGGCTAGTCCGGTGTCTAGGCTGATGCCTCTTGCACCCGCCCGCGAAAATTTGATGCCGTTATAGGTGGCAGGGTTGTGGCTTGCTGTGAACATTGCGGCCGGGGCGTTTAGCCAACCGGACGCAAAATACGATTCATCGGTGCTGCACAGACCAATTGAAACCACGTTTGCTCCGCGCGCCTGGGCTCCTTCGGCAAAGGCGTCGGCGAATTCTGGCGATGAATCGCGCATGTCGTGACCAACAACCACATCTTGGCCGGCTGCACCAAGTTCATCGACAAAACCAGCGGCCAGAGCCGAGACGATTTCTGGGGTCAAGTCGGAACCAACCAACCCGCGCACGTCATAGGTCTTGACAATGGAATCCCAGTTGATGCTCATTTGTTTCCTCTTTACTTTTCCGAGAGCGACAGGTGTTTGATCAGTTGCCAGTTCTGCGGAGGGGTGAATCGTTGGGCGTGTTCGCGGCACAGGTCAAAGGCGGCATCCTGCGAGCTGGGGCTAAGTTGACCAATGACCGCAATGGATGCTTGATAGTCAAAAGTGAGGGTAGCTACGGCTGCTTTAGAGCAGGTTGCCTTGGAGCAGGTGCGTTCACTCATTGCTACAAGGATACCCCGAGGCAACTCTGGAGGCACCTAAACTGGTGCCATGCGCGACAGAAGACTGGTACGTGGCTTGGCCCGAGATCGGCACGCGCGCGGTATTCGCAGGCCCCTCTGGAGCAACCGGTTTCAGCCTGGCATGGTTCGTCTCGGCAGTTTTCAACAGACCATCGATGACGCCGCCGATTACCTTCGCGGAGAATGGCCGGAGTTATTCGGTCAGCTGCGAGTGGTGGTAAACGACCTACCCCCAATCCGCTCCTCGGGGCTCAACCGATGGTCCGCCTCGCCCAGCAATTCGACAATCTACCTGTACCGAATCCCCATTCAACGACTGGGGCAGCTGCGCGACCCAATCGAGGAAATGTTTCGAATCGAGAGCATTGTGATTGAGGCTGCTGCAGCACTGGTTGATCGCGACCCGCGCGATTTTTGGCAGGGGCGGGACTAGCCGCCGAAGGAGCTAACTACCGAAGGGTGACGCTGATTTTGCCGCCCAGGTTTCGATAGTCGGTAAGGCCAAGAGCCGTAAGTTGCCAATCGATATCGACAATCAGCGTGCTGGCTATAGAACCGGTTGACTGAACTCTCACCACCGATCCAGAATCCACGCCGACCGCCGCCGAGGTAAGACGACCAACTGTTACATTCTGGGTTGCACCGGTCACCACATTGGTGATTGCAACGTCCACCGCTGACTCGGTGGGATTCGCGATGCTCAACTTGCTAATGCCGCTCTTTGGCACATTTATGGTTCGAGGACCCGAGGCCGAATCTACCGCGGGTAGCCAAGTGAAGTCGGTGTTGGGGGTTTTAGAGGTGTTGGTTCTACTCAAAAGTGCAGCGCTCAAAACTTGCTGATCGCTTTTGATGAAGATGCTGTAGTTGCCGTCTTTTAGGCCGGTTAGCGGCACCAGAGCGGCGCGGCCTGGCTCAATCTTGGTTTGCACCACCGTGCCAAAGGTCTTGGCGTCTGCTCCCACAACCTGTGCCGTGATGGTTGCGGCTTTGGTTCCGGGTACAAAAAGCGCCAGATTCGGGGTCAGGTCTTGGTAGTTGGGGTTTAGCTTAATCAGCCCGGTTGCGTCTTTGGTGCCACGCTTGAAGAGGCCCGGAATCACTTGCTCGGGCTCGGTGGTTAGGACCGGTGCTATCAGATCCGCTCCGGCAGCCAGCGTTCCTCGAACAGTCTTTTGTTGAACCCAGCTTGCAATGGATGCTCCGCTCGCGGTCAAGTGCACTGCCAGTATCGAGTCCTGCGGGGCTAATCCTGCCAGCGGCACCACCGCGTAACGGAAAGCCGCAACTGCAATCTGACCGTTTCCTCCGCTCTGAATCTTGCCATTTGACCCGTAGAGCTCAAGAGACACCGAGGCGTCGGTTGGGTTTGGGTTCACCACCAGTAGCAAAGCTTCGCGACCCACTGTGGTGTTGGCGCCAATTAGCCAGTGATCAACGGTTGGTCGCTGGCAGTTGGCACCCAGAAGCCCGTTAAAACTTGGCGACTTCACCAGCTGAAAACTTTGCGCCGCCACCAAGCCTGAGCCCTGCGGCTGCAAGCCAGACGGGTCGACAGCCGAGATTGAGAAGGCCTCGGGCCCAACGGAAAGCTTCTGATTGCCTGCGGTATCGGGTAGAACCGATCGAGTTCCACTGACTCCGGTGAGCGGTCTAGTCTCCAGAGTGACACCCGCGGGCAACCGACTGCTGTAGTCAACGCCGGCACTGCCGAGCCGCTGAAACTGCCCAACTTTAGTTCCATTGACTCCGCCAGAGGCCAGCGCTGCACCGGGGCAAACCAAACTAAGGTTCTTGGCGGTGACCTGTTGCACCTGAGGCACAACCGTGGTTCCGACCCTGACTTCAAAACCCTTGAGCAAGGGGGCTCCAACCACGGTGACAACTATTGCCGCGGAGACCAAAAGTACTGCGCTAATTCTGCGAATCATTGGCTGGCCTCCTCTACTTCAAAGAGGTCGTGAGTGCTGCCATCACTGGCATTTGCGGCCCGAGACCCGCGCCTGCGGGTGGGAAGCGCTAGAAGCCCAAAGACCACGATGGTTGCGAGCTGAACCCCCTTGGTCAAAGACCAGAGTTTTGACTCCGCTAATTTTGCTGAGTCAGTTGTAGCCACAGGATCCTGAGGCAGAGTCACCCGCCAAAGTTGCCCGAACTGGGTAACACCTACGGCCTCAAGTTCCTTGACGCTGTCCAGCGAGTTTGCAAGTTCGGCCGCCTGAGGGCTGGGCGGAACCAGAACGTAGCCAATGTTGGCTTGCTTTAGCTGGGCGCTTAAATCGTTGCCGTTGGCCGAGGCTAGGTCTGCCGAAAGTTCCGCGAGTTTTGTGTAGGGCACGAGCTTGTGCATGAACCCAGGCAGCGCGTAACGGTAGGCCACACTCAGATCGTCAAGCGCGATGCCGGCACCAGGGACCAGACTCGCGGTCAGCCTGCCCGAGGAACTTGGCTGCAGCACCAGAACCCTAAGTTGGGGATTCAGTTTGGCTTGAGCCGCAACGATGGCTGGGGCCTGCCGTCCATCGTTGTATGAAAGGTTTGTGGGTGCCGACAACGTGAACTGAACCGCTAGCGTCAGTGCTGCCAACCCAACCAGCCAGCCGCCCAGCCAGGCCAGAGACCTGGGCGCCGACTGAATCGCAAGAACCGAGGCGACAAGCAGCACCAGCCCAGCGACGCCGGTCAATACCAGGGGTGAACCCGAAACCCAAGTTTGGTTGCCAAGGGAATTGCCACTGACTGGAAACTGGATTGACTGCACCAAATAGGCGGCCGCTAGGGCTACCAATGCCGCAATCCAGAGCAGCAGAATGGAGCCGAAGCGCTTGGAAACTAGCCCAGTCAGTGCCACAAGAGCTATGGCTCCAAATACCCACACCGAGTACTGTGCAAAAGCTAGACCCGTTTGGCCACCCAGCATAAGCCGCCAATATTCTTGATGGCTGGCCGCGACCGAGGCACCCGGGTCGGTCAGGAGCGCAAGAGGTTGACTGGTTGAAAAGTACCAAATGGAAGGCGCCCAAAGGACCAGCAGTGGAATTGGCAGCCAAATCAGGTAGCCAAGTTTTCTGAATCGATAAGAGGCTAGGACCAGCACAGCTGCCGCGGCAACCGGAGTAAAACTAGGTGCGCTAGCCGAAATTGCGGCGGCCAACAGACCCGCAGTGCCAAGCCAGGACCAGGTCTGCACACCTTGGACTTTGGCGTCGCCAAAGTTGAGAAGCTTAGAGAGCACGTAAACAAACCAGGGAAGTAAAACCAAAGCAACCAGTTGGGGGAGCTGGCCCGAAATTTGAGCCTGGCTAATGCTTGGCAAAAAGGCATAACCAAGTGCTCCAAGTGCCGCCAACCAGCTCTTTGCTCCGGTTTGAGCCATGACCCTGAAGGCACCCAGAAAAGCCAGAGGTTTCACTAGAAAAACAAACCAGGTCAAAGCAAGCGATGGTTTTAGGAAAGTGATTGAACCCAGTGCCAACAGAACCCAATTGAATGGGTCGCTCGGCGCAGCAAACGAGCCAAAGCGCTGCCAACTAGAGCCGGCCCGCTCAAAAAGCTGAGGCCAGGTCTCCGAGAGTGGCAGCAGGCCGCCGCCGGTTACGGCCGAGTTAGCCGGCCAAAAGTTCCAAGACAATACCGCTAGCCCAGCCATAATCCAGAGGCCACCAACTGCAAAAAAACTGGCGCGTGGTTCGCCGGTGATTTCTGGGCTGGATGTGACTGACGGGTAGCTCTGCGCCACCCAGTTTTCCGGTGCGAGCCTGGCGCGCTTGGCCCGAGAGATCTGATCGCGACCAGCCAGCAGAGGTCTGAGCGCCCGAAGCCCCCTGCGCTGATCGGCCGATAGCCCACGAACCCGCGTGAACTGAAACGGCGCAGTGAAAAAGCCCCAGAGCGAAGAGGCCCATATGTTCCAAACCCTCTCGGGGTGCTTTGCCAGAAGCAGCACTGCACTCTGAACCACTGCCAGAAGAGGCAAAGCAAGTGCGTACAGCACCGCCAGCCAGAGCGGTGCAAAGCGGAACCGCAACTGAATCTGAGCCTTTAAAACTGCGGTTTCTGGTTTGCCACCCAGCCAGTATCGCGGCCGCTCCCCCGCCAGCGAGAGCGCATCGTGTCGAACTCGAGCTCTTGGAGAAACCAAGACACGGTAGCCTGCCAGGCGAAGCCGAACCCCCAAATCAAGGTCCGCGGCAAGCGGGTTCAGCCGGCCCGATAAACCTTCTACCTCAAGGTACTTGGCAACCGAGATCAAAGCTCCAGCCGTTGAGATCGCGAGAGATTCTTGCAAATGATCATGTTGGGACTGATCCAGCTCGTTGCGCACTGGCACAAAAATGGCCCCGGTCTTGGTCGCCGTCAAGCCAAGCTGCTGAATGATTCTTGGCTGGTCTCTTCGAACCAACTTTGGCCCAATTAGCGCAGCCGAAGGTGCAGTTTCCAGAGTGACTATAAGCTCGGCGAGTGCATCCTGCTCGGGGGTGCTGTCATCATGCAGGAGCCACAGCCAGTTTTGATCACCGGCTCTGAATTGGGGCCCCAACTCTTGAAGAGCCGCATCGATGGCCTGATCCAGCCCTGCTCGGTCGCTCAGGTTCACCACGAACCATTCGGATGTTGGCGTCAGTTCAAACTCAACGGTCGGCTCACTGGCCACACCAATGTTGACGAGAATTTTGTGATCTGGCGCCACCGACTGCTGGTTCACTGCCAAGCAGGTGGCTCGGGCTAGCTGTGGTTGGTTGTGGTGAACCACAACTGCGGCAATTGCCATGGCGGCGCCTCTGTATTTGGTTAGGCGCGCTTCTTTAGCTTGCGACGCTCACGCTCGGAAAGTCCGCCCCAGATTCCAAAACGCTCGTCGTTCTCCAACGCGTACTCGAGGCACTGGGCCTTGACGTCACAGCCCTGACAAATGCGCTTGGCGTCTCTGGTAGACCCACCCTTTTCCGGAAAGAAAGCCTCGGGGTCGGTCTGGGCGCAAACGGCCTCAGCCTGCCACGCCAGTGGGTCGTTTTCGGGATCTGAATAGGCCCCCGCGACGCCAAGACGAATCGGATCGATAAACCAGTTGTCTGGTACTCGATTGCGACTTTCCATTTGTCTTCCTATCTGTGGCTCAGCCTCGATGCTGGCCAGAGTTTCGTTGTTGTAATTACATCGGTGTCATTCGCTATAAGTCAAGTTCAGTTACCAACCCGTTAGGTTCTCGGGCGTGTCGCAAATTGCGACCAAAACAGGGGAACAAACAGTGGGCGCTTGATTCCCCTAGCATTGACCCATGAGCGTTTTGGTCACCGGCGGCGCCGGCTACATCGGTTCCCACGTCACCCGACTTCTGCAGCAAAAAGGTGAAGACGTGGTTGTCGCCGATAACCTCTCGGCTGGAATCGTCGAGCGCATTGGTGGCGCAACCCTGATTCAGCTTGACCTGGCAGCACCCAACGCCCAAGAGCAGATTTCGGCGGCAATCAAGGAACACGAAATTTCCTCGGTGGTTCATCTTGCAGCCCGCAAACAGGTTGGGCAGTCCGTTGAACAGCCCGAGTGGTACTACCAGCAAAACGTCGGTGGGCTCACCAACCTTCTCTTGGCCATGAAAGAAAATCAGGTGACCAGACTTGTCTTCTCTTCATCGGCTGCAACCTACGGCATGCCAGATGTCCCAGCGGTTTTCGAGGACATAGTTTGCCAACCGATCAACCCCTATGGCGAAACCAAACTGATTGGTGAGTGGATGGTTGCCAACGCCGCCAAGGCCTGGGGTCTGCGCGCTGCCAACCTTAGGTATTTCAACGTTGCCGGAACCGGCTGGCCAGAACTTGCCGACACCGCGGTTGCCAACCTCGTGCCCATTGTGTTTGCGGCAATCAAGGCCGGCAAAGCCCCCAAAGTATTTGGAAGTGACTACCCCACCGCAGACGGCAGTTGCGTTCGCGATTACGTTCACGTTCTAGACCTTGCCGAGGCACACCTGAGCGCGCTCAGCTACCTTGAGCGCGAGGACCGCCCATTTGACACCTTCAACGTGGGTACGGGAACCGGTTCTAGCGTGTTTGAGGTTTTGGCCGAGATAAAGCGCGTCAGTGGCATTGATTTTGACATCGATGTCGAGGGCCGGCGCGCTGGCGACCCGCCAGCTCTGTGCGCCGACGTTTCCCGGATTCGAGAAACTCTTGGGTGGTCGGCCAAACGTAATCTCAGCGACATCGTTGAGTCGGCCTGGGCCGCGGCTCTCTAGCCCGCTGGATCTAGCTCGTGGCTAGGTAGCCCATGCCGCTGCCTGCAAAACTGTAGAACCTGGCGTCTGCCAGATATGCTGCCTCGCCCTTCCTAAGCACCAAGCGCTGCTCGGTGCTGTCCGAAACCGCCACTTCTCCCGAGGTGCAGAGAAAAATGCTCGGCTGGGCGATCTTCAGATCGGCCAATAGGTTTTGTCCCCCCACTTCAACCCGGTACAAAAGGTAATCGGCCACCGCCCTTGGGTATTCGTACAGACCTTTTACTAGCTCCTTGGGTTGAAACGGAACCACGTTGGAGACACTGAAATCGAGGATTGAGCAGAGCTCGTCAACATCGATGTGTTTTGGGGTTAAGCCCCCGCGCAGAACGTTGTCCGAGGCCGCCATGATTTCGACTCCCAAACCAGAAACATAGGCGTGGATGTTGCCGGCGCCCAACTGCACGGCTTGTCCCGGCTGAAGAGTCAGCAAGTTCATGAGCAAACTAATCAGAACTCCGGGATCGCCGGGATACAGAGCCTCGAGCTCGGTGGCTAGCTGCAAATGCTGGCGGTTGTCCAACAGGGTTGGGGGCGAGTCTTGGGTCAATTGCTCAGCGACTTGGGCAAGTCTGCTCGTCAGTGCCCCCAACCGACCCCGCTGGTGCAGGAGTTTTTCAACCAAAACTTTGAGTCCCGCCCTTAGGTCTTTGGACAAAACCTCAAACTCGGCTTCAAGGCCTGCGACCTGGCCAAGCGCATCGAACAGCGCTTCGGACTCGGCTAGCGGGCGAAACCCGGATAGCGCCACAAACCGAGTGAGCGCAACGATCATTTCAGGTTTGTGTCGGTCGTCGCGATAATTTCGCGCCGGTGAATCAAGAGGAATGCCAAGGGCATTCTCTCGCGCGAAGCCAGCCTGAGCCTGTTGAGTGTTTGGGTGAGCCTGAATAGAAAGGGGAGTCTCGGCGGCCAAAATCTTGAGCAGAAAGTCGAGTGGTTTTTGGGCTCGAAGGTCTAGCAGTGTGCCAATCGTCTGACCCGACTCTGCCACTGCCTGGGTGAGTGAGCCCGGGTGGGTACCAAACCAAATCTCGGCCATTGGTCGGCCGGTCTCGGCAAACCCAAAATAGTCCGGAATTAGGTTAGGCGAACCCCACTCGTACTCTCGAGCGGAGTTGGTGATTCGAACTATCAAGCGATCCCCTATTGGCCATTACCTGTACACCCACTCTAGAGCCGAGACTGCTAGGTTCTAGACGAGAGCCCTAAAGGTAAAACTAAGTCAAACGCGCAGTTCTCTATCAAAAGGCAAAAGATGAGCCCGCTCACCCAGATGATCCCGATTGTGCCCGATCGCAGTGAACGCGGCTACCGGCTCAAGACCGCGCTCGCCTACCTGGGCATCTTCATAATTTCTGCTGGAGACACCGTTCGTTACGGATTGGGCTGGCTGGTTTGGGGTGGACTCTGCTTTGGATTGGCCGGGGTGTGCCTGGTTGTCTTTTTGAGAAACCAGCCCATCCACACCATTCGCCGAGTTCCCTACACCCTTTGGCTGTTCCTAGGAATTCTGGTTCTCAGCACGGCTTGGTCCTACTACCCGATCAATACCCTCATGGGGTTGGCGGGCAGCCTGATCAGTCTCATTTTTGCGCTGTTCCTTGTGTCGCTGTTCAGCTGGCGGGATCTCCTGAGGATTCTGGCAAATGTCTTTCGTCTGATCTTGGCGAGTTCGATTCTGTTTGAGCTTTACGCTGCACTTATCGTGCGCGGGCCAATTGCGCCGATATTCAAAAACTACGAGGGCTCAGTTCCGCCATCGGGTGCCTACTACTGGACTCAGGGCAACCTGCTAAACGGCGTTCGGATTCAGGGAATTGTTGGTAATGCCAATCTGCTTGCCTACGTGGCAATGCTGGGCTTTCTGCTCTTTGCCATTCAGTACGCTATTCGCGCCACGCACCGCTGGCTTTCGGTAGCCAGCATGGCACTGGCAGCACTGTGTCTGGCGCTTACCAGATCGGCTGGAATCGGTTTTGCCATGATGGGTGTGGCTCTTGCCGCAGTTGTAGCTCTAGTGGCCGAGGGACACGACCGCGAGACCAGACACCGTTACTACCGACTTGCCTGGACCGGCTTTGGAGTGCTGGCGTTCTTTGTGTTGGTGTACCGCGAGCAGGCCTTCACCCTGTTGGGAAAGAGCCCAGACATGACTGGCCGAACCGAAATCTGGAAAGCCGTGATGGGCCTAATAAGCCAGCGTCCATGGCAGGGCTGGGGTTGGATTAGCTACTGGATGCCCGGAGTTGCACCCTACGAGGGGCTCATTGTTCGTGACAACGTCACCTACTATCAGGCGCACAACTCGTACCTAGATGTCTGGCTGCAGGTAGGCATTTTTGGCTTCCTGGTGTTCATTACCGTCTTGGTTATTACCTTCATCAAGCTCTGGAGACTCGCGGTACGTCACACCAGCCCACTGTACCTTTGGCCGCTTTTTGTATATGTGGCTCTACTGCTACAAAACCTGACCGAGAGCCGAATGATTGTGGAGCTGGGTTTTGTTTTGGTGCTCATTTTCGCAATCAAGGTGAACGAACCCGCCGAACTTTTGGAGCCCCGAGGAAAGAGCCCCAAGCGCCTGAGGCTTCGACTACTTGGGCCAATCCTGAACCAGGCTCCAGTTGCGCCGCCTCATGAATCCGACGAAACCGACCGCCTCTAGGGCTGTGGAATAACCAGAACCTGACCCACCAATATCGTGTCAGTGCTTAGGTTGTTGGCTGTCTTTAGCGCGGTCACCGTAACGCCAAACGCCTTAGCAATCTTTGTGAGAGTGTCACCCGAAACCACCTTGTAGGTCTTTGCCGTAGGGCTTGGGCTGGGCGATGCACTTGGCGTCGAAGTCATCGATGGGCTCGGAGTGGGCTTTGGCGTAGCGGTTGAGGTGGCCGTTGGGGTTGGTGCCGGGCTGGCCGTTGGGGTGCCACTGGGGCTTGGAGTTGGCGTCGCCGCAGCGTCTATTGGGGTCAGTGCAGTCTTGGCCATGGGTTTGCCAATTGGAATCAGGTTAGCCAAAGTGGAATCGATCTTGAACGCTGCCGGGGTCTTTCCGCGAAGCGCAGCGTACTGCTTTGGGGTCGAAACCAATCTGCGCTTTCCGCCACTGAGAAGATAGGTGAGCTTTGCTGGCGACACTACGAAACGTCCCAGCTGAGTGGTTCCAAACTTCAGATTTGCGCAAGTAGTTGGCGCTAGCAGTGAGTACTTGCCCGGAAAAGCCGCGGCGTAATCGTCTTGAATCGGTTGGAGCCTGCCACCAACCGCCAGGTACTGTTGGGTGCCACACATTACTTTGAAGCCCGAGAGCTTGCCCCACTTGCTGTAGCTTGCAAGTTGCGCCTTAGTCACCTTGGTCTCGGCCCCAAAGCCATAGAGTTTGGCAAGGTCTGGGCTGGTTACGGAAAACAAATTCTCGAGACCATCGGTGAGGTACAGGGTCCCAGAGGCATCTTTTAGAAGAGTTCCTGGCGCGTAAACCGGGCCAGACAACCCAACTTGCGCAATGGCGCTGGCTGGCAAAACGGTTGGCGCGGTCTGACCCGTGATTGCTGCAAGCTTGCTAACCGCCGAACTCTGAGCCACTAGCCTACGGGTCTGACCGGCAAGCAGATAGACGTTTTTACCCGCCGGTGCGGCCGCCAAAAGTGGGGTGCTTAGAGTGCTCGTTGCCACGGGAATGCGTGTCAGAAGCTCGTTGGGAAGTACGGGCGGGTAAGCCACCAGGCCATCGGTGGTGGTTATGACCACGCGGCCAGCCGAAGTGAGCACGTACTGGGTGCCCGAGGTGCTGGCCACCACAGATTTGACCGGCACATTTGACTTGATGGCGTTAACACCATCATCGGAGAGAGTCGCCGTCACCGGTGTGAACCAGGAGTTGAAGTTCAGATCATCGGAGGTTGCCGGATCAATCTCGAAATAGGTCTGATTGATGATGACCGCGCTGTTGCCGTTGGTTCGGTTTATGAAGATTGAACCGTCGCGAGCCAACGGGGCGCCCCACGGTAGGTATTTGAACGCGCCGATACCAACCGGAGCCAAGGCTGGCAGCGAGAATCCGGTGTCGGTAACCGCGGCGGGATCAAGGATCTCGTGTTTGCTTCCGTTTTGGATCAGATACTGCGGACCCGTTTTGTTGCCGGCTGTCTCTGGAATCAGCACGGTCATGCTTCCGGAGCTGGGCATGGCCGAGAGTTGGTTTGCCGTTAGCTGCGTTGCCTTGGCGCAGTCCAGACCCACCTCGGCAACCTGGTTGCAGCTACTAAAGAGGTACTTTCGACCACCCTCGACAAAGAAGTAGTTGCCGGTTGCCGATTTGACCAAACGGTTCATGTCGCTTCCGGTTGGAAAGCTGTCTAGGTACTCCTGCGAAATGGTTCCTACCGGTCCAAGCGGCGCAAAAGCGGCTACCAGGTCTGGGTCGCTAATTCGGTGCTTTTCGTAAGTGTTAGTGGCCGGGTCGTCAACAATCAGGTAGACGTCACTGGAGGCGCTGCGGAGCAGGAAGCCACCGCCAATTGGAGAACCGAACCAGTCCCAGTAGTAGCGCCAGAAATTTCGGTTACCGTAAGCACTGCACTTGTCCCCGGTTCCGTAGAGATTGTCGAGCGCCGCCTGGTTGGGGGTGTAAGGCGTGTAGTAATAGAGCGCTGCCGTGGCTTGGCTCTTCAGCTGGAAGGTGCGCGCACCGCAACCGCTGACCGACGGCACCTGGTAGGCAATTTTTATGTCCTTACCCACCCGCAGGTAGGTGAACGAGCCCTGCGGGTTTCCGTACCAGCGGAACTGGCTAGCCGCCTTGTACACCTGAAAGAAGAAGCCAAAAGTGGTGCAGGGGCCGCTATCGGTGCAGCTGTAGCCCATGGCGATTCGGTAGCGGTAATCGAGTGGCTTGCTGGAATCGGGCCAAACCGGGTTCGTGCTGGTTACCAAACCCTGTTCTTTTTGCAGGGTCACTAGCAGGACCCTGGGGTTAATGTTGCAGGCTCGGGCCACTGTGTAAATCATTTGGGCGGCGGAAACCGACTCTGCCGCCTCAATCGCCTCACAGCGACCGTCAACCGCAGGCATGGCTTGGATATTTACCTTGAGGTGCCTCAAACAGGTGAACGATGCCGTTGGCGACAACTTGCAGTTTGAGACCTTGCTGTCTAGAAAACGTTGAATCTGTTCAACAGTCATTGAGCCAAAGTCGTAAAAGACGCTGTCGCTGATAATGAGCCCAGGGTCGAACCTTGACCCGTCTAGCGCCAGGGCTTTGTCGCCCGGTGACTGAACCCCGATAACGCCGGTAAGGGCCAGTGCCGCCGAAACGACAATGGCCCAGAGGCGCTTAGGGGTCGAGGGCGTCACGGTATAGCTACCACCTGTGCAGCCGAAGAACCGATGTATGCCGGTGATTCGTAGGTCACGGTAACGTTCGCGTTACCCTTTGGGATACCCGCGAGCGGTAGCTCCATTGGAAAGCACTGGGTCGAACTCACGTTTGACTCAGCCTTAACGGTCTGACTCTTGGTCACACCGCCAACGGTTATCTTCAGCGAACACAGACCGCCGTCTTCCGAAACGTTGCTGACCTCGGCAATTACGTCAATCACTCCGGCCGTGGCATCGGGGGTGACCTGCAGAATCTGAACCGATGCCGACTTCTTAACCACAGTGGTTGGAGTCGGTGTGGGTGTCTCACTCTGCGTTGGCTGAGGTTCGCCGGTTTGGGTCTGGGTAACTGTTTCAGTTGGCGTTGGTAGACCCGTGGAGCCCCAGTTTGGATAGAGCAGCGAACACCCCGTGAGCGACAATATGAGTGTCGGAGTGAGAACCAAAACCTTCAGTTGCTTCATTGCCAGATCCTTTGATTTGGTGTGTGGTGACTACGGGGTTGGTGTTGCCGCTGGCTTAAGTTTCTCTTGAATCAGCTTGTGAATCTCTGTGAAATTCGGGTTAACAACATCGATAGTCGGGGGCACAAGTTCCAGCTTTTGAATGCCCAGCTTCTTCGCCTTGATAGCCAAGTCAAGGTAAGTAGGAACCTGACCGCTCGGAATATCGGTCTTGACCAGAAGCTTTCCGGCAGCGGCAATTTGTTTGAAACGACTCAGAACATTTACCGGGTCAAGCTGTGCGAGCATGGCGTCCTCGACTTCACGCTGACGCTCCATGCGGGCGTAGTCGCTGGAGCCGTGACGGGCACGGGCGAACCACAGGGCCAGCTTGCCATCCATGTGCTGAGTGCCCGGCTCAATCCAACCCTTGACATTTATGGGCTGACCGTAGGCGTCTTCCTGACCGCCAATTGGAAGTCGATCCTTAACCGTGATTGTGATTCCGCCCAGGGCGTTGATCAGGTTCTTGAAACCTGCCATGTCTACCAGCACGTAGGACTGTATTTTGAGTCCGGTGACGCCTTCCACAGCATCTTTGGTGGCTTCGACACCCGGGGTAGAACCCTGCTTCTCGGCATCGGGGTAAAGATCAGCGTGATTGTCGGTGACATCTTTGTAGATGGCGTTGATGAGGCAATCAATGCCGCAGGACCAGCCGTTTGGATAGACCTTTTTCATTGGCGAATCGGCGGCGAATGGCACCTTCTGCAGGTTTCTGGGGATTCCAATATTGACAATCTGACCGGTTACGGCATCGATACTGAGGACCGAGATGCTGTCTGGGCGCAACCCAAACCGGTCGCGCGCTGCATCGCCGCCGAGCAAGAGAATGTTGTATCTGCCGTCTACCGCCTGGGTAACTCCACCCTGGTTGAAGATTGCGCCCATTAGGTTTGACTGCACGCCAGCCAGATTTCCCGCGTAGCCAATGGTCGAGGTACCCAGGGCGCCAACCGCAATAATGCCAATTAGGGCGTAAAGCCTGGCCCGTTGGGGCAAGGCAATAAGCCTCATGAGTCGAAGTGTGTCCAAAGCCAAAACGGCAAACAGGGTGGCGTAACCAACCAGCAGAGCGGCCAAAATTGCATCGATGACGGGTGCAGTCACCAACCAGAACAGCCAAGCGCGGTTCAGGAAATAGAGGGCAGCGGCCAAAACAAACAACGACCAATAGCTCAGGGTCGCAATAATCCCCACCCGAGCAAACTTGCGGTTTCCAGCCATGAGCTGCGCGGAACCCGGAATTAGCAAGGTCAGCCCAATGAGCCACCAGGCCCGCTTGGTCATTTGCTCGGGGGTGGCTCGCTCGATGCTTCTAAATGGCCCCAGGTTGGCGTTTGCACCGGTGGGCCGGGAAATCAGAGTTGAGATTTTAGCTTCGCATTCTTGTCGGCAACCTGGTTGGCAAGATCGGTTGCAAAATCAGCCAGTTTCGTGGCCATTGCAGAATCAAACGCCCCGATGATTCGCGCGGCCAGGATTCCCGCATTCTTGGCTCCGCCAATGGAAACCGTGGCCACCGGAATTCCAGCCGGCATCTGAACAATTGAAAGCAGCGAGTCCATGCCATCGAGTTTTGCCAGTGGAACTGGAACTCCAATGACTGGAAGGGTGGTGACAGAGGCCAGCATGCCCGGCAGGTGTGCCGCCCCGCCAGCTCCCGCGATAACTACCTTGAGTCCACGACCGGCAGCCGCCTTGCCCCACTCCACCATGCGCTCGGGCGTGCGGTGCGCCGAGAGGACCTCGACCTCAAAGGAAATTCCAAACTCTTTGAGAATGGTTGCGGCTTCGGACATGACCGACCAGTCGGAATCGGAGCCCATTACTACGCCAACTAAGGGTTGAGTCATTAACGCTCCTTTGATTGCCTGCAACTACGCAATTTTACGAAGCAACCGCACCAAAGCACGGGAGCAACACCGCCAGAGGACGCGCTACAGATTGCGCAAAATCTTGGCGGCGCCCAGACCCTGAGCCAAAGCCCAATCGGCATCGTCCGAAACCACCGTGATGTGGCCCATCTTTCGGCCAGCCCTGGCCGACTTTCCGTAGGTGTGAATCTTGGCGGCGGGGTGAGCGCTCAGTGCGGCCTGGTAGTGCGGCAAGAAGTCGTTCTCGTCATCTACCCCAAGAAGATTCACCATTACCGCGTGTTGTTTTACAAGTTCGGTTGAACCAAGGGGCAGGTCGAGCACAGCGCGCAGGTGCTGTTCAAACTGACTGGTGACCGCCCCCTCAATGCTGAAGTGACCAGAGTTGTGCGGGCGCATCGCAAGCTCATTAATTAGGAGTCGGCCGTCTGAGGTTTCAAACATTTCAACCGCCAGCACTCCGGTGACCCCCAGGCCCTGTGCCACCCGCTTTGCGATTTCCGCGGCTTGCGCGAGAGTTGAAGAACTTGCATTTGGAGCAGGAGCAAGGACCTGGGCGCAAACGCCATTTTCCTGGATGGTCTGCACCAGCGGCCAGGCCTGAAACTGGCCACTCGGGGTGCGGGCGCTGAGTTGGGCAAGTTCTCGAACGAAATCAACTTTTTCTTCGGCGAGTAAGTGCCCGCCCACCTTTGCAAGCCCCTCGGTGCTCAGCCAGTCGGTGGCATCGGCCGAGGACCGAACGACCCTAACGCCTTTTCCGTCGTAGCCGCCAATGGGAGTCTTCAGGATTGCCACGCCACCGTGTTCTGCAATGAACTGGTCCAGCCCCGATGCATCGTGGATTTCGGCCCAGTCAGGCATTGGAAGCCCAAGCTCCGAGAGCCGAACCCTCATGCTGAGCTTGTTCTGGGCGAATGCCAGAGCCTTTGACGCCGGTTGCACATTTACTCCGGCCGCCTCAAGGGCCTCTAAAACCGAAATGGGCACGTGTTCGTGATCAAAGGTAATTACGTCAACGGTTTTGGCGAACTCTGCAACCACGTTTAGTTGGTTGTAGTCACCTACCTGGGTGGTGGCCAGCGCTGCCGAAGAACCGTGCGCCTCGGCCAGCACCTTTAGACTCAGGCCAAGGTTGATAGCAGGTGGGGTCATCATGCGCGCAAGTTGGCCACCGCCGATTACTCCGACCCGATAGCCGGCACCGTGATTTAGCACCATTCTTATCGCTTCTCAGCTAGGCGGCTGATTTCGGAGGCAACAGTTTTGGCGTTGGTTACGCGCTGGATTTCAAGGCTCTTACCGCCCGAGACGTTCAGTTGAATCACTCGGCGAGCGCCCAGTTCAACGCTTTCGATGCTCAGCATGGATACCGCCCTGAAGTTTTGGCCAAAAAGCCCGCTGCGCTGAACCACGCGCGTGGTGGTGATGTCGGTCCAGGCGGTGATCCATCGTAGCCACGGGACTACAAAGCCCAAGAAGGCAATTGCGCCGCAAACCGAGTAGAGCACAATGTTCTGCCACTGCTCCGAAAACTTGCCGGTGAGGAAGCTAGCCAGGAAAGCGGCGATGCCCAAAGCCAGCGTAGGCAAAATCAAAACGGAACCGTGCTTTCGCAGGCGAACCAGTAGGACCTCGGCTTCAAAACTCACAAGCCCAATTGTGGCCTATAACTCACAGTCAGTGGCGCAAATGCACGATATCGGCGGCGGAAATCGCCGTGGCGATTCCGTCGACCTCCAGCACCAGTCGCCCCGATTCATCGATGCCGACGGCGTGACCCACCAGCTCTTGCTCACCTGGCAGAATGGCCCGGACCTGGCGGCCAAGGGTCAGGCAGTCATCGGCCACTGCTTGGCGCAGGCCACTCGCCACCGCGTTGAACTCTCCGCTGACAAAACGCCCAAACCAGTGGCGCAGGTGCGAAAGGTATGCCGAAAGCACGTTGTCAAAGAGGATGTCTTTTTGAGTGGGCAGGTTTGCACCCTCTAGTGCCAGTGAAGTGCTGGTCTCAGTTGGAAGCTGTTCGCGAGATTGGGTCAGGTTGATTCCAGCGCCAATGACCACACCGTTTAACCCAGGTAACAGCTCGCTCAGGGTCCCGCTGATCTTGTTGGCACCAACCTGAACGTCGTTGGGCCACTTGATACCCACTTCACCAAGTGGCAGAAACTGCTTGACTGTCTGGCTCATCGCAAGTCCCGCGAGCAACGGAACCCAACTCAGTTGAGCCAAATCACTGGGGGTAGTTTGTGGGCGCAGCAAGACGCTGATTGCCAGGGCAGAGTCCGCGGGTGCCTGCCAGGATCTGCCAGCCCGACCGCGACCGGCAACCTGATTGGCGGTCGCCACAACCGTAAAGTGCGGCAGTTCTGAGCCACCAGGCAGCTGAGAGGTACGGATCAACTCAAGGTTGGTTGAGTCCGCCTGATCTAGCCAGTGAAGCTGCGGAGATTGAACTTGGCTCTTGGGCAGATACATGCCCAAAGAATACCGCCGCGGTTATTCCTTCGATAGAGTTGGGGAACAATCAAGCAACTTGGAGTTAACTTTGTCTGCTGAAAACCAAATGCCAGATTTCTCTACCACCGCTGGCAAAATCGAGGACCTGCGCAAGCGCTATCACGAGGCGGTTTACGCAAGTGGCGAGGCGGCCATTGCCAAGCAGCACGCAAAGGGCAAGAAGACTGCCCGCGAGCGCATTGAGATGCTTCTTGACCCAGACAGCTTCGAAGAGCTCGACGAGTTCGTTCGTCATCGCTCAACCGCATTCGGCATGGACAAAAACCGCCCATACGGTGACTCGGTAGTAACCGGAGTTGGAACCATCGATGGTCGCCAGGTTGCCGTTTTTTCGCAGGACTTCACCATTTTCGGCGGATCGCTGGGTGAAGCGGCCGGAAACAAGATCATCAAGGTAATGGACCTAGCCATTGCCACCGGCGTTCCTCTAATTGGAATTCTTGACTCGGGAGGCGCTCGCATTCAAGAGGGCGTTATTGCCCTTGGCAAGTACGGCGAAATCTTCAAGCGCAACACAATGGCCTCGGGAGTTATCCCGCAGATTTCCATCATTATGGGTCCGGCCGCCGGTGGTGCCGTCTACTCCCCCGCGCTAACCGACTTTGTGATCATGGTCGACAAGACCTCAAACATGTTCGTGACCGGGCCCGACGTGATC
>JBJTMG010000025.1:0-2688 GCA_046063415.1 Micrococcales bacterium
GCTACGAGTCGCTGTGCGACCCAAGACTGAATCACATGCAGTCGCTCGAGCTGTCGTTCCTGGTGGCTGAAGAGCTGGCTAAGCGCTAAGTTTGGCCGACACCGCTAGCGGCTGACGATTGTTACCGAGTCGCCTACGCGAGGCTCGGTTCCTGCTGCCACGCTGGTGCTTTTGACAAGGGCGATGCCCCACTTTGAGCCCGGCTGGTTTGTGTCGACTATGACGTTCAGTCCCAAGTCTTGAAGAATCTTTTGGGCAGCCAGAACGGTTTCGCCCGTAACCTTTGGCATGGATACCACGTTCTTGCCCTTGGAAACTACAAGTTGAACTGAGCCACCCTTTTTGAGCGGGTCCTGAAGCGCAACCACCTTAATTGCCTTCTGGGTTTCCACGGTGTCACTGAATTCTTGGGTTACCTTGTCGATCTTTAGACCCATTTTCTCAATGGCCGCGATTGCGTCTGTCTGACTCTTTCCTTGGACAACGGGGAGTTTGCCCAGGGAGATGCTCAGATTGATGCTGCTTCCCTCGAGCACCTGAGCTCCCTTGTTGCCAGTGAAGTCAACGATGGTTCCGCTAGGCGAGGAACTAATCACATAGTCGATGGTTCCCACATTGAGCTTTGCGTTGTGCAGAAGTGCGCTGGCTCGCTCGAGATGAAGTCCATTAAGGTCTGGAATGGCAATTTGCTTGGGACCAAGCGAGGTGTACAGAGTTACTTTGTTGCCGCGCCAAAAGAAACTGCCGGCATCTGGAAAGGTCCTAATGACTAGATCTTTAGGCACGGTGGCCGAGTTCTCGGGTTGAATCTCAATTTGAGCGTCGAACGGAGCCAGTGCTGTTTTTGCCTGTTCTACCGTGCGATTCTGAAGATCTGGTACCGGGCTAATTGCACCTGGTCCGGATCCGAACCACCAACCGGCACCGGCCCCCGCAAGGGTAGTTAATACAACCAATGAGGTTACCCATTTTGCTCGAGCCTTTCTGGCCTGGGCAAGGTTGTTCAGTTTGCTTGCGACTGGCTTTACCTTGGAAATTACGGTGGTATCCATGGCGCCAGGAGGTATGTTTCGGCCACCGGCGCTGCCGAAGCCTCCGTCTATTGAGGTGGTGGTCGCCGGAATAAAGTCTGGTCCCTCGGGAATGGTGATGCCGCCGGGGTAGGCGATAGTGGGATTCCCCATTGCATCCACGGGAAGGTTCAAGCGAGTGGTCGCTCCACGGCCAGCGCGAATCTCTTCGGTAACCCGACGCAGAACTTCGAGCAGAACCATTGCGTTTTTTGGCCGATGCTCTGGATTCTTGGCTGTTGCCCAGAGCACCACTTCATCGAGCAGCGGAGGAACGCCGTTGTAAACCGAAGAGGGTTTGGGCATGCTGGCCATTGTGTGTTGGTGGGCAATGTGAGCGGCTTCGTTGCCCTTGAATGGTTGAGTGCCGGTAAGCATTTCGAAAAGCATGATCCCAGCGGCATAAATGTCACTTCGGGCGTCAGTTGCGCCTCGGGTGATTAGTTCAGGGGACAGGTAAGCGACGGTTCCGATCAGAGATCCGGTCTGTGTGTTGGCATCGATTCCTCGGGCGAGACCGAAATCACCAAGTTTTACCTTGCCGTCATCTGATAAGAAGACGTTTTCAGGTTTTAGATCTCGGTGGAGGATTCCAGCGCCGTGAGCTGCGGCGAGACCCTGAACCACGGGTTCAAAGAGCTCTAAGGTGCGGGCGGGGCTGAGAGCGCCAAACTTATTCATGGCGTCGCGCAAGGTCATGCCAGGCACGTATTCCATGGCTAGAAAGATGACGCCGTTGTCTTCACCCTGATCAAAGACGTTTACCAGGTTCGGGTGGCTGACTCTCGCTGCCACCTTTGCTTCACGCGTGAACTTTGCACGAAACTTTGGGTCTTCGGCCAGATGAGCGTAGATCACCTTAAGAGCGCATGGTCGTTCAAGTCTGGTGTCTTCGGCAAGGTAGACACTTGCCATGCCGCCGCGTGCAATCAAGCGCACAACTCGGTAGCGATCAGCCACCATTCTGTTTACTAGATCTTGCTCAGCCATGAAACTCTCTATTCAGAAACGCACTACCCATAGCCTAGTTTTTCACCGCACCGAAAACGCCGATTATCACTAAACACTCAGGGTGTGTGGCAATCTATAGGAGTGAACGATGTTTTGGCCAAGGTAGTTTGGCTTTCAATTCCAGAAGTTGCCGAAATTCTCAACCTGCCACTGGGCAAGGTGCACCGCCTACTTGAGGAGCATGTCCTCATTGAAGCGCGCATCGATGGGGTGCGGAAGATTCCTGCCGACGCCATACAGAACGGTGAGCCGCTTCCAAGCCTTAGGGGCACAATCTTCTTACTAATGGACTGTGGTCTCGACCAGCAGGGAATCCTCGAGTGGCTGTACACTCCCGAGGAATCCCTTGGAACAACTCCTATGGCGGCCCTCTTGGAGGGAAAAAAGAGTCCGGTCCGTCGGGCCGCGCAAACCCTGGGCTAGGACCAACCAAAGGGGTCGTTTTGCGGGGATGCCCTGCTTGCTTCTAGGCGTCGCGCTTGATAACTTTTTGTGCTAGCCCTCGCAGCTGATCGCGTGCCGGTTCTGAGATGTCAAGAAGGCTGAGTGCCTCGAAGCACTGGTCTGCGAGTTCATCAATCATTCGCTCGGCTTTGGCCAAGGCTCC
>JBJTMG010000026.1:0-3123 GCA_046063415.1 Micrococcales bacterium
GCTTCGGCGCTGGAGGGTTATGCCCGCGCGCTCAAGTGTGCCGGATCGCCCGAGTTCCAGGGTGCGCTCGACTCGGCGCTGCGAGCCATCGATGCAATAAAAGATGAGGCCGACCGCCAATTGATTGCTGGTCAGATTGCCGATCTGGTCCAGTAAAGAGAGCTGGGTCTAGGCAGCGCTGCCAGGTGCGGCTGCCGCCAGCGAACCCTTGCCAGAGTCACCGGTTGGCACGTTGTACAACTCGTAGACCTCAACCTCGCGCTCAAGCTTGCCCTCTACCCCAGCCAAAATGTCTTTGACCGTCTGGCGTTCCATGTGGTCGATCCAGTCTTGCCGAGTTGTCCAGGCCTCAATGTGCACAAAGCGGCCCTGAACGTCTTGGTTCATTGTGTAGAACTCACAGCCCGGCTCCGAGTGAACTAGTGGCGTGATTCGGTAGAGCAGATCGCGAATCTCATCGCGGTATTCGGGCTTTGGGGTGAAGACAGCAACAACTGTGCAAATTCCGGCCACTATTTCTCCTGTGTAAAGGCAGCGTCGAAAGATTGCTGAGGAACTTTCCACAGCAACGACCGAATGAAACCAACCGCTTCGGCTGCACCGTGTAGGCGATCCATGCCGGCATCTTCCCACTCAACCGAAATGGGGCCGCTGTAGCCAATGCTGTTCAACGCCCTAAACGAAGACTCCCAGTCGATCTGGCCGTGACCGGTTGACACAAAGGTCCAACCTCGGCGCGGGTCATCCCAGCTCAGGTGCGAGCCCAAACGACCAACGCGGCCGTCGTTCTTGCGCACAAAAGTGTCCTTGCAGTCCACGTGGTAAATGCGGTCGGCAAAGTCCAAAATGAAGTTGACCGGGTCAATGTCTTGCCAGTGCATATGGCTTGGGTCCCAGTTGAGGCCAAACGCTGGGCGATTGTCAATGGCGGCCAGGGTGCGCACGGTCGTGTAGTAGTCGTAGGCAATTTCAGATGGGTGAACTTCAAGGGCAAAACGAACGCCCTCGGAGTCGTAGACATCCATGATTGGATTCCAGCGCTTAGCAAAGTCGTCGTACCCTGCCTCGATAACTTCGGGCCCAACCGGCGGGAACATTGCAACGTACTGCCAAATTGACGAGCCGGTGAACCCAACCACCGTGTCAACGCCTAGGCGCCTAGCGGCAACTGCGGTCTGCTTTAGCTCTTGGGCGGCTCGCTGCCGAACCCCCTCGGCATCGCCGTCGCCCCAGACACCAGACCCAAGAATGTTCTTGTGCCTAAAGTCAATTGGGTTATCGCACACGGCTTGACCGGTCAGGTGGTTCGAGATCGCAAATAGCTTCAGGTTGTACTTTTCCAAAATGCCCAAGCGCTCGGCAATATAGGCGTCATCGGTTGCCGCGCGCTCAACGTCTAGGTGCTCGCCGCTGCAGGCAATCTCTAGGCCGTCGTAACCCCACTGGCTTGCAAGCTTGGCAATTTCCTCAAGCTTCAAGTCGGCCCACTGGCCGGTGAACAACGTAACTGGTCGCGTCATTTTGAACCCTTCTTAGCTTGCCAACCGGCTTGCCACCAAGTTGCGGTGAACCGATTCAACCTTGACCCACTGCTTGGTCGCGGCCGATTCCAGTACGGCATCAACCAGAGCCGAGGCCCGCACTCCGTCTGTCAACCCGGGAACTCCAAAGACTGACTTCCCTTGGAATCCAGCATAGGCATCTGCCACCAAAGCGTTAAAGGCATCTTGGTAGCCCTGAGGGTGCCCCGATGGAACCACCGCAAGTCTCTTCGCATCTTGAGAGGTCAGCGTTTCGTGTCCGCTAACGACCACCTGGTTAGAACTCTGCCCACCAACAAACAGCGCATCTGGGCGCTCCTGGTTGAAGGTGTACGAAGCCAGCGCGCCGTCAAGCTCGATCTTGAGCTGGTTCTTTCGACCGTGGGAGACCTGGCTAACCGTCAAAGAACCGGTTGCTCCGCTCTCGGTTTCAAAGATGATCGTGGCGGCATCCTCGTTCTGAACCAAACGCCCCGAACGTGACTGGTAGGCCTTGGAGGTGTTGGCCATGAGGGCCACAATGCGGTCACCCGAAACGAACTCCATGAGGTCGCACCAGTGGGTTCCAATGTCGGCAAATGCGCGCGATAGCCCGCCCGCAACCGAATCGACTCGCCAGTTATTTGAGCCCTCCAAGGCCAACCAGTCTTGCAAATAAGCGCCGTGAATCAGGTGGATTGGCCCAGCCTCGCCGCTTTGAATGCGGTCGCGCATTTCACGAACCGCAGGATAAAAACGGTAGGCAAATGGCACTGCGAAACCAGAACCGCTGGCTTCAACCGCACTGCGAATCTGCTGTGCTTCCTCAAACGAAACCGAGATCGGCTTTTCGCAAACAATCTGCTTGCCCGCGTTAGCAGCCGCAATGACCATTTCGGCGTGAAACTCGTTTGGTGTGCAAATGTGCACCACGTCGATATCTGGGGATTCAACCAAGGCCTGCCAGGTCTCGAATACCCGCGAGATTCCAAGCTGAGCACCGGCCCTGACAGCCGAGTCAAAACTGGAACTGGCGATACCCGAGATCAGGTGACCCGAGTCTCTAATGGCACGGCTGTGCACGCGAGCCATAAAGCCGCCACCGATGATGCCGGCCCGAAGTTGTTGGGACATGTGCTTACTTCTTTCGGGAGAGCGCAACCGCGATGATGATGATGGCGCCGCGAACAACCTGCTGCTGGCTGACATCGAGGCCTGCAAGAATCAGACCGTTGTTGACTAGTCCTACGAATAGGGCGCCAAAGAGCGAACCGATTACCTGACCGCGACCACCGAACAGGCTGGTGCCACCAAGGATTACCGCTGCGATAACCGAGAGCTCGTCACCGGTTCCCCATTGGAAACGGCCCGACTGAAGGCGACCCGCGTAGAGCATTCCGGCAAGGGCGGCGAACAAGCCTGACCCAAGCAGAACCATGAACTTGACCTTGGCGGTGTTGACACCGGTGTATCCGGCAGCAACCAGGTTTCCACCGGTAGCACGAACGTGACGACCAAACTTGGTGCGGTTCATGACCAACGCTCCACCGGCTACCGCAAGGGCGGCCCAGACCAGTAGACCCGGGATTGGGCCGAACTCGCC
>JBJTMG010000002.1:0-7580 GCA_046063415.1 Micrococcales bacterium
AGAAGTTCTGGGCACTATGCGTGATTTGGCAAAACAGGGATGGACCATGGTTGTCGTTACCCATGAAATTCGGTTTGCCCAAGAGGTAGCCGATCAAGTGGTGTTTGTCGACAAGGGTCGTGTAGTGGAATCTGGTAAGCCAGAAGACATTCTGCTTAACCCAAGCGAGCCAAGAACTCGAGAGTTCCTGGCTCGTATCTTGGGTAAGTATTAGCTAGAGAGACATGCTCTTTCCGGCCGAGCCCAGTTCCTGTGCGGCCTCGATTACGCGGGCCGACATTCCGGCCTCGCCGATCTTGCCCCAGGCGCGTGGGTCGTAAGCCTTCTTGTTTCCTACTTCACCGTCTACCTTTAGCACGCCATCGTAGTTTGTGAACATGTGGGCGGCAATTGGGCGGGTGAATGCGTACTGAAGATCGGTGTCAATGTTCATCTTGATTACACCGTGGCTAACGGCCAGAGCGATTTCCTCTGGGGTTGAGCCGGATCCACCGTGGAAAACTAGGTCGAAAGGCTTATCCTTGCCGTACTTTGCGCCAACCGCAGCCTGGATCTCACCAAGAAGTTCTGGTTTTAGCTGAACATTTCCAGGCTTGTAAACTCCGTGAACGTTACCAAAAGTCAGTGCGACCATGTATCGGCCGTTTTCGCCAAGCCCCAGCGCTTCTGCGGTCTGCAGGCCATCGGCAGGGGTGGTGTAGAGGTGCTCGCCGTGTCCACCTTCAACGCCGTCTTCCTCGCCGCCAACTACACCAACCTCAATCTCAAGCACCGCACCAATTCCCTTGGTGAGTGCCAGCATTTCCTTGGCAATCTCAAGGTTTTCGGCCATTGGAACAGCCGAGCCATCCCACATGTGAGAGTTGAACAGTGGATCCTGGCCGTTGCGAACGCGCTCTTGCGAAATGGCAATAAGTGGTCGCACAAAAGCGTCCAGCTGGTGCTTGGCGCAGTGGTCGGTGTGAAGAGCAACGGTGATTCCGTAGTTCTTGGCTACCTCGCGCGCAAACGCGGCCATGGCAGCGGCACCCGAGGCCATGTTCTTAATGGTTGGGCCGCTCCAGTAGTCGCCGCCGCCGGTGGTCACCTGAATGATGCCGTCGGAGCCAGCCTCAGCCAAACCAGCAAGGGCTGCGTTTAGCGTCTGCGAGCTGCTCACGTTGATTGCCGGGTAGGCAAAGCCACCCTTTTTGGCGCGGTCAAGCATTTCTAGGTACTGATCTGGCGATGCAACGGGCACGGCTAACTCCTAAATAAAGGCAACGTTGGGGGCTTTCCTATGATGTTAGCAAGATAGTTACCGCGCCGTCAGGAGAAAAGCCAATGACCTCACCGCATCTGGGCGCTCCGGCCATGGACATATTTGCTGCAACGATAGCCGCAGCCGCGGGTGCTTGGCCCCTTGTTGGCTGTGGCGATAAGTACGCGGTAGACGGTGCCGCGGTAGATGCCATGCGCGACTCACTTAGAACAGCAAACTTTGGTGCGGTGGTAGTCATTGGCGAGGGTGAAAAAGATGAAGCGCCCATGCTGTACACGGGCGAGGTTATTGGTGGCGGGCGACCTCTGGATTGGGACATCGCTGTGGACCCGGTAGATGGAACAGCACTTGCCGCCCACGGCGTGCCAGGGGCAGTGAGCGTAATGGCCGCCGCCGAACGCGGTGCCATGATGGCTGCTCCCGAGGTTTACTACATGCAGAAAATCGTTGCCGGACCTGTTGGTCGCGGGCTGCTGGATCTTGACTTCACTCCAGAAAAGAACATTCAGCTGCTAGCCGATGCCAAGGGGGTTGAGATCAGCGAGGTTCAGGTTGCCATTATTGATAAGCCTCGAAACGAGGACCTGATTGGCCGCGTTCAAGATTTTGGGGCAACCTGGGTTCGTTTTGCCGAAGGCGATGTTGCCATGGCTGTTGCCGCTGCAACCGAAGGCAGCGGGGTCGATATGCTCCTTGGAATCGGCGGGAATCCCGAGGGCGTTGTTACGGCTTGCGCCATTCAGGTGCTGGGTGGTTTCATGCAGGGGCGCCTTATGCCACTTACCCCAGACGAAATGACCGCGGCTCTTGATGCGGGTTACGACATAGAAAAGAAGTTCGAGCTAAACGAACTGGCTTCGGGGGAGCGCTTCGTGTTTGTGCTCACGGGAGTCACCGATGGTCTCTTGGTCAAGGGAATTCGCGAAACCGACGAGCACCTCAGCCTGCAAAGTTTCGTCTTGGACAGCGATCTTGGTTTTGCTCAGGTGCTAGACGTCAAAATGCCAAAAGCTTCCTAACTCGGAACCTGGCAGGGTCGAAATCTAGGCTTCCGGAAGCGCAGGCTCGTCTAGCAACTTGCTGCGGTCTGGGTTTTCGTTGATGAACGACTCGGGCAGGTTGTCCACAGTCTTGAGTCCCGAGGTGGCCTGAGTGACTTTGGCAGCTCCCCAGCGCACCGCGGTGGCCACGCCGTGAATGACATCGAAGCCAACACCCAGTACGGTCTCACCCGCGGGAAGCGGATTTGGGCCAACGGCTGACAAGAAACCTGCCAGTGTTGCGTCACCGGCACCCACGGTGTTACTGACTTTGACCGGGTTGGTTCGCGCCCCAACGTAGCCATCTTTGGTGACGGCAATGATTCCATCGCCGCCAAGGCTGGCTAGAACAGCTTGAATGCCGTGCTCGCAGAGCTCATGGGCAGCATCAATGACATCACCGATGGTTGTCAGCGGACGCCCAACGGCGGTTGCCAGTTCCTCGCAGTTTGGTTTGATGACCGCAACCCGGCCGGAACGAGCCCACTTGATTAGCGGCTGACCGCTGGTGTCTAGAACAACTCGCACACCCAGGGCATCCATGCGATCAAACAGCGGGGTCATGTCCACAAAGTCGCCGGTCTCTTTGATCAGCGGGTGAGCTCCAGCCACCACAAGCCACTTGGCGTGGTTAGCTTTCACAGTTTGTTCGGTTAGATCTATGACGGATTCCCAGTCGGCCTGTGAGAGTGCCCGAGGTGTTTCCGTGATGCGAGTGGTTGCGCCATCATCTTCAACGATTGTGGTTGATACGCGAAGGTCGCCGTCGACCCATAGCGGGGTAATGAAGCTGCTGGAGTTGGTGCGGTCCAAAACGGTTGGGTCGGAGTTTCCAATTGGCACTACGCCGGGAGCCTTGATGTGCGCCACGTGCAGTGCGCGAGAAACGTTGATTCCCTTGCCGGCAAGTTCTTCGCCAACGGCCTGGGCGCGATTGACGCCACCGACTGCAACCTTTGAGACAAAGTAGGTGCGGTCAAGTACTGGTGCTGGCGTCAGGGTCACAACTGGTGCGCCCAAGGAGGTGCCGGTCATTAGAAACTCCTCGAATGTTTCTGTTGGCTGCCGAAGATTTGGAGTTCGGCTGTGTATCTGCGGCAAACTCCGTTGTACGCACGCTCTCGCAAAAGTATACCGATTTGCCAGTTTGTGGCATAAACCAACAATCTTGTGTTGCTTCGGTATTAGTTGAAATCCAAACTCGAGGCTTCGGATTTAGTTGTTTGCAGTGCTTAACAGTTATTTATTGCTACTTGTCTTGCTCGAGCTCGTCTGAGTCACCCTCAAGGTCAGTGGATGTCTCATTGATTTCAAACTTTGAAAACTTGGTTGGAGTCGCCTCAATTTGCTTGGGCTCTTCAATCTTGTACTCGCCAAACTGGGTAACTTCTTGTTTGTTGATCTCACGAGCTGTGGTGAACAGGTTGCGCTCAAGACTGGAAACGAACTTGGAGTATGCCTTGACTGAGTTCTCAAGGTGCTTTCCGACGTTTGCTGCATGGTCAGCAACAACCGATAACCGAGAAAAAAGGTCTTTGCCAAGTTGAATCACGTGGTTCAAGGCTTCCTGGTCGGTGGTGTTTTGCCAGATCAGCGCCACAGTTTTCAGAGTTGAGAACAAGTTCATGGGCGTAGCCAGCGCTACCTTGTTTGAAAGTGCATACTCTCCAAGAGTCGGGTCATGTTCCATTGCTGCCGCAAGCAAGTTCTCGCTTGGTATGAAGGCAATTACGTAGTCGGCGGAGTTAGCAAAACCCTCCCAGTATTTTTTGTTTCCTAGCGCCTTGATGTGACCGCGAAGATCCGCCACGTGTTTGTCCATGAGGTTTTTGCGTTCAACCGCCTGGACCGGGTCGGTTGTGTCATCTAGTTCCATTGCCTTGAGGAAGGCATCAAAAGGAACTTTGGAGTCCACAGGAATGGCTCGTTTGCCAGGAAGATGGATTACCAAGTCAGGTTTGATGCCTGAACCAGATTCGTTTTCGGTGTTGGTTTGAGTTGTGAAATCAACCCGGTTGAGCATGCCAGCAGCTTCAACGATTCGCTCAAGTTGGATTTCTCCCCACTTACCGCGTACACGGTTGTCGCTCATGGCGGTAGCCAGGGCTCGAGTCTGCGAGTTGAGCTTGTTCGTGACATCGATGCTTTGAAGAATGTCTTTTTCGAGTTTGGCGTACTGGTCTACCCGCTGGGTTTCCATGGTGTTGACTTTTGCCTGCATGTCCGTGAGTTGCTGACGAACTGGTGCAAGGGCCTGCAAGATCTGATTTTCTTGCTGAGCTTTCGCATCGCGGGCCACAATCTCGGCTTTGAGTTCATCGATTCGAGCCTGATGTCCCTGAATGGTCGCGTTCGCTGCTGCGAGCTCAGCTTCAAAATTCCGGGAATCAGAACTGAGCCCGGCACCCTTGCCACGTGCTGCGCCAATCAGGTAGCCAGCGACTGCGCCAATGATCAAACCAACAACTACATAAAGAAGTACGTCCATGCGGTGAGTATGCCACCTGCATCCGACATTTAGGAGGTAATCAGCGGCTTGAGTTTGATCTTGGCTTCGGCAGCCAAGCCATCGATGTCTTCAACACCAAAGTGCTTGGCTGCCGCAATGATTATCTGCGCGCAGATCTCTGAGTCGGCTAGGGCGTCGTGATGCTTGAACTCCTCAATGCCGATTCGGTAGGCGACCGCGTTTAGTCGGTGCGAATCAAGTCCGGGCCAGGCCTTGCGGCTCACCTGCACAGAACAGGCGTATTGCAGGTCGGGAATTGGCGCGCCAACTTGGGTTAGCGAGGCTCGAAGCACACCCATGTCAAAGGGGGCGTTATGTGCAACTAGCAGATCGTCACCAATGAAATCAAGCATCAGCTGGTAGATCTCTTCAAAAAACGGTCCGTCTGTGACATCACTTGGGCGAATTCCGTGAATGTTCACATTGCCCGGATGAAACCACCTGTAACCAAGCGGAGGTGCAAAAACCATTGAGAAACTGTCTGCCACACGCCCATCTCGAACGCGCACCAAACCCACCGCGCACGGGCTGGCGGGGGAGCCGTTGGCGGTCTCAAAATCGATCGCCGTAAAGTTCAGGGACACAAGGCAATTAAACTCGTATCTCGTGGCCCTAACTATCGGAATCGTGGGACTGCCAAACGTTGGCAAGTCGACCCTCTTTAATGCACTCACCAAGAACAACGTTCTGGCGGCGAACTATCCGTTCGCAACCATTGAGCCAAACGTGGGTGTGGTGAACCTACCCGACGCCCGACTTGGAAAGCTGGCCGAAATGTACGGATCGGAGCGCTTGCTGCCCGCACCGGTTTCGTTCGTGGACATTGCGGGCATCGTGCGCGGCGCCAGCGAGGGCGAGGGTCTTGGCAATAAGTTCCTGGCCAACATCCGTGAGGCAGATGCCATTGCGCAGGTTGTGCGCGGATTCATCGATGGCGACGTGGTTCACGTCGATGGCAAGGTTGATGCCGCCAGCGACATTGAGACCATTAACACCGAGTTGGTTTTGGCTGACATGGAGACCCTGAACAAGGTGCGTCCGCGCATTGAAAAAGAGGTCAAGGGCAAGAAGGCCGAACCTGCCGCGCTCGAGGCTATTGATGAAGCGCTCGCGGTGCTAGACACCGGCAAGCCACTCAGCAGCAGCAAAGTTGACCTGACGCCAATCAAGGAACTCGGGCTGCTCACCAGCAAGCCAATCATTTACGTTTTCAACGTTGACGAAAGCATTTTGACTGACGCCGCAAAGAAGAAGGCGTTGGCCGACCTTGTTGCTCCAGCCGAGGCGGTTTTCTTAGACGCCAAGGTTGAGAGCGAACTAATCGACCTAGATCACGACGAAGCCGCCGAGCTACTTGCTTCGCTTGGCCAGGATGAATCGGGGCTTGACCAGCTCGCCCGAATCGGGTTCGACACCCTGGGCCTGCAGACCTACCTGACCGTGGGTCCAAAAGAGGCGCGTGCCTGGACCATTCGCAAGGGTTGGAAGGCTCCTCAGGCTGCAGGTGTGATCCACACCGACTTTGAGCGTGGGTTCATTAAGGCAGAAATTGTCTCCTTCGATGACCTCATGGCTGCCGGCTCAATGGCTGACGCCAAGGCCGCCGGCAAGGTCCGCATGGAGGGCAAGGACTACGTGATGCAAGACGGCGACGTGGTGGAGTTCCGCTTCAACGTCTAGTTGAGCCAACCGAGTGCGCGAAAGGAACAAAATGAAACACGATTTTCTCTACAGCGTTGAGCGCGAGTACAACGTACCGGTTGAGCGCCTGTGGCAGGCCTGGACCGACGCGCAAGAACTTGAGGCGTGGTACCACCCAACGGTGCTGGACACGGTTCCGGGTAGCGTGAGCTCGGAGGCCATCGATGGCGGGCTATGGAGCACTGCGATTGACGTTCCCGACTACGGTTTCGTTGCCTACTTTTACGGTTGGTACAGCAATGTCGAGCACCTCGCGAAGCTTGAACACACCATGTGCTACACGCAGTCTCCCGAGGAGTTTGCCGCCAAAGACCCCCAGGCCCCGCACCACAAGGTCAAGGTTGAGTTTGAGGCTCGCGGCCCTCAGAAGTCCTGGGTCAAGTTCAGCCAGTTTGGTGAGATGCCAGAGGAGCAGATTCAGGCCACCACCGATGGCATGAACAGCTACTTTGACTCGCTGGGATTGCACCTCGAAAAATAATTCGGCACCGAACGGGCATTCCCCGCTAGTGTGAAGTCAAGGCAACTAGGGGGCAAAAGTGTCAGAGCAAAATCTTCACAAGTTTGAAGCCGCATCTTCAAGAGGCATCAAGTTCAAAGCTTGGGTAGATCGTTTTTCAAAGTACTTTGCATTTGCTGGAGCCGGCGTCGGCGTGGTTGCTCTCACGCTCGCAATTCTCTTAGCCCTTGGAGTCGTTACTCCTGTGAACAAGGCTGCGTCGGTTCCATGCCCCACCTACTCCGATTCAACGGGCAACACCAACGGCGTGGTCAACCTAGACAAGATCAGCGCCTACGGTCTGTGGTTGGCTTCGGGCCACGATGGCACCCTGCAGGACTTTTTCGACGCTCTAGTGGGTCAGCCCGGTGCCGACGGATACATCGGTAGCGATGGCGTCAACGGAACTGCCGGCAGTGACGGCAAGAACGGCGCTGACGGCCCAAGTGCGTACCAGCTTTGGCTTGACGCCGGAAATTCTGGATCTGAGACCGACTTTTTGCGGGCTCTGGTGGGTCCAGCCGGTGAACCCGGGGCCACTGGCGCCCCAGGGGCTCCGGGCATCGATGG